>CAVQVY010000017.1:0-4462 GCA_963717185.1 Candidatus Dormiibacterota bacterium | reverse complement strand
CACGTCCTGTCAAGTGGTGTACGAACGGCCACCGGCATCCGAGGTCGTTCGTGACGTCGCTCAGGAAGCTTCGGCCAGCGTCTGCACCTCCGTCGTCGCATCGGTGAGCATCAGCCGTGCCTTGAGCAGGAACTCGACGGACAAGTAGCGGCGGGCCACCGCCCACTCGTCGTTCTGCTCGCAGAGCACGGCGCCGACCAGGCGGATCACCGCGGCCCGGTTGGGGAAGATGCCCACCACATCGGTCCGCCGACGCAGCTCCTTGTTCAGACGCTCCTGCGGGTTGTTCGACCAGATCTGCTTCCAGTGCTCCTTGGGGAAGGCGGTGAACGCCAGCAGGTCGGGGCCGGCGTCGGCGAGGAGCGTGGCCGCCTCGGGGAAGCGCTCGATGAGCTTCTCGACGGTGGCGGCGTGCTGCGACCAGGTCGAGGCGGCGTCGGGCTGGGCGAAGATCGTCCGTACCAGGGTCGCCACCAGTGCCTGGGCGCTCTTCGGCACACGGGTCAGCAGGTTGCGCATGAAGTGCGTCCTGCACCGCTGCCAGGCGGCGCCGGGCAGCGTCGCCGCGATGGCGTCCTTGAGCCCGGGATGGGCTCCGAAATGGCCAACAGCACGCCGCTCAGGCCGCGGGCCACCAGGTTGCGCAGGAAGGCGGTCCAGCCGGCGCCGTCCTCGGTCGTCACCACATCGACGCCGAGCACCTCGCGGTATCCCTCAGCGTTGACACCGACGGCGAGCAGCACGTGGACGTTGACGATCCGGCCACCCTCGCGCGTGCGCTGGGTCAGCGCGTCCAGGGTCACGTAGACGTACGGCGCGCCGTCGAGGTGCCGGTTGCGAAAGCTCTCCACGATCTCGTCGAGGCTCTTGGCCAGCTCGCTCACCTGCGACTTCGAGAGGCGGTCGATGCCCAAGGTCTGGACCAACCCCTCGACCCGCCGGGTGCTGACCCCGCGCACGTAGCACTCGGCGATCACCGCCACCAGCGCCCGTTCGGCGCGCCGGCGCGGCTCCAGCAGCCAGTCGGGAAAGTAGCTGCCCTGGCGCAGCCTGGGGATCTGCAGGCTGATCGTTCCCGCCCGCGTATCCCAGTCGCGCTCCCGGTGTCCGTTGCGCCGGTTCACCCGATCGTCGCTGCGCTCTCCGCGGGCCGCGCCGCAGATAGCGTCCACCTCAGCGTCCATGAGCTCGTCGACGACGCGCTCGAGCATGGAGCGCACCACATCAGGCTCTCCCTGCTCGATGACGTTGCGGATGAAGTCCAGGCTGGTCATGCTGGTCGTGGCCACCGTCGTTCCTCCAAGAGGTCAAAGCACTTGAAGGATGTCGGTGGCTCTTTCATGTCTGCGCTACTCGACAAAGATGTCGAGGTCAGGCTTGTCGTACACCACGACTGTGGACGCTAACGTGCCTCAGGACCCTATCAGGCGAAAATCAAAGCGGGCGCCCCGGAGACCAACCGTCACCACAGTTGCCTCCGGAGGAGGAGCGGAAGTCACGACCTGGTTGCACAAGATATCGTCTTCGAACTCGCCGGAGCCCCCGCCGACGTGCTGGTACGAAGTGCCAACGTCGTCGGTGACGCTGAGCTCGTGCCAGATGCGGCCCCGGTGATGGCCTCGCCAACGACGCCGGCATGGCTCGCGCTCGGCCTCCGGTAGACCCTCGGTATCCCGCCCGTGCGCTCTGGCATCGTCGGCATAGCGCTGGTCGACATCGTGCGGAGGTGCGATCCGCCAATGGAACCGCATCCGCTTGTCGTACAGCACAAGCCCGATCACTCGGAAGAGCCCGCCAGCGATCACCAGCTCTTCGTCGGGTCCTGGGAGCATGCGAACGAACCGTGCGTACAAGTCCCACTCGACCGGGGGTGGGGTTGCGACTGGCGGAGGCGACGGAGGGACTCCCGGCTTCGGAGGGTCCTCTGTGAACGAACCCGCATACAGGCCGGGCGGTGCGTCCGGTGGAGGAAGGATGAGCCCCGCAGCCTCGCCCGTTCGGCGTCCCCAGTCCATGAATTCAGCGTCCGTCAGCGCCGTCGACACCCTGAATGCCTCCAGCGCCCCGCCGACGTGCGCCACGGTGCTGCGTACATGCTCGTGACCTGCGCCGAACTCGCGTCGCTGGTCCCTGAGGATCTCGAGACGGCCAATGAGGTACCGCTGAGCCTCGGGCGTCATTTCACGCCTGTTGTCAACGGTTGAAAACTGACCCCTTTCCGACGGTTGAAAATTGACCCCCCTCTGAGGGCTGGGTCTGGGTTTGGCATCACCTCCTGGTAGGTCTTGGACATCGTAGGGATGGGTTTCCGGGCCTCTCATGCGCTCACAGCGGCGCGCGTTCGTGGAGTTCGACCAGTTCGACCTGCTCACGTGCCGTCGTCCGTCGGAACGCGCCCGAGGTCGCGGTCCTTGAGCCGGTAGCTGTCGCCCTTGAGGGTGATCACCTCGGCGTGGTGCACGAGGCGATCGATCATCGCTGCTGCCACCACCGGGTCTCCGAACACCTCGCCCCAGCGGCCGAACGGCTTGTTCGAGGTCACCACCACGCTGGCCCGTTCGTAGCGTGACGACACGAACTGGAAGAAGAGGTTGGCGGCCTGCCCGTCGAAGGGGATGTAGCCAACCTCGTCGATGATTAGCAACGGGTAGCGCTGCAGCCGCTGGAGTTCATCATGCAGACGGCCAGCAGTGTGTGCGTCGCCCAGGCGTGCCACCCACTCGGCCGCGGTGGCGAAGCCGACCCGGTAGCCGGCCTGGCACGCACGAATTCCCAAGGCCACGCTGAGATGGGTCTTCCCGGTGCCCGGTGGTCCGAGGAAGACCACGTTGTCCCGGGCGGCCACGAAGTCGAGGGCGCCGAGATGCGCGACGACCTCGCGCCGCAGCGAGCGCTGGTGCTCGAAGTCGAACTCCTCGAGGGTCTTGTGGGCGGGGAAGCGGGCGGCACGGACCCTCTGCTCGCCGCCGTGGCTCTGGCGCGAGGCCACCTCGCGTTCCAGGCATGCGGCCAGGAACTCTTCGTGGGTCCAGTTGTCCTTGCGAGCGCGCTCGGCGAGGCGCGGCGCAGCACTGAGCAGTGACGGCGCCTTCAACTCGCGGCAGAGGTACCCGAGGTCCCTGGCGGTGCTTGTCGCCGACATCACGCCACCCCCAGCACGGCGTCGTAGACGCTGAGGTCACGCACCTCGACCTCGAGTTCGGCCCGGGCGCACACCGCTTCCCGCCGGGCCTGCAGCTCACGCCGTGCCGCCTGATGCTCAGGGTCGGTGATGGTCTGGTGTGGCGCCAGGCAGCGCTGGTGTCGGGCCACCTCCTCGGCGTCGACGGTGACGACCACGCTGTGCAGGTCGACCCGCACGGTGGCGCGGCGGCCGATGGCCCGCGGATGGACCGAGTAGTCGCAGGTGCCGAAGCGGACGAAGTGGTCACGTGCGATTCGGGTGGCACCGTGCCACGCAACCACAGGTCGCGGCATCGGCAGCGGCAGCATCGCCGCACGGTCCTCGGCGATGCGATCGGCGGGGCGACAGCGCAGGGTGCGGTGGATGCGCCGGTTGGCACAGCGCAGCCACTCGCGCAGCTGGGCGTTGAAGTCCTCGACTCCAGCGAAGGCCCGGCCGGGGAGGAACGAGGTCTCCAGGTATCCGTTGACCCGCTCCACCAGTCCCTTGCCCTCAGGGAACCCGGGGCGGAGCAACACCACGCGCATGCCGAGGGCGCCGCTGAAGCGCTGAAAGGCATCGGTGAGCTCAGCCCGACCTCCGCGACGGCGGCCGATCGCACTCTCGTTGTCGTACACGCCCGCACGCGGCACGGCCCCGAGCTCCTCCAGGCAGGCGAGGTGGCCGCCGAGCAGGTCGCAGCTCTCTCGCGACGGGATCATCTGGGCGACCGTCCACCGCGAGTAGCCGCAGACCCCCACCAGCACCGGCGGCCGCGTTGACCTCTCGATGCCCACGGGGATGTCCACCGGCGGGAACCACAGATCCCACTGGGCGAGTTCGCCGGGCACGTAGTCGGTGCGCTGGTACGGCTCCGGCGGCAGGTACAGGGCGCGCAGATCGGTGACCCGCCGGCGGAAGCAGGTGATCCCCCGGTCCCACCCCAGCCGCTCCGCCACCACCGTCGCCGGCATCCGCGGATGGGCGGCCAGCAGCTCGCGGATCTGCGGCTCGACGGCGTCAATGGCGGACGGCCTCCTGGTCCGTTGGTACGCCGGCGGCGAGGTCGAGCGGATCGCCGCTCGCACGGTGTTGCGAGAGACCCCCAGCTCCCGGACGATCGCCTTGATCCCCATCCTCTCCCCGACGTGCAGCCGTCGGATCTCGGCCCACTGTTCCACGGTCAGCACCACCTCCCTCCTGGCAGCCAGAGCTCCCAGGAGTGTTCTCACATCACTACATCTCTGTGGAGGGGGGTCAGATTTCAACCGTCGTTAGGGGGTCAAATTTGAACCGTCG
>CAVQVY010000016.1:0-114593 GCA_963717185.1 Candidatus Dormiibacterota bacterium | reverse complement strand
GGAGTCCCAGCCGATCCAGTGGCCCACGGTGATGGGATCGTGCGGGTTGATCGGACCGGTCTCGCGGGTCGTACTTCCCGGCGCGGTCCAGGTCGGCGAAGTTCTGGTTCTGGAAGGGCTGCAGTACGGTACCGAGGCCCGTTGTGGACCGCGGCCGGATACTGCCATCAGGTGGTCGCCCGGGTTCGGATAGCCGGGAGGTGGCGCCTGACCCGGCGGGCAGTCCTTGGGAAATGCGGGCGGCCTACTGGCGTCGGCAAAGGCCGGACTGCCGATCGACCCATTGATGGTCGCCAGCCCAGTGACAGCAAGCAGGGCGACAGCCCCCGCCGCCAATCTTGCTTTCCACCCGGCCAGTTCGTGCTGCCATGGGTGCGCCGCCGCGCCACCAAGGACTACCTGCACATGCTGCGCATCCTCGACCGGCACCCCGAGTGCGCGTGACCATGAACATGGTTCCCGGCCTTCTGTGCGTCAGCTCGAGACCCTACGCGTCGCGGCGACGCCGCCGACGCCGAGCGTGACCTCTGCCTGCGGCAGCGCCGCCGAGCTGACCGCCCGCGGAGCGCGACTTCCTCGTGGCCGGCGCGCGGCGCGAGGGATCCGGCCGCCCGGAGTGCCGCTCTTCTTCGCCCCCGTACCTCGAGCTGCTCGATCGCCTTCCCGGCGGCGACGCTGCCGGCGCCGACGTGGATGACATCCGCGACCTGCAGCTCTGGACGCTGCTGCTGGCCATCGAACCCGGCGACATCCGCGACGACGTCGAGCTCCACTCGCTGGCACGCCGGGCGCGCGGCTTCAGCGAGCTCGACAAGGTCCTGGTCGACGCGCACCAGCTGACCCTCCTGCAGGCGGTGATCCCCGCATATCGCGCCGCGGTGTCCGAGGGTCGCCTCGAAGCCATGACCAGCCCCTTCCACCACCCCATCCTGCCCCTGCTCATCGACGCCGGCAGCGCGCGAGTGGCGGCGCCCGGCATCGACATCCCCTCCCCGCCACTGCGCGCCCCGTTCGACGCCGACGAGCAGGTGCGCAGCGGGCTCGCCGAGTTTGCGCGCGTGTCCGGCCACGTGGCCGCGGGGATGTGGCCCCCCGAGTGCGCGGTGTCTCCTGAGGCGGCAGCGCTGATGCACGCGTGTGGGGCACGTTTCGCGGTGAGCGACGAGGGGGTGCTGGCCCGCACGCTGGATGTGGACGACGTGCGCGCCGGTGGCGAGCTGTACCGCGCGTATCGCGAGGCGAGTGGCCTCCAGATGGTGTTCCGCGACGCGCAGCTGAGCAACCTGGTCGGCTTCACCTACCAGTCGATGCCCGCCGCCGACGCTGCAGCCGACCTGCTGGCGCGCCTCGAGCAGGTTGCCGCGGAGCAGGCAGACGACCAGCCGGGCGGGTTGGTCACCATCGCGCTGGACGGCGAGAACTTCAAGGACTTCTACGACGACAACGCCACCCCTTTCCTCGACGCGTTCTACACCGGGCTGGCGTCGAGCCCGTCGTTGCGAAGCACGCACATCGGCGCATTCCTTGACGAGCACGCGCAGACCGTGCAGCCGCTGCCGCAGCTCTGGACCGGCTCGTGGATCGACGCCGACCTGCGCACCTGGATCGGCGAGCCCGCGCACACCCGGGCATGGACCATGCTGGCGTCGGCGCGTGACGCGCTCGACCACGCCGGCGGGGCTGCGGCCCACCCGGCCGCCCACCGTGAGCTGCTCATCGCGCAGGCCTCGGACTGGTTCTGGTGGTTCGGCAGGCACCATGACTCCGGCAGCGACGCTGCCTGGGACGCGCTGTACCGCGTCCACCTGCGCAACGCCTACGAGCTGGCCGGCATCGCAGTCCCCGACGACATCGGGCGACCCGTGGTCGACCCGCTCGAGCCCGGGCACGACTGCGCGCCCCTGCGCAGCATCGACCCGCCCTCAGCCGGCGTCTCCGAATGGCTGAGCGCGGGCACCGCCGAGGTGGGCGCTGCGCTGGGTTCGATGCGCCCCCCGGCGAGCAGCGTCTCGCGCGTCCTGTATGGCGCCGGTGGTGGGCGTCTCCATCTGCGCTTCGGCGACTCCCAGCCCGGCTTCGACCGCGCCGTCATCGACGCCGGCCCGGCGGGTCAGCTGGTGGTCGAGCGTGCGGTGAGGAACCTCGCCATCGCCCTGCGCAATGACGCCGCCGACTTCTCGGTGCTGCTCGAGGAGTGGGAGCGCGGTGCGGAGCGCGTCCCGGCGGCAGGCACCCTGCACGTGAAGTCTCCTCCTCCCGGCACGGGGCGGCCGCTGCGCGTGCTCATCGCCGCCGTCGAGTGTGCGCCGCTGGCGACCTCAGGGCTGCTGGCCGGCGCGGTGGCCGACACCGTCGCTGCCGCCGCCGACCTGGGTCATGACGTCGTGCTGGCGATTCCGCGGCATCGCGGCGCCCAGCTGGGTGAGGCTGCCGGGATCCGGGTGGCGCAGCTGCGCGGCGCCTCGCCCGGGCGCGTGACCGTCGCCCGCGTGCTCCAGGGCGCCCTGCCGGAAACCGGCGTCCCCGTGCTCAGCATCGACGCCCCGATCTACTTCGACCGCGACTCGCCGTACGGGGACCCCGATGATGGCGAGCGGTACCTGGCCTTCTGCGCCCTCGTCGAGGCGCTGCTCCGCGCCACCGCCTTCGCCCCGGACATCGTGCACGGGTTCGAGTGGCAGACAGCCGCTCTGCTCGACGACCTGGGCGCAGGCGACGACCCCCCGGCCACCGTCTTCAGCGTCGCCGACGACTCCCCCGGCTACCTGGCCTCCGACGTCGACCTCCTCGAGCTGGGTCGCCGGGCCGCCACGGTCACCGCGCCCAGCCGGCCGGCAGCCGGCCTGGCGTCGATCTACGGCTCCGCGCTCGAGCTCGCCGCCTCGCGCGCCTAGGGACGCTCGCCCGGTCCTTCGCCGCCGGGGGGAGGTCCCTATGATGGAAGCGACAATGAATTCGTCGCTCGCCGGCTCGGGCGTCAAGGCGGTGGTCATGGCCGGCGGAGAGGGCTCGCGCCTCCGTCCGCTCACCAGTCAGTACCCCAAACCACTGGTCCCGGTGGCCGGCACGCCGGTCGTCGAGCACATCCTGCGGCTGCTCAGGGAGCACGGCATCACCCGGGTCATCCTCACCCTCCAGTACTTGGGCGCGGAGATCCGCAACCGCCTCGGGGACGGCTCCGACCTCGACATGGAGATCGAGTACGTGGTGGAGGACCGCCCCCTCGGCACCGCCGGGAGCGTCCGCAACGCCGCCCACCTGCTCGACGACACCTTCCTGGTGATCAGCGGCGACGCGCTGACCGACATCGACCTCACCTGGGTGCTCGAGGAGCACCGCCGGCGCCAGAGCCACGCCAGCATCGTCCTCAAGAGCGTCCCCAACCCGCTCGAGTACGGCGTGGTCATCACCGAGCCGGACGGACGGGTGCGCCGCTTCCTGGAGAAGCCGTCGTGGGGCGAGGTGTTCAGCGACCACGCCAACACCGGCATCTACGTCATCGAGCCGTCGGTGCTCGACCACATCAAGCCCGACACCTCGGTCGACTGGTCCCAGGACGTCTTCCCGGCGATGCTGCGCCGCAAGGAGCCGCTCTTCGGCATCGTCGCCGAGGGCTACTGGTGCGACATCGGCTCGATCCAGTCCTACATGCAGGCCAACTGGGACGCGCTCGAGGGCCACGTCCGCTGCCACATCCCCGGCCGCCGCGAGGGCAATGTGTGGATCGGCGAGGGTGTCGAGTTCGGCATCGGGGTGCAGCTCGAGGGCCCCGCGTTCATCGGCGACGAGGTGAAGCTGAAGGCCGGCGCCTTCATCAACGGCCACGCGGTCATCGACAAGTACACCATCATCGACGACAACGCCAAGCTCTCCAACGCGGTGGTGTGGCCGCACTCGTACATCGGCGAGAACTGCCGGCTGCGCCAGAGCATCGTCTGCCGCAACGTGACCATCAAGAACGGCAGCCTCCTCGAGGAGAACACCGTCATCGGCGACGACTGCGTCATCGGGCGTGGTTCGCGGGTGCGCTCAGGGGTGAAGATCTGGCCCCACAAGGAGGTCGAGCCGGGGTCGACGGTCAACGAGTCGGTGATCTGGGCGGGGGAGTGGCGGCGCGGGCTCTTCTCCTCGTACGGCATGGGCGGCCTCATCAACGTGGAGCTGACTCCCGAGTTCTGCGCTCGTCTCGGCGCCGCGTTCGCGGCCACGCTGCCCCGCAACGCGACCATCGCGGTCGCCCGCGACCATGCGCGCAGCTCACGGATGATCAAGCGGGCAATCGTGTCCGGCCTGATCAGCGCCGGCGCCACGGTGCGCGACCTCAACGAGGTGTCGGTGCCGATGACCCAGTTCGCCACCAGGGGCGGGCACTGCGACGCCGGCGTGCACGTGCTGGTGTCACCGCTCGACCAGCGCAGCGCGGACATCCGCTTCTTCGACGGCGAGGGCCTGCAGATCGACAAGCGCGCCGAGCGCAAGTTCGAGAACCTCTTCTTCCGCGAGGACTTCCGGCGCGCCGCCTTCTACGAGATGGGCGACATCGAGCACGTCGACCCCTCGGGTGATTACTGCCGGCACCTGATGAACAGCGTCGACGCCGCCGCCATCCGTGCCGCCAACTTCCGGGTGCTCATCGACTACGACTACAGCCAGGCCTCCACGATCCTCCCGGGGATCCTCAACGACCTCGGCGTCACCGCCATCCCACTCAACGCCGGCCTCAACGAGCAGCCCCGCCACCAGACCGTTCCCGATGAGACCGCCCTGGTCAGCCGCACCGTGCACGCCGACGTCGGCTGCATGATCAGCCCGACCGCCGAGCGCATCACCTTCATCGACGACGAGGGCACGGTGATGACGCCCTACGAGACGTTCGGGATCCTCATCAGGTGGTGGATGAAGACCCACCCGGGCATCGTGCTGGCACCGGCGACCACCCCGCAGTGGCTTGCGTCGCTCATCGTCGAGTCGGGCGGCACGTTCACGCCCACGCCGGGAGAGGCGTCCGCAGTGCTCCGTGCCTCGGCGGCGCCGAGCACCTGTCTCGCCGCCGATGGCGAGGGCGGCTTCATCTGGCCGTACTTCTTCGGTGCGTACGACGCCATGTATACGCTGGTCAAGCTGCTCGAGATGAGGGCGGTCTACCAGACGCCGCTCAGCGAGATGCGCCGCGCGCTGCCGGTGTCGCCGTACATCACCGCAACCGAGTTCTGTCCCTGGGAGGCCAAGGGCAAGGTGATGCGCCGTCTGCTCGAGGACCACCAGGGACGCGACCTCGACCTCGTCGACGGGCTCAAGGTGTTCGTCGACGGCGGCTTCGTGCTGGTGCGCCCCGACCCCGACGAGCCCGCCTACCACGTGGTCGCCAGCGTCGGCGACGAGGCCACCGGGAGGCGCCTGGTCGGTGAGTACCTCGAGCGCGTGCGCGTGGCCCAGGGCAGCAACGGCAGCGGCAACGGCAGCGGGGTGCTCGACACCGCGCCGACCTCCTGAGCGGCGCTCAGGCGGCCTCGCTCGTCGCGTCCGGCGTTCTGGGCCGGCGGACGCGGCCGACTATGATGCGGACAGCGATGGATGATGCCCCGAACTATCCACGCGGCGGCACCGGGCCGGAGGAGCGCGACTACCTGCGCCACGTCTGCCACGAGCTGCGCCAGCCCCTGGTGGTCGCGGTCGGCTACGTCTCCATGCTCGAGGACGGCGCTTTCGGCGAGCTGCCCACCGAGGCGGGCGGGGTGTTGCGAACGGTTGCCGAGCGCCTCGACGCCATGAACACGATCATCGACGGCATCGCCGGCAGCGGCCGGCCGCCGGCCGAGGACTGACCGGGGCCGGACTCAGGAGGCTGCGGTCGGAGGCGCTCCGCGGAATCCGCCTCCGCCCCCGAAGCCGCCGAAACCACCGCGACCGAACGTGCAGGCGCCGGTCGAGTCCGCGGGCTGGATGGTCAGCGATCGCGCCTGGACCACGCCACTCGAGTCCTTGGAACCGACGGCGCGCACGCAGCTGTCAACGGTGAGGGCGCCGGCGGTCGCCGGTGAGGACTCGGTCACCGACAGCGTGGTCGGCACGGTCACCGAGCTGGTCGTGCCCGAGGCCGACGTGACCGTGACCACGTCACCCGACACGGCGCTGACCATGCCGCTGACGAAGGCCGCGTTGGGGTTGAGCGTGGGCGCGCCCGGACGGGGACTGGCGCCGGCCGGGAACGACGGGCGCGTTCCGCCGGGGGCCGCCGCACCACCCTGGGCACCGGGGATCGAGCACGACCCGTTGACGGCCTGGCTGAGCCGTACGGAGCTGGCGGTGACGTGGCCGGTCGCGTCCTTCTGGCCGCCGATCACCACGCAGGTACCGGCCACGATGTCCCCCGTCGAGCCGGTGCTGGTCGAGATGATGGTGGTGCTGCTGGTGTAGTCCACCGAGATGTCGCCGGTGGTGGTGCTCAGGGTCAGCGAGTTGCCACTGACCCGCACCAGCTGGCCGGCGGTTCCCCGCCGGCGCCGCGCGCGGCGCTCGGGGTCGGCGTGCCGGCGGCGCCGCTGCTGGCGGCGGCGGAGCCGCAGCCGGCGACGGCGACCACGGAGCCGCAGAGCAGGAGCTTGGTGAGGATGGACATGTGCGTTCTCCGTTGGGTGATGCTGGACACGGTCACTGCGAGCGCAGTGCCACGATCGGTGCGAGGCGCGCTGCCCGCACCGCGGGGTAGACACCGAAGACGAGGCCCACCGCCGCTGCGACACCCACCGCCACGATGACCGGCAGAGGCGTGATGTGGATGGCGATGGTGGTGAAGTGCGGCAGCAGCACGCCGACGAGCAGGGCGATGCCCACACCGAGGAAGCCGCCGACGACGGACAGCGTCGCCGCCTCGACGAGGAACTGCCTGAGCACGTCGCCCGGCGTCGCCCCCAGCGCTTTGCGCAGACCGATCTCGGCCGTCCTCTCGGTGACCGTCACCAGCATGATGTTCATCACGCCGATGCCACCGACGAGCAGCGAGATGGCGGCGATGCTCGCCAGCAACAGGGTGAGCGTGGTGGTCACCGACTGAGCCGTGCTCAGGAACGAGCTCTGGCTGACGATGCTGAAGTCGGCGGCGGTGGAGTCGCTGATGTGGTGCGTCTGCAGCAGCAGCTGGTCGGCCTCGATGTATGCAGACCCCACGGTCGCCGCGCTCGACGATGCGACCACGATGCGCTGCACTTTGCCCTGGCCGGCGAGCAGGTCCTGGTCGGTGGAGAGCGGGATGACCGCGAGGTCGTCCGGGTTGTTGAACCCCGAGCCGCCCGTCGACTGGAGGATCCCCACCACCGTGAACGGCGTCGACGCGATGGTCACCTGCGACCCCACCTGTGCGCCGAGGCTGGCCGCGGTGGTCGACCCGAGCACGACGAACAGCGCGTGGTTGGCGACGTTGGCGCTGGTCAGGAACGTCCCGTCGGCCAGCGACCGCGAGTTGGCGGTCAGCCAGTCCTGCGTGCTCCCCTCCACCGTCGTGGTGGTGTTGACGGAGCCGTTGACGACTGTCGCGGACGCCTGGTTCTCGGGCGCGACCGCGATGATGTCGGGAGCGTCGGAGTGGTCCGACAGCCCGGTCACGTCGGCCATGGTCAGCGTCTGTGCGCTGCCGGCCCCGCCGCGGACCCCGCCGCTCACCGAGGTTCCGCCCGAGATGGTCAGCTCGTTGGTGCCGAGCGAAGCGATGCGGCTGTTCACCGAGTCCGACGACGCCTGGCCGATCCCGACGGTCGAGATGACCGCGGCGACCCCGAAGAGGATGCCGAGCGTGGTGAGCAGCGAGCGCAGCCGGTGCGCGGTGATGCCGCGCAGGCCGGTCTCGAACGTGCGCAGCAGGCTCACGCCGCGACCGCCTCGAGGATTCGCCCGTCACGCATGGCCAGCTTGCGCGTCGCCACCTCGGCGACGTGCGCGTCATGGGTGATGAGCACGATGGTGCGGCCGGAGGCATGGAGCTCGACGAGGAGGTCGAGGATCTCCCCGCTCGACGCGCTGTCGAGGTTGCCGGTGGGCTCGTCGGCGAGCACCAGGTCGGGGTCGGTGACCAGCGCGCGTGCGATGGCCACGCGCTGCTGCTGGCCGCCGGAGAGCTCGCCTGGCTTGTGCTCGACGCGGTCGGCGAGCCCCACGGTGGTGAGAGCGTCCACCGCTCGCCTCCTCCGCTCGCCCCCCGCGCGATAGAGAAGAGGCAGCTCCACGTTGCGCCAGGCCGGCAGAGCTTCGACAGCAGGTTGAACTGCTGGAAGACGAAGCCGATGCGGCGGTTGCGCACCTGGGCCAGCTGCGCCTCGGTCATCGTGCCCACGTCCTCGCCGGCGAAACGGTAGTGCCCGACACTGGGAACGTCGAGGCAGCCGAGGATGTTCATCAGCGTCGACTTGCCCGAGCCCGATGCCCCCATCACCGCCACGAACTCGCCGGTGTCGACACGGAGGCTGACGTCGTCGACGGCGTGGACGGCCACGTCTCCGCGGCCGTAGATCTTCGACACTTGGCTGACGTCGATGAGCGGCTGGCCCACGTCAGCCGCCGGGCGGTGCGAAACCGGCGCCGCCGCCACCGCCGCCGCCGACGGTGAGGCCGCCGCCGCGGCGTGCGGGATTGCTCGACGACGTGGTCGGAACGGTGCTGGTGATCGTCGCGATCACAACCGTGTCACCGGCGGAGATGCCGGAGGTGATCTGGGTTCGCGACGGGTCGGCCGCGCCGACCGTCACCGCCACGGACGTCGCCACCCCGTTCTTCAGCACCTGCACCGTCGAGGTGGTCCCGTTGGTGTGTACCGCGCTGGTCGGCACTGTGAGCACGCCGACCACCTGGTTGACGACCACGGTGACCGTCGCCGACATGCCATCCCGGAGCGACGGGTGCGTGTCAGTGATCTGCACCGTCACCGGGAACGTGGCCACCCCGGACGTCACCGTGGCGATGAGCCCGACCGAGCTGACCGTCGCGGGCAGCCCGTTGGTGGAGCCGGCGACGGTGACGCTCGCATGCTGGCCGACGGCCACCTCGCCGATGACGCTGTCGCTGACGGTGCTGGTGACCTGGAAGGAGCCGGGTGTCAGGATGATGAACTGCGCTGCTGCCGGGGTCGACGCCGCTGCTCCGCTGGAACCGGTGCTGACCGAGCTGCCGACGGCGGTGTTGACCTGGGCGACCTGGCCGGCCACCGGCGTGTCGAGCGTCGCGCTGTCCACTGCTGTCTGCGCGGTCGTCACCGCCTGCTGGGCCTGGCTGACGCTGGCCGTGTCCTGGGCGGCCGTGGCGGCGGCGCTCGAGTTGGCGCCGGCCGACTCGGCGTTGGCCAGGGCCGTCCGGTCCGAGGCGACCTTGGCTGACGCCTGGTCGTTCGACTGCTGGGTGCGCACCCGGTCGGTCTGCAGCTGCGACTGCGCCGTCGACAGCGCGCGCTGGTCGGGCTGGCAGTTGGCCGACGGCGGGCTCGAGTTGCAGTCGCTGTTGACGGCGGCCTGGTCATTGGTGATCGCCTGCTGATCAGCGCTGATCGTCTGGTTGCTGACGGCGACGGTGTCTGAGTAGGCCGTCTGGTCGTTGGCGAGTGTCGTCCGCGCTGTCGCAACCTGCTGCGCCGCGGTGTTGCTCGTGCTCGACGACTGGTCGGCGCTCTGCTTGGCCTGGGCGGCCACGAGGTTTGCCTGCGCCTGCGCCAGCGTGGCCTGGAGCGTGGTGGGGTCCACGGTGGCAAGGACCTGTCCGGCTGTGACGGTCTGCCCGACCGAGACGTCGACCGCGGTGACCGTGCCGCTCACCTGGAAGTTGAGGTTCGACTGCGCCACCGGCGTGAGGTTGCCGGTCAGCGACAGCGTCTGGCTGATGGTGGCGATGGTGGCGGCGGTGGTGCGGTATTGAGGAGCCGCCGTGTTGCCGCGAGCCATCATGAGTCCCACCGCGCCGGCGGCCAGCAGCACCGCCACGGCGATCACGGCAACCCGGTGCCGCCTGATTCTCGCCAGCGGCGATCGCACAGTCATGTGGCCGGAGCATCGGCGACCGACCTTGCAACTCGATGACGGGTCGCGATCCTCTGACGATCAGGCGTGGACGGCGCTGATCTCCCGGTCGACGACCTCGGCGAGCGCGGCGATGAGCTGCGGGTCCGTGTTCGGCATGGCGATGCGGTGGAAGCCGAGCCCGGCGGTGCGCGCCTGCTCCGCGGCCGCCACGTCGATGTCATAGAGGGTCTCGAGGTGGTCGGCGACGAACTGCACCGGCACCACCAGCACGTCGGTTGCGCCGGACCCGCGCACGCCCGGGAGGACGTCGGCGAGGTCGGGCTTGAGCCACTCCTCGGGAGTGTGGCCCGCGCTCTGGAATGCGAAGGTCCATCGCTCTCTGCTCAGACCGAGCCGGGCGGCTACGGCGGCGATGGTCTCGTCGACCTGGATCATGTAGCCCGGGTCGCGCTCCACGACCGGGCGGGGCAGGCTGTGGGCGGTGAAGACGATGGCGACGCGGTCGCGGTCGGCCGAGTGGAACCGCCCCAGCGCTTCGCCGACACGCGCGGACAGGGAGTCGATCCACGGCTGCACGGTGTGCCACGACCCCGCCAGCCGCACCGGGACCTCCGGCGCGACCTCGCCGGCGGCGGCGTTCAGGGCGCGCTCGTAGCCGGTGAGGATCAGGGGCGAGAACTGCGGCGCAAGGACGATGGCGACCACGCGGGTGGCCCCGCCGTCGACGAGGTCGCGCAGCGAGTTCGAGGATCCACGGCCGCGAGTGGAGCATCCCGGCGCAGACCGCGAACGTGCCCCCGCTGTCGCGCGTGTTGAGGTGCTCCTCGAGCGCGGCGGCCTGCTCGAGCGTGATGTCGAGCAAGGGCGAGCGCCCGATGACGTCGAACCGGCGCGCGAACTCCGCAACCAGCTCGGGCGACGGCTCACGCCCGCCACGGACGCTGCGCAGGTAGGCGGGGACGTCGGCGGAGGTCACCGCTGAGCCGAACGTCATCAGCAGCACGCCGGTGCGCCCCTCAGAGCTCACGAGCCGGCCGAGGTGCGCTCGTGGACGAGGTCGACGACGCGGCGCAGGGTGTCCGCGGGGGTGTCGGCGAGGACGCCGTGGCCGAGGTTGAAGATGTGCCCGGGTCGCCCGGCCGCCTCCGCCAGCACCCGCACCGCCTGCCGTTCCACCACCGGCCAGGGTGCCAGGCAGACGGTGGGGTCGAGGTTGCCCTGGATGGCACGGTCCCCGATCCGCGCCCAGGCCTGGCCGAGTGGCAGCCGCCAGTCGACCGACACCGCGTCCGAGCCCGCGCCCGCCATGTCCTCGAGTAGCTGGGTGTTGCCGGTGCCGAAGTGGATGCTCGGCACGGTGCCGGCGACGCCGGCGAAGATCCGCGTCACGTAGGGGAGCACGTACTCCCGGTACTCCGCCGCGCCGAGCACGCCGATCCACGAGTTGAAGAGCTGCACAGCCTGGACCCCCGCCGCGACCTGGGCCCTCAGGTAGCGGATGGTGACCTCGGTGAGCGTCTCCATGAGCTCGTGCCACAGCGCGGGTTGCCCGTACATGAGCGCCTTGCTGCGCGCGAAGTCCTTGGTGGGGCGGCCCTCGATGAGGTACGAGGCCACCGTGAACGGGGCGCCGGCGAAGCCGAGGACGGCGGTGCGGCCGTCCAGCTCGCGGCGCACCAGCCTGATGGCCTCGAAGAGGTCGGGGGTGGCCTCCTCGGGGTCGACCACGCGCAGAGCGCGGATTGAGGCCGCGTCGCGGACGGGCTCGTGGATCACCGGGCCCAGGCCGGGGTCGATGCTGAACGGCACGCCCATCCCGAACAGCGGCAGCATGATGTCCGCGTACAGCACCGCCGCGTCGACGCCGAGCTCCTCGACGGGCATCATGGTGACCCTGGCGCACAGCTCGGGAGTGCGCGTGATGGTGAGGATGTCCTGCGTCTCACGCAGCTCCCGGTAGGCGGCGAGGCTGCGTCCAGCCTGGCGCATGAACCACACCGGGGTGCGGTCGACGGGCTGCATCCGCGCCGCGGCCAGGAAGCGCGTCGCCCCGGTCATCGCGACCGGGGACGCCGGGGCGGTGGTCATGGATCGAGCGTACCGGACGGCGACGGCGACCCGGCCCGCAGCCAGGCGGTCACCCGGTGGGGTGGCGCCCCGCCTCGCCGGCGTGGAGCGGGTCGACGAGGTCGCCGAGAGCGTGGGCGAGCCCGCTGCTGGCCGCCTCGGCCTCCACGGCGGCGGCGACCGCCGGCGCGACCGCGCGGTTGAACACCGAGGGAACGACGTACTCGGGCAGGAGGTCATCGCCGACCGCGTCGGCGATCGCCCGGGCGGCGGCGAGCTTCATCGCGTCGGTGATCTGGCTGGCGCCGCTGTCGAGCAGGCCGCGGAAGAAGCCCGGGAAGCAGAGGACGTTGTTGATCTGGTTGGGGTAGTCGCTCCGCCCGGTGGCGATGACCGCGGCCACTCCCTCGATCGCCTCCGGCTGCACCTCCGGCTCGGGGTTGGCGAGCGCGAAGACGATGGGCAGTTCCGCCATGCGCTGCACCAGGGCGGCGTCGAGCACGCCGGCGCTGCTGGTGCCGATGAAGACGTCGGCGCCCTCGAGCGCGTCGGCCAGCGTGCCCGCGATGCGCCGCGGGTTGGTGTGGTCGGCGTACCAGCCGTGCGAGGCGCTCAGGCCGGCGAGGTCGGGGTGGATGATCCCGGCCCTGTCGACGCCGACCACGTCGCCGACGCCCGCCGCGAGCAGCAGCCGGGTCACCGCGGTCCCCGCGGCGCCGACACCGAGACACACCACGCGGACGTCCTCGATCCGCTTGCTTCACCACCTTGAGCGCGTTGAGCAGCGCGGCGAGCACGACCACCGCGGTGCCGTGCTGGTCGTCGTGGAACACCGGGATGTCGAGCAGGTCCGAGAGACGCTCCTCGACCTCGAAGCACCGCGGCCCGGCGATGTCCTCGAGGTTGATGCCGCCGAACACCGGAGCGATGTTGCAGACGGTGGCCACGATCTCGTCGACGTCCTGCGTGGCCAGGCACAGCGGGAAGGCGTCGACGTTGCCGAACTCCTTGAAGAGCATGGCCTTTCCCTCCATCACCGGCAGCGCAGCCTCGGGGCCGATGTTGCCGAGCCCGAGCACCGCGCTGCCGTCGGTGACGATGGCGACGCAGTTGCGCTTGATGGTGAGGTTGCGCGCGCGGGAGTGGTCGGCGGCGATGGCCAGGCTGATCCGCGCCACCCCCGGCGTGTACACCATGGAGAGGTCCTCGCGGGTGCGGATCGGCGTGCGCGCCACCACCTCGATCTTGCCGCCGAGGTGCGCCAGGAAGGTTCGGTCGGAGTAGTCGAGGACCTCGACGCCCGACCAGCGTCTTCATCATCTCGACCAGCTGTTGCGCGTGGTCCTCGTCGGCGGCCAGCACGGTGACGTCGCGCACGATCGCGCCGCGGTCCACCCGCACGATGTCGAGACCGCGGATGTCACCGCCGAGGCCGCCGATCGCCGAGGTGAGCTGGCCGAGCATGCCGGGCCGGTTGACGATTCGCAGGCGCGCGGTGAAGGCGAAGCTGGCCGACGGATGGCGGATCATGCCGGCTCACCCGCGAGGACGCGCAGCACGTCATCGCCGTAGCGGGCCAGCTTGGCCGGGCCGATCCCGGGGACTCCGACGAGGGTGCGCGTGTCGCCGGGGTTGCGCCGCGCCAGCTCGCGCAGGGTGCGGTCGCCGAAGACCACGAAGGCGGGAACGCCCTCGGCCAGGGAGGTGGCCCGCCGCCAGCCGCGCAGGCGTTCGAATCGTTCTCCAGCCTCACCGTCGAGCGCCTCGTCGGGACCGGCACCGGGACCGCTGTGGCGCTGCAGCGTGCCGGCCACCTCCACCGCGACCTCGAGGTCGCTGCTGCCGTCGAGCACCGACCTGCCCAGCGCTGTCAACGAGAGCACCGGCCGCTCGCCGCTGCTGCGCTGCACGCAGCCCTCCTCGATGAGGGTGGCGAGGAGCTCACGGACGCCCTCGGTGCTCCACGTGCGCATGGACCCGAAGAAAGCGGCCTCGCGCACCCAGGCGCGCTGCTGGGTCCAGGCGTCGTCCGCGCCGCGCAGCAGAGCGGCCAGTCGCGCCGCGCCGAGGTGGCCGTCGAAGCGCGCCACGCATGCCAGGGCGGCGCCGACGTCGCCGGCAGGCACAGCCCTGCGCTCTCGTGCCGGCTGCAGGCAGTTGTCACACGACAGGCATGTCCGCGGCGCGCCCTCCTCGCCGAAGTAGTCGGCGATGCGCGCGTGGCGGCAGGCGCCGCTGCGCGCGTAGTCCATGACCTGGTGCAGGCGCGCGTAAGCGTGCTCGCGCAGCACGTCCTGCGCCTCGAAGTCGGTGGGAGCGCCCTGCAGCCGGGAGATTTCGCCGCCCTCGAGCAGGACGCCGGCGCGGCGGAGCAGGTCGAGCGACGCCCGGACCACGTGCCTCTCACGGCCGGGGAGGCGGTCATCCCAGCCGTCGAGGTCCCAGCGCCCTTCGCGCAGCAGCTCGCGGTAGACGTCGCGCACCGCGTCGCGGTCGGGATAGGCCTGTTCGATGAAGAACGCCTGTAGGTCGCGATCGGCTGGGCTGTACAGGAGCGTGCAGTCGGCGCGCTCGCCGTCGCGGCCGGCGCGCCCCGCCTCCTGGTAGTACTGCTCGATGCTGCCGGGGAAGTCGAGGTGGATGACGCTGCGGATGTCGGGCAGGTCGATGCCCATGCCGAACGCGGACGTGGCGACGACCACGTCGATGTCGCCGGCCACGAAACCGGAGTGGGCGCGGTGCCGCGCGGCGCCGTCCAGGTCACCGTGGTACGCGGCCGCGCGGAAGCCGTGGTCACGCAGGAGCTCGGCGATCTCCTCGGTGGCGCGAACCCTGCCGCAGTACACGATCGCCCGGCCGGGCAGCGCACGCAGCGCGTCGAGCAACGCGGCACGCTTCTGCTGCTGGCCCCGGCAGCGCACCACGCAAAGGCGCAGCTCGGGGCGCACGAAACCGGTGACCCGCATCTCGGGCTCGCGCATGCCGAGCGAGCTGACGATGTCGGCGCGGACGCGCGGCGTCGCTGTTGCGGTGAAGGCGCCGATCGGCGGCCGGCCGCAGAGCGCGGCGGCGTCGCGCAGCCTGCGGTAGTCGGGGCGGAAGTCGTGGCCCCAGCTGGAGATGCAGTGGGCCTCGTCGATGGCGAGCCGGGCGATCGACAGCCCCGCAAGCGCGGACGTGAAGGAGGGAACGCCGAACCGCTCGGGGGTGACGTAGAGGAAGCGCAGCGCGCCTGAGCGTGCTGCGGTGAGCGCGGCGTCCTGGGCCTCGCGATCGACCTGTGAGTGCAGCGCGGCGGCCGCCACCCCGAGCGACCTGAGCCGCGCGACCTGGTCGTTCATGAGGGCGATCAGGGGCGAGACCACCAGGGTCAGGCCACCGCCCGCGATCCCCGGTACCCAGTACCCGATGCTCTTGCCCGACCCCGTCGGGGCCACCAGCAGCAGGTCGCGCCCGGCCTCCGCGGCGGCGACGATCTCACCCTGGCCGGGGCGGAAGCTGCTGAACCCGAAGACGCTGCGGAGCACGTCCTCGGCCCTCTCGCTGGGCGCCCCGACCGCGCTCACGCCGGGGCCTGGCCCGGAGCCCATGCGCCCGGGTGCATCCTCATCGCGGCGAGGGTAGCAGGAGCCTGCGGACGGCTCGCGGACGGGGACGCCCCGCACCCGTCGCAGCGGTTCAGTCGACGCCGATGTCGAATGCCGCCGCCTCGTCACTGCGTCCGTAGGAACGGATCGCCACGTGGGTGTTGGTCCTGGTGATGCCCGGCAGGGTGGTGATCCGCTCGGTGACCAGGGTGGCGAGGGCGTCGAGGTCGGCGACCCGGACAACCGCCACGAAGTCCGCCGACCCTGTGGTCGTGTACACCTCGGCGATCCCGTCGGTGTCGGCGAGCCCGCGCGCCACGTCGTGGATGTGGGCGGGCTCGCAGACCACGAGCAGGAAGGCGGTGACCACCGATCGAGCCTAGCAGGCGGCAGATGGCGCTGCCGCGACGCCGGGCTCGGGCCGATTGCGAGAAAGTGGCGGCTCGCCGAGAATGCCGAGTCGCGCGCGCAGGCGCAAAACCCAAGGAGCGGCAGATGAACAGCACCATGCAGCCGTACCAGCTGACGGTCACCTCGCTGATGACCCGTGGCGCGCGACTGTTCCCGAAGAGTGAGGTGATCACCTGGCAGGGTGAGAAGGCACGCCACTCCACCTACCCGCAGGTGGCCGAGCGGGCCGCCCGCCTCGCCAACGTGCTCGCGAGCATGGGAGTCAGGCCGGGCGACCGGGTCGGCACGCTGGCCTGGAACAACCAGGAGCACCTCGAGGCCTACCTCGCGATCCCGTGCATGGGCGCGGTGCTGCACACCCTCAACCTGCGTCTCGCCCCGCAGCAGCTTGTCCACATCGTCAACGACGCCGAGGACAAGGTGATCATCGTGGACGGCTCGCTCGTCCCACTCCTGGCGGCGATCCGCGAGCACCTGCCCACCGTCGAGCACGTCATCGTGGTCGGTGACGGCGACACCGGCAAGCTCGGTGAGCACGTGCGCTACGAGGAGGCCATCGCCGCCCAGCCCGCGGAGTACGACTGGCCCGAGATCGACGAGTGGTCGGCGGCGGCGATGTGCTACACGACCGGGACGACCGGCGATCCCAAGGGCGTGGTCTACAGCCATCGGTCCATCTGGCTGCACTGCTTCGGCGTGTGGGGCGCGTTCCGTCTCGACGAGTCGGAGCGCCTGCTGCATGATCGTGCCGATGTTCCACGTCAACGCCTGGGGCATCCCCTACGTCGCGTGGATGCTCGGCTGCACGCTGCTCCTGCCCGACCGCTTCCTCCAGCCCGAGCCGTTGTGCGCATTCATCAAGGCGGAACGGCCGACCTTCACCGGCGGTGTCCCCACCATCTTCACCGGCATGCTGCAGTACGCGCAGGCGACCGACGCCGACCTGTCGTCGATCAAGCGCGCCATCTGCGGCGGCTCAGCCGTTCCACGCGCTCTCATCGAGGCCTTCCGCGACAAGCTCAACATCGAGCTGATCCAGGCGTGGGGGATGACCGAGACGAGCCCGCTCGGGTGCATCGCCTTCCCGCCGGCCGGCATCCCGCCCGAGGAGGAGATGGACTGGCGCAGCAAGACCGGCAGGGCGATGCCCGGGGTCGAGCTGCGCATCGTCGGTGAGGATGGCAACGAGCTGCCCTGGGACGGCACGGCGGTGGGCGAGCTCGAGGCCCGCGGACCGTGGATCACCGGCTCCTACTACGGCGTCGACGCACCTGAGAGGTTCCACGACGGCTGGCTGCGCACCGGCGACGTCGGCGTCATCGACTCGCGCGGGTACCTGCAGATCACCGACCGTTCGAAGGACGTCATCAAGTCGGGCGGGGAGTGGATCTCGTCGGTGGAGCTCGAGAACCACCTCGCCGCACACCCGGCGGTCGCCGAGGCTGCGGTGGTGGGCGTCGCCGACGCGAAGTGGGAGGAGCGTCCGCTGGCCGCGGTGGTGCTCAAGCCCGGGGCACAAGCCGGCCCGGAGGACCTGCGCGCCTTCCTCGACGGCAAGGTGGCCCGGTGGTGGCTCCCCGAGCGCTGGACGTTCCTCGACGAGCTGCCCAAGACCAGCGTCGGCAAGCAGGACAAGAAGGTGATCCGCCAGCTCTACGTGGACGGCAAGCTCGACGTCCAGGAGATCGGCAAGGCGGCGCGCTGACAGTACACTCAGCGCTCGGCGCGGGAGTAACTCAACGGTAGAGTGCAACCTTCCCAAGGTTGAAGTTGCGGGTTCGAGCCCCGTCTCCCGCTCTTGTGCGGCGACCGAGGCGACGGTGGTCACCGGCCGGCGGTGCAACCACCCGGCTGAGAGCGAACCTCGAAAGAAGGAGCCGAGATGCCTGAGCACAAAGTGGGAACACGCGACGAATGGCAGGCGGCTCGGGACGAGCTCGCCAAGCTCGAGGCCGAGCAGGCGCAGCGAAACGAGGAGATCAAGACGAAGCGGCTGGATCTCCCGTGGGTCCCGGTGGAGAAGGAGTACGTGTTCGACAGCGAGGACGGCAGGAAGACCCTCGCCGACCTGTTCGACGGTCGCTCACAGCTGCTCGCGTACAACATCATGTTCGGCCCCGACTACACAGTGGGTGCCTGCCCGGGCTGCACGAGCCTGGCCGACGAGCTCGACGGCTCGCTCGTCCACCTGAACCACCGCGACGTGACGCTGATCTGCTTCTCGCGGGCGCCTATCGAAAAGCTGGCCGCCTACAAGCAGCGGATGGGCTGGCAGTTCCCGTACGTCTCCACGTGCCGCACCGACTTCCCCTTCGACTTCGGCCTGGCGATGACCGAGGAGCAGGTTGCGCAGATTCCCCAGGTGCAGGAGATCCTCGACAACCCGCCCGACTTTCTCAAGGAGTGGTCAGTTCAGGTCGGGGCCGAGCTCAAGGATGGCCTGCTCGAGAATCCCGGCTGGATCGCCTTCGCGCGCGAGAACGAGACCATCTACCACACCTACACGGTGACAGCGCCCGACCCGTTCGTCGCGCCGTATCACAGCTTCCTGCTCGACCGGACCCCGAAGCCTCAACCCGCCGAGCCCCGCGCCTGGCGCAAGGACGAGTACCCGGACTCGACTCGGCGAATCAGCCGGCCGTCACCTTTGCGCGGTAGCTGCCCTGGCGGAGCTCGTCGGTGAGTGACGGGCGGGACGGCTGCCAACCGAGCTCGGCGCGGGCCTTGGCGGCATCTGTCGACTGGTCGAGCAGCAAGACCTCCGCAAAGTAGTCGCCGAGGCGCGTCCGAGCCTCGGCTTCGGAACCCGGCACCGCCCCGGCGGCGCCGGCTGCAACCGCCGCAGCCTCGGTGAGCTCAGCGACGGTCGGGTTCAACCCGTTGCCGATGACGTAGTAGCCGCGAGCGGTGTCATCTTCCAGGACGAGCCTGAAGACCTCGGCCAGGTCGGCGACGTGCACGTTCGACCAGTGCTGCTGTCCGGTGCCGAGCATGACCAGCTTGCCGGCGTCGTCGCGTGGCGAGCCGAGCAGCAGCCCGGGGATCGCACCGCCGCCGTCACCGTAGGCCACGCTCGACACGACCACGACGCCGCGCAAGCCCCTGGTGCCGAGCACTCGGCGCTCGTTCGGCTCCTTCCAGGCCACCATCGGGGGCGCGTCGAACGGCGACTGCTCGCTGATGGCGGTGTTGGCGCCGTAGACCCAGATGCCGCTGATGCTGATGTACGCCTTGCCGGTCCCGTCGAAGGCCTCGATCGCTGCGTCGACCACTGCGCTGTCGAGCGCGGCGCTGGTCTCGTCATTGGGGCTCGCGGTGTGGATCGCCGCGTCCGCCTGCCGCAGAAGGCTCACCACCGCCGGTCGGTCGTAGAGGTCGACGACGACCGCCTGGACCCCGGCGCCAAGCCCGTCGGCCTGGGCACTGTCACGAACCAGCGCTGTCACCTGGTGGCCGTGCTCCAGCAGCTCTCTCATGACGTGAGATCCCACGAACCCCGTCGCTCCGGTGAGTGCCACGTTCATCTTCGCTCTCCTCCTACCGCGATCCCTGTGACCGGACAGGTTGAACATTCAAGCTTGAAATGTCAAGTTAATAGTCAAGTCGACTCTCAACTCACTTGAAGAGGGGAGTGACCACGGTATGCTGATGGGGTGGCTCGTCAACCGCGCCGAGGCGCCAAGCAACCGCCGGTCGAGTGGCTGACCGCAGCGCAGCTGGAGTTCGTGGCTCTCGCTGGTGCGGCTGCTCACGTGGCTTCCCTGGTCGATCGATCAACAGCTGCGTCGTGACTCCAAGCTGCGGATGGTTGAGTACCAGGTGCTCGCCATGCTGTCCGAAAGCCCAGATCGAACCATGCGCATGAGTGCGCTGGCGGAGGTCACGAACGCGTCGTTGTCGCGGCTCTCGCACGTGGTCGAGCGCCTCGAGCGGCGGGGCTTCGTCCGCCGGGCGCCTGATCGGGCAGACGGACGCTTCACCAACGCCACCCTGACCGCCGCGGGCTTCGCGACACTTGCTGCAGCGGCGCCCGGGCACGTGAGGCATCTCCGGTCGCTGGTCATCGACGCGCTGTCGCCGGAGCAGCTTCGACGCCTGGGCGCTGACGCATCCCGCATCCTGGCTCACATCGACAGGCCACGAGCCGGCTAGTGCTTGACACCTCCCTCTGAACAGAGCACCGTGACCGCGTCCGGCTCTTTCGGCGAGGCGCGTCATGACCTCTGACTGGTGCCTGCGACGACATCTCGCCGTGGTGATGATGTCCACAGCACCATCCGTATGCCCCCGATGATCACGCCGGCAATGTACGGATCGGTGCAGGTCTCCCTGGACACAGTGTTCGGCGACGGGCATCTCTGGTGGAACGGGGCACAATGGCAGCCGATTCCCGAGGATGCCAAGACTGCTGTCAAGGAATTCCAGAGAGCGGTGGGCGCGGCCACTCGACTGCGTGGTGGCGCGACGGCGCTGACACTCGCGGGGGCGCTGTACCAGCTGGGGAACGCCGAGGCCCGGCGCGGCCGCGAAACACAGGCGCTGGCGGCGTACCAGGACGTGCTCAACGTTTTGCCGACGATCCTGACCCGGCGCTGAGGGGGTACGCGGCCGCCGCCGCGGTGGCGAGAGGCAACCTCTTCGCGAGGAAGGCGTACTCGACAAAGCCCGGAGAGAGGCCTCGCGTGCTGCGCCAGGCGCTCGCGGAGTACCGCGCCGTGATCGACCGGTACGCACGCGATGCCAGCCCAGGAATGCAGGTGTGGGTGGCGGAAGCGCTGGTGGACTCGGCTGTGGTGTATGCATCCGACGCCATCAACGACAGGGCGTCCGCAATCGTCCACCACGACGCCGCGATGCGTCACCTGGATTCACATTCCGGCCCGATCGCGCAACGGCTCACTGCAATCGCGAGCGAGAACGCGAGCACGTACCGGGAGCGGCTCGGCCTCCGGGCCGGTACCACGACACCCGGTCCCCCGGGTCAACCGCAGGTCAGCCCCGATGCGTACGGAGCGGTCCAGGTCTCCCTGGACGCGTTCTCCACCGGAGGCCACCTCTGGTGGGACGGCGCGCAGTGGCTTCCACTCCCGGACGACGCCAGGGCTGCCACCAAGGAGCTGCAGAGAGCCATCGCAGCCGCTCTGTCGCCGGGCAGCTCGACGAACGTGGCGCTGGCCGAGAGCTCTCTACGAGACCGGCAACGCGCAGAGCCGGCTCGGCCGCGATTCGCAGGCCCTGTCTGCATATGACGACATCCTCAAGCGGTTCTCGGCCGACCCCGACCTGGCGGTCCAGGGCTATGTCGCGGCGGCGATGTGCGCCAAGGGTCACCTGTTCGCGATGAAAGCCGGCCGGGCCCGGCCGAACCAACGGGCTTCCGTGCTGCACCAGGCGCTGGCCGAGTACCGGGCGGTGATCGACCGATACGCCAGCGACCCGAACCCGGGCTTCCAGGTGTGGGTGGCCAAGGCCATGGTCGACGCGGCGCAGGTGTTCGGCGGCGACGTGGTCAACGACAAGGCGATGGCGATCGTGTACTGCGACCTCGGCATCGCGTTCTCCTGCGCGCGCACACCGCCGTCCTCGCCCGGCGTGTCGCGGCTGCCGCGGGCCTCAACGGCGGTCTCTTCCTTGCGCAGCTGGGTCTCACCGCCGACGCCGTGTCAGTGACGCGCGAGATGGTCACCACCTTCGACGACGACCTGGATCCCGCGATCCGCGGCTACGTGGCCACAGCTCGGAACAACATCGCCAACTGGGAGACCGCCGGCCAGGTCGCGCGCTCCCCGAGCGCAGCCACGCCGGAACCCAGGCGGTCCGCCAACGCGGCGGCCGGGGTGCTGGTGGGGTTGCTCCTCGCCGGGGTCATCGCGCTGGTGGCTGTGCCGGCGTTCATCAAGGCGCTGAACAACACCACCGGTTCAACATCAGGTTCGCTCTCCGGGGGAGGATTGAACCCCGCGGGTGGCTCGGCTGGCTCCGGCGGATCGGCCGGTTCGGGCGGAGTGGTCGCAGGGCCACCCGGGATCACGGGAACCAAGCCCGCCTGGATCAGCCTCTCGTATTCCTGCGCGTGCCCACCCACGAATTCGCGGAACTACACACCCCCACCTTTGACGGCGTGCTGTGTCCGCCCCACGATTTCACCTTCGGGTTCGACAAGGTGAACGGTGGCGACACCGTGTCCGGTGGTTGTACGACCGCGATGGACTGGTACGTCTGCGCCGTCGCCGGGAGCGACACCGGGTCGATCCCACCATGCGCTGTCAACTCGTCCCAGACCGTGGGGTTCGCCAACTTCACCATCAGCGCGGCCACGATCGCCGGCGGAGCACAGCTGACCGGGACGGGCAACCCGCTGGACCTGGTCATCTACTACTGCGCCAGCGGCGACTCGCTGGAGACGCGTCCCGTGTTTCCCAGCGTCGAGTGCGTGGGTCCGTGACCTGGCGCCACAGAGTGCATCAGCCGCCTCGCTCGAGGCGCCCGGGCTGACAGCCGGCGCCGGGGACCGCTGACTGCGACTGTCAGTCGGCGACAATGGGCGAGCAGAGAGGAAGGTGTCACCACGCCCGGGTCGGACGGGCCAGACGAGGAGACGTCCATTCATCACCTCAGCCTTCTCCACGCGGCCGGCCCGGTGTGAGCGGGGATCTCGACGAGCGGGATGGCCCCGGAGTGCGCCCGAGCGGGTCGCCGGCCGGCATCGCGCTACTGCCTGTCTTCGGCATCTCCGATCGAGCGACGATCGCCTACGAGGTCATGGCACGCCCACCGGGCGGTCTCGACCCGGTCGCGCTGGCGTCCCACGCGCTGGACGTCGCCCAGCACAGCTCTCCCGCGCTGCTGTTCGTGCCCTTCCCTCAGCCCCTGGGCCACGCCGCAGCGTTCGTTCCATCCGAGCTTGCGCAGGCGCGCAGCGTGGTGCCGTCGGAGGTAGCCTGGCTCCTGCGTTCGGCCACCTCCCCTGACACGGCCGACGTGGCTGATGGTCGCGCCGCGGAGCTGCGTGCCGCGGGATTCCTCGTGGTCCTCGAGGTCGACGGGTGGCCGCGAGTGGGACACGGCCGCATCCTCGCCGTGCGACCCGACTACCTCCTGTTGGGGGCGGACCAGGTGGCTTGCCTGCACGACAGCCTCACAGCGCGCGCCGAGGTGGCCGGGCTGATCTCCTTCGCGGCGCGTCTCGACATCCGTCTGATCGCGCGAGGAGTCGATGACCAGGTCACGGCAAACACGCTCACAGCGTTGGGGGTGCAGTTCGGGAGTGGAACGCATCTGAGCCCGCCGCTGGTCTTCGACCCTGCGCTGGCTGCTCCTGGGGACGAGCTGGTCGGACCTGCGTGGTTCCGCCACCACGAGCCCCGCAAGCTCGAGGAGCCGGGGCGCGCCATGGTCGCGCTCACTCATGTCGCTGAGCTTCCCGCACCTGCAGCTCAGGACCCGGCCGATGGCGCCTTCGCCGAGGCCCTGGGAGAGATGGCCAGGCGCGTGCAGGCAGAACACGATCCCACCCGAATCCTCGAGGTTCTCACCGACCTTCTGCCACGCATGATGCCGATGCTCGCGCTCGCCGTCTTCGAAGCGGACTGGGACACGGATACCCTGATCCCTCGAGTTGTTGCCGGCCATGACATCGAGACACTCCGCGACCAGCCCATCCCCATGAGTTCGAGGCATCACCGGCTGGGCGTTCATGCGCGGGCTGCCGTACAACTGCGACAACACCATCTCGCATCCCGCGGCTGGCACGGTGCCGGGCACCGAGGAGGACGACCGGCCCGAGTCGCTGCTGGTCCTGCCGCTGGTTGCGGGCGACCAGCGCATCGGCGTCCTCGACGTGTGGCGTACGGGAGTCGGCGGTTTCACCGCGCGCGACCTCGACCAATGCGCGCTGGTCGCCCACATCACTGCGGCTGCTTGGCGCAACGCGCAGCTGTACCGTGAGCTCGAGGACCGCAGCCGTACCGATTCACTGACTGGTCTGCACAACATGCGCTGGTGGGACGAGGTGGCGCCGCAGGAGGCGGCGCGCACCCTGCGCAGCGGCGCCAACATCGGTGTGCTGATGCTCGACCTCGATCATTTCAAGCTGGTCAACGACTCCGGAGGGCATGCGGCCGGCGATCGGGTGCTGAAGAGTGTGGCTCGCGCGCTGCGCGCGTCCGTGCGAACCGGTGATGAGGTCGTGCGATTCGGTGGTGAGGAGTTCCTGATCCTCCTGCACGAGAGTGGGACAGAGGGCGCAGTCCGAGTTGCCGAGACCGTCCGGCGCGCGGTCGCCGCCATCCCGGCCGCGACAGGCGCGAAGGTCACGGCCTCCGTCGGCGTCGCCGTGTTTCCGCAGAGCGGCCCATCGCTGGACGACGCCGTCCGTGCCGCCGATGTCGCGATGTACCAAGCCAAGGCCGAGGGCCGCGACCGGGTGGTGGCTGCTTTCGCGCCCTAGCCGCGCACCCGCCGCCTCCGCCGCAACCCCGCCCCGGCGGCGAGGAGCAGCAGCAAGCCCAGGCCCGAGTACAGCGCCCCAACGGGGACACGGCTGGCGGCCGGCGTGATCGCCGTGGTGCCGCCTGCGACGGGCGCCGGCGCCGCCTTGGAGACACCCGCCGCGGCAGGTGCCGCCGGTGCCTGCGCGGGCGCGGTGTTGGTCTGCGCGCCGCGACCCGGCATCACCGTAGGGAACGACCGGAACCCCGGCTGGTCCGCGCCGAGGTACACGCGCGACCGATGCGCAGGATCGAAGTACACGGTGGTGACGCCGCCCACCGAGTTGGCCAGCGTCGAGAGGTTGGGTCCCTGGTGGGGGAAGTCGCCGGTGGTCAGCGCGATGCGCAGCCGATGGCCGGGCTCGAGCGCCAGCGAAGTCGGGAACACCTCGACCATCACCTCGGTGGGCGACGTCGTCAACGGTGTCTGCGACGCGCGTGTGTACGGGTGCCACGGCACCACCGGCACGTGGCCCTGGGCGTACACCGTGCAGTCCATGACCTTGGCGCCACAGGGCGTGGTCACCAGTGCCCGCAGCGACGCGACCAGCGAACCGGCGGTGACCCGCGAGACCGTGCCGTCCGGCTGGACGTCGCCGACGGTCACGCTCAACGTCGTGTCCGGGCGCGTCGAGCTGATCCACAGGTCGGCGAGGATCGGCCCCGACAGCGCGTAGGTGCGGCTGAACGGCTGGCTCGTGAAGGTGAGCCCGGTCACCTGGGCGCTGGTGTCATCACTGGGACAGCTGCCCGCCGCCACGATGCCCGCGGTCCACTGGGTCGTCGAGCGCGAGCAGGCCCCGGTCAGCGGCTGCCATGGAACCGACGCCGAGCCGGCGGAGGTGCCGGAGGTCGCCAGCGAGCCGTCGTAGAGGCTCTGGGCGCTCGATCCCGAGGGCGACGCGCCGAGGTACCACGGTTGGTACTGCTCGGCCGCGTACGGGAAGCCGGGGTTGGAGTGCCACTGGTTCGAACCCTGCTGGTAGGTCTCGACGGTCGGGAACGTGTCGACGCCGTTGTTCCTGCCCTTGAGCCAGTGGTCGAACCAGGCCAGGGACAGGTTGTTGGTGGAGGGGATCAGCGTCCCGTTGGCGTCGCGCACGGGCGCCGAGCCGTCGTCGGCGGTGAGGTCCGTCGACGGGTTGCCGTGATACCACGGTCCGTACAGCAGCTTCTTCTGGGTCGGGGCGAGGCCGAGGCCCCTGTAGAGGAGCGGCTCACCGCGCTGGAAGAGGTCGTACTCGCCGCCCACGATGAAGGTGGGAACGTGCACGTTCTCGATGCGGCTGAGCGGGTCGACGGTGCGGTAGTACGGGCCGTCGTACGCCTGGTCGGGGAACGACTGCAGCTGCGGCGGCAGGCTGCTCTCGTACTGGCCCAGGGTGCTGTCGGCGACCGCGGGGGCTGCGAACTGGGTGAAGTCGATGAGGTGCTGCGACTCGGCGTTCAGCGCGATCGCAGGCTGGGTCGCCGCGTCGTCGGTGGGCGCGGCGCCGAGCGAGGTCACCAGGCCCAACCAGAGCGGGATGAACCCCGTGTCGGTGTTGCCGCCCGCGAAGGTGACGTCCCGGTAGGCGTCACTCATCGGCACGATGGGGAAGATCGCCTTGACGGCTGACGTGCCCGGCTGCTCGACGGTCAGGAACTGGTTGATCGCGCTGTAGCTGACCCCGGCGAGCCCGATGGTCCCATTGGAGAACGGTCGGTGGGCGGCCCACTGCACCAGCTGGACGCTGTCCTGCTGCTCGGGCGGGCCGAACGACGTCCAGTACCCCTCGCTGGAACCGGTGCCGCGGACGTCCACGACGATCTCGGCGTAGCCGTGCGACGGGAAGTACGGGTTGTACTCCGCGACCTGGGTGTCGCTCTTGCGGTACGGCGTCTGCACCAGGATCACGGGGCACGGGCACCCGGTGGTGGGGACGTACTCATCGGAGTCGAGCGAGATGCCGTCGCGCATGGTGATCCTGACGTCGGCCGTCTTGGTGAAGGCGGTGACCGGGTCGGACGTGCCCGCCGCCGCCGCATGCGGAGGAGCGAACAGCGCCGACGTGGCGACCAGGGTCACGGCGCCCGCCAGCGCCAACAGTGCTCGACCAGCCTTGCTCATGAGGCACCTCAGCAACCGTCTGAACGACCCGGCGACCTGACCGTGGCGGCGCCGGCTCGCATGGCTGCCGGCCGTGGGCCGGCACCACGGTTAACGTCCGCGCCTGCCCCAGCCTTGCGCAGGTGGGGCTCAAGAACTCGCGAGCCCTGGCGATCAGCGGGCTGGGCGGCTGACCCCGATCGGGTTCGGGTAGATGAGCCCGCCCTCGCCCTCCAGCCGAGACGCCAGTCCTCCGAGCAGGTCGAAGAGGCGCTCGCGCCGCTGGTCCGGCAGCTGGTCCCAAGGACCGTCGGCGAGGCGGTCGGTGGCGGCTTCGACGGCGGCGTGAAGGTCCCGGCCGTTCGCGGTCAGAGACCCCGCCTCGTCGACCAGGCCACGCGCGCGCAGACGCTCGGTGCCCGCCGACCACTCGTCCTCAGTCCACCCGCGGAAACTGCGCAGCGTCGCCGCGTCCACGCCCTTGCCCGCGCCCACCGCCATCACCAGCGCGGCCAGGCCATCGATGTCATGGACGGTGAGCGCCGCCACGTGGCCGTCGAAGCGATGCTCGCGGAGCAGCGTGCAGGCGTGCCACAGCGCGAGGTGCGCCGCCTCCGGCACCGGGAGCCCGGCGTGCCCCGCGAACAGCGGACGCCCGTCGGAGCGCAGCCCGCTCACCACCTCGAGGGCGATCTCAGCCGCCTCGGCCACCTGCGGCGAACCCGCCTCGTCCGACCAGAGCCGGCGGAGTGACGAATCGGCTGCAGCCAGGCGGGCGGCGAGGGCACGTTCGGGGGTCGAGTAGCTCCAGGCGTCGGGGATGGCCCGGCGCACCATCTCCGGCTGGAAGTTGTGGAACACCGCGGTGACCACCTCGGCGCTCACCGCGCCCATCGCCGCCGAGCGCGACGCGAAGTACCCCATCCAGCCACCGCGGAGCCCGGCTGCCGCGAAGCTCTCCCGCGCCTCAGGGGCGAAGTACACGATCGCGTGGATCGGCTCGAAGAGCGTCCAGGCTCTGCGGGACACGCCGGTCTGGGGCACGTGCGCAGTCTGACAAACGGTCGCGCGCACCCATGCGCAGCACGAGACGCCGGAGCGTTTAGGCGGCGGGGTCGGGCTCGCTGGTGTCGCTGTCGCCGGCACCGGCCGCCGCGGGCGTCGCCTTGGCGAACTGCAGGGCCGCGGAGTTGATGCAGAACCGCTGGCCGGTCGGCTCGGGACCGTCCTCGAAGACGTGGCCGAGGTGGCCACCGCAACGCCCGCACCGCACCTCGGTGCGGGGCACGATCATCTTGAAGTCGCGGTGCTTCTCGATGACATCGGGGTCGGCGGGCGCGGAGAAGCTCGGCCAGCCGCTGCCGGAGTCGTATTTGGTGCTGGAGTCGAAGAGCTCCGCGCCGCAGCCCGCACACAGGTACTGGCCGGCGGCCTCCACGTGGACGTACTGGCCGGTGCCGGCGCGCTCGGTGGCGCCGCGGCGGAGGACCGCGTACTGCTCGGGCGTGAGCTGCTCACGCCACTCCTGGTCGGACTTGACGACTTTGTCGGGCATGCTCCAACGGTAGACGATCTCCCGCTCTGAGCGGCCTCCGCGAGCGGTCAGGCGCTCGAGCCGCGCCACTCCGGGCGCCGCCATGGCTCGACGGCGAACGATGAGCGCACCGCGTCACGGATCGTCGGGGTCGGCGATGACGTCGGCCCCGGTCAGGGCCAGCGCCGCGGCGCCGCGCAGCATCACGTCGTGCGCGTGCTCGGTCGCCGCCGCCTCGCGGAACTCGTGGGTGTGGCAGGACACGCCCTCCTCGCTGATCGCCACCTCCGGGTGGATGGTCGGGCACGCGTACGAGAGGTCGCCGACGTCGGTCGAGCCGACACGTTCCCACGGCGTGGCCACCATCGGGTGGAGGCCGACCGCCTCGAGGTGAGCGTGTCCGCGCTCGGCGAGGACGGGGTTGGAGCGCAGGTCCTTGTACGTCTCCTCCTGCACCAGCTCGAGGGTGCACCCGGTGGCGGTGGCGGCGGCCTCGAAGATGGCGCGGAAGCGGACGTTCATCGCGTCGAGGTAGGCGGCGTCGCGGGCCCGGGTGAGGAACTCGCCGCTGGTGCGCTCGGGGATGATGTTGGGTGCGGTGCCGCCCTCGGCGATGAACCCGTGCACACGTGCGCCGTCCTTGAGCTGCTGCCGCCACAGCGAGACACCGTTGTACGCGTGCACGAATGCGTCGAGCGCGTTCAGGCCCTGGTCGGGGTCGCCGGCGGCGTGTGCGGCGCGGCCGGTGAACGCCCACCGCCAGTGCGTGCAGGCGAGCGCCCACATCACCGCCATGGTGCGGTCGGTGGGATGGAGGATGAGCGCGGCTGTCGCAGTCGTCGAAGACACCGTCAGCGACCAGTGGGATCTTGCCCCCGCCGCCCTCCTCGGCCGGGCTTCCCACCACGCGCACGTGCCCGCTGATGCCGCTGTCGCGCAGCGCATGCAGCAGCGCGATGCCGGCGGCCGCGGACGCCGTGCCGATGAGGTTGTGACCGCAGGCGTGGCCGAGCCCGCGCAGAGCGTCGTACTCGCACACGAACGCCACGCGAGGACCGCCCTCGCCGCTCTGCGCGTCGGCGATGAACGCCGTCGGCATGCCCGAAACGTCACGGCGAACGTCGAACCCTGCGACCTGAGCAGACCGCACGAGCGTCGCGCACGCGCGCGCTCCTCGAACGCCGTCTCCGGGTGCGAGTGGATGTCGAGCGACACGTGGCGCAGCTCGGTGCGCTGCTCATGCAGCACCGCCTGGATGCGAGCCGCTATGGAGTCGATGGCCACAGACATGGTTGTCCTCCTCGTGAAGGCGGAGATGTCTCTGCCACGCGGGCGACCTTAGCCCACGCATGAGCCCACCCGCGCGTGCAGCAGCTCGTCGGGCGCTCAGCTGCCCTGGTAGCGCTCGGCGCCGCGGCGCAGCGTGGTGGCGACGTGCTCGCGCAGCGACGGCGGTGCGACCACCTCGACGGAGCCGCCCCAGCCCAGCACCCACGAGCGCATCTCGACCTCGCTGGCCACGCTCATCCGCGCCTCGATGCTGCCGTCGTCGCGCTCGGTGACCTCCGCGCCGCGATGCCAGAGCGCCTCGCGCGCGCGTTCGGCGATGGCGGCGTCGAAGCGCAGCACCACGTCGTCCTGGCCGGGCGCCTGCCAGATGCCCCACGAGCCGCTCACCACCGCGTCGATGTCGAAGTCGTCCGGAACCGTGAACGTCTGTGCCAGCAGCCGCGCCTCGCGGACCCGGTCGATCCGAAAGGGGCGCACCTCGCCGGAGAGATCGTCGTGGGCAAAGATGTACAGCGTTCGGCTCTCGGCGCGCGGCTCGAGGAAGTACGGGCTGAGCACGCGGCTGGTCTCGCGTCCCTCGGCATCGCGGTAGGTGACCTCGCGCTGCGGCGGCGCACGAAGGCGTCGACGATGACGCGCTCCACCTCGTGGCGCTGCGCCACGCGCGGGCGCCGTTCGGACGCGGCGATCAGCCCCTGCAGGTAGCGCGTCACCACCGGCACGCTGAGCGCGCGCGCCAGCTGCGCGAGCGCTCCGATCAGCGCCGGCTCCTGCTCGGACCGCATCTGTTGCATCGCCCGCACCGCGAGCAACAGCTCGGTCGCCTGGTAGTGGTCGAGCTGCATCGCCGGCAGGCGGCTGCGCGAGCCGATGCGGAAGCGGCCGTCGACCTCCTCGATGTCGATGCCTGCGCTGTCGCGCAGCGTGCTGATGTAGCGCTGCACCGTGCGCGTGGTCACCTCGAGCTGGTCGGCGAGCTGGCGGGTGGTCAGGCCCGCCTGGGTGTCCGAGAGGCGCTGGAAGAGCTGGATGACACGGAGGAACTTCTCGCCGCTCTCGTAGCGCTGGCTCACGCGCTCAGGTGAGGACGTTGACCGCGCGACCCGCGACCAGGGCGACGGTGAGCAGCGACGCGACGCACTGCAGGCCCATCAGCGACTTCGCCTTGCGCGTCAGCGGCATGCGTGTCGGTGGGGCTGAACGCCGTGGCGTTGGTGAGTGACACGTACAGGTAGTCGAGGAAGGACGGGCGCCAGCCGGGCGGGCGCCTTGTCGGGGGAGTTCATCTGCGGGAACGAGGAAGTCCCGGTACGGCGCTCGGTCGGCGAGGCGCGCGAAGGGCCGCCGCCGTCGAGCTCCCAGTACCACAGCCCGAAGATGATCACGTTGGTGAGATAGATCTCGATGGCGGAGAAGATCAGGTTGCGGCCGCTGATGTGCAGGCCGCCGAGCAGCAGGTGGACGAGCAGAGCCGAGCGAGGCAAAGTTGCCGGCGGTGGCCAGGCGCGATGAGCACGATGGCGGCGATCCGGCTTGGTGCCGGACTCACCGGCGTGGCGATGGGGCCGGGCCACGGTCAGCGGAACCAGGATCGCCCCCTCGAGGGCGGGGAGCACCCAGCGCGGGCCGAGCACCAGCGACTCGGGCAGCGTGAAGTACAGGCCGATGGCGACGACGATGGCCAGCGTGGCCGGCCAGCGCGCTTCAACCAGGCCGCGGTCGGCCGCGCCGGGAGTTGGCTTGCGGGAGGCTGTCGACATCGTGGCCGACGATACGTGAGAGCGAGCGGATGGACCCGTGTCCGCTCGCGGTGCGCCGGCTACTCGCCCGGGCAGTCCGCCGCCAGGGACGCGGATGCCGGCAGCTGCGACAGGATGGCCTCCGACAGCCGCCCCAGCTCGACGACGTCGCCGTCGGAGAGGCCCTTGAAGAGGTAGGTGCGCAGGTGCTCGATGTGGCGCGGGGCCGCCGCGACGAGGGCCTCGAAGCCGCTGTCGGTGAGGATGGCCAGCCAGCCTCGGCGATCGCTCGGGCAGGTTGCCCTCTGTACCCAGCCGACGTCGACGAGCCGTTCGACCGCGTGGCTGATCCGGCTCGGTGAGCTCAGCGTGGCCTCGGCGAGCTCGCTCATCCGCATGGTCCGGTTGGGTGCCTCCGACAGGGTCACCAGGATCCCGTAGGCGCCGGCCGCCATCCCGGCATCTCGCGAGAGATCCCGGTCGAGCTGGGCGAAGAGCAGCCGCGCGGCCCTGCCGAAGGCGCGCCAGGTGCGTTGCTCCTCGTCGGTCAGCCAGCGGGTGGCGGTGGTGGCCATGGAAGTAGTGTAGCTCAAAAAGGTTGACATCTCAACTTAGGGGTGATAGTCTACCCAGCAACAGTTGAGCGTTCAAAAAAGGAGCATTGAAATGACTGTCAGCGCCGCCCCCATCACCGACACCCTGATCCCCGGCTACCAGGCCGGAAGCTGGGTCATCGACCCGGTCCACTCGGACATCTCGTTCACCGCCCGCCACATGATGGTGAGCAAGGTCCGTGGCCACTTCCGCGACTTCGACGGCGAGCTGGTGCTCGGCGACGACCCGCTGAACTCGAAGGTCACCGCCAACATCCGGGTCACCTCCCTCGACACCAACAACGAGGGCCGTGACAACCACATCCGCTCCGGCGACTTCTTCGACGCCGAGAACCACCCGACCGCGACCTACCGCTCCACCGGCGTCCGCGTCGAGGACGGCCAGTTCGTGATCGACGGCGAGCTGACCCTCAAGGGCGTGACCCGCCCCGTGCCGCTGTACGTCGAGCCCAACGGCTTCGGGCCGGACCCGCAGGGTGGAACCCGCTCGGGGTTCACCGCGCGCGGCAAGCTCAACCGCAAGGACTTCGACGTCAACTTCTCCGGCGTCATGAACGGCGTGACCGTGGTGGGCGACATCATCGAGCTGACCCTCGAGGTCGAGGCGATCCTGCAGCCGCAGGCCGCCTGAACCGACACTCCCCTCACCGGGCCGGCGACAGGCTCCTGTCGCCGGCCCTCTCATGCTCGGCGCATGATCCAGCACGCCCAGGCGCCCGATCGACCGGCCCCCACCCGGGCACTACCGGGTCAGGCTCACCGCCGTGCTCAGCAGCCTCCCCGTCGCCGACGCCGAGCTGTCGTGGCAGTGGCCCGTCGCGGCGCGACGCTCCGTGGGGCGGCGGCATCGCCGCCGCACCGGCCAGCTCGCGCTGCCGCTCGAGGAGGGTCCGTCCGTCTTCAGGGGACCACGTTGACCGCGCCCAGGATCCGCGCGGCCAGGGCCGCGTCGCCGTCCACGGCCACGTCGCCGCTGCTGATCGCCTCGCCGGGGTCGCGGCGCCCCGACCCGACCCGCAGGAACACGGCGGGGGAGGCGCGAAGGTGCAGCGCCGCCTCCTCCGCCTCGTCGGCGGGGACGACCGCGCCCGCCCGCGACCCGCGCCGCCGCCGAGCGCGCCAGCGGCGGCAGGATCTCGAGGGCGACCGCGCTCCCCTCGGGTGCCCCACCCTTGGCGACGCCGCGCGGCAGGAGCATGAGCATCTCGTCGAGCACCCGCCGCCCCGCCGGGGTGTCCACCGCCGCCTCCAGGTCCAGCCCGAGCGCCTCGGCGATGTCGAGCTCGTGGACCACGTAGTCCCACAGCCGCGATGCCGATGAATCTCCCTGGCGTATCATGCCGCCCGGTCGGCGACGGCACCTCGTCGGCCAGCTCGGCCTCGTCGAGGCGCGGAGCTGGTCGAGCCGCTGCCCGGTCGTCTCGCGGAACTCGTCGAGCACCTGGCGCCCCGACCAGCCGCGGCGCCGGTCGACCATGCGCTCGTTGAGGTGGCCGAGGGGGTTGCGCACGTGGCTGGTGCCGGCCGGTTCGTGGGCGGGCTCCTCGCGGCCGAGGAACATGGCGTCGAGCGAGGCGAGGTGGGCCACCACGTCCTTGACGTCCCAGGCCGGCAGCGCCGTCGGCCGCCGCCAGCCGGCCTCGTCGAGTGGCGCGCACATCGCCTCGATCCGTGCGCAGCACCCGGCGATGGCGTCGATGGTCGGCGCCTGGCTGTTGGCCACGCCGCAGCCTAGCGCAGCGACGCACTGTCCAACGCGACCGTCCGGGACGTGACTCCGACCGGCTCGCCGGGTGCGGGATCATCCTCGCGATGGACTCCCTGACCCTCTTTTCGCCGTCCGCCCGGCGTTGGTTCGCCGATGCCCTCGGCGAGCCGACCGAGGTGCAGCAGCGGGGCTGGCCGGAGATCGCCGCCGGGCGCAACGCGCTGCTCTGCGCGCCCACCGGCAGCGGCAAGACGCTGGCCGCGTTCCTCTGGTTCGTCGACAGCCTCGGCCGCTCGCCGGTGCCGGAGGAGGCCCGGCGCTGCCGGGTGCTCTACGTGTCGCCGCTCAAGGCGCTCACCGTCGACGTCGAGCGCAACCTGCGCGCGCCGTTGCGAGGGATCGCCCTGGAGGCCGAGCGGCGCGGTGAGCCGTTCCGCGAGTCGCGTGCGGCCGTGCGCAGCGGTGACACGACGTCGGCCGAGCGCCGCGACCTGGTCCGCCATCCGCCCGACATCCTGATCACGACGCCGGAGTCGCTGTTCCTCATGCTCACCAGCGCGGCGCGCGAGACGCTGCGCAGCGTGACCACGGTGATCGTCGACGAGATCCACGCGCTGGCCGGCACCAAGCGCGGCGCCCACCTGGCGCGTCAGCCTCGAGCGCCTGTGCGCGCTCACAGACGCCGACCCGCAGCGCATCGGCCTGTCGGCAACGCAGCGCCCGCTCAGCGAGGTGGCGCGCTTCCTTGGTGGCGGCGATCGCGAGGTGGTGATCGTCGACGCCGGCGTGCGCAAGCCGATGGAGGTGACCATCGAGGTCCCTGTCGATGACATGAGCGACCTCGACCGCGGCACAGACCGCGGCGCCGACGACTCGACCCCGCGTGCGCCGCGGCGCAGCATCTGGCCGGCGGTGACGCCACGCCTGCTCGAGCTGATCCGCGCGCACCGGTCGACCATCGTGTTCGTCAACTCTCGACGCCTCGCCGAGAGGCTCAGCGGGCAGCTCAACGACCTCGCCGGTGAGGACCTGGTGCGCGCTCACCACGGGTCGATCGCTCGCGAGCAGCGCACGGTGGTGGAGGAGATGCTCAAGGAGGGCCGCCTGCCCGCGATCGTCGCCACCTCGTCGCCTCGAGCTCGGCATCGACATGGGCGCTGTCGACCTGGTGGTGCAGGTCGGCTCGCCATTACGGTGGCGTCCGGGCTGCAGCGCATCGGCCGCGCCGGTCACAGCGTCGGCGAGGCGTCGCGCGGCACCATCTTCCCCACGCACCGCGGCGACCTCGTCGAGGCCGCGGCGATCGTCGAGCGCATGCACGACGGGCGCTGTCGAGGAGACGCGCGTGCCGCGCAACCCGCTCGACATGCTTGCGCAGCAGATCGTCGCCATGGTGCGCGCTCGACACGTGGGACGTTGACGACCTGCGCGCACCGTGATGCGCGCGCTACCCGTTCTTCGACCTCGGCGCGCGCGCCTTCGAGGCCACCCTCGACATGCTCGACGGCCGCTACCCGTCCGAGGAGTTCGCCGAGCTGCGCGCGCGCATCGTCTGGGACCGGGTCGCGGGAACGGTGCGCGGCCGCGCAGGCGCCCAGCGGCTGGCGGTCACCAGCGGCGGCACGATCCCCGACCGCGGCCTCTACAGCGTCAACATCTTCGAGGACGGCCGCCGCGTCGGTGAGCTCGACGAGGAGATGGTCTACGAGCTGCGCGCCGGCGAGGTCGTTCATCCTCGGCGCCACCAGCTGGCGCTGCGTCGAGATCACCCCGCAGCAGGTGCTGGTCCTGCCCGCGCCGGGCGAACCCGGGAAGGTCGCCTTCTGGCACGGCGACTCCGTCGGGCGGCCCGTACGAGGTCGGCGCCGCGCGTGGGCGCGATGGTGCGCGAGCTGCGCGACGCCGGCGAGCACGCCGCGCGGGAACGCGCCTGCGCAGCGCGCGCCGGACTCGACGAACGGGCCGCGCGCAACCTCATCGACCACCTCGCCGACCAGGCGCGAGGCGACCGGGGCGGTGCCGGATGACCGCACCATCGTGGTCGAGCGCTTCCGCGACCAGCTCGGTGACTGGCGCGTGTGCGTGCTGACCCCGTTCGGCGCACGCGTGCACGCGCCGTGGTCGCTGGTCGCGGCCCAGCAGCTGCGCGACCAGCGTCGGCTCCGACGTGCAGGCCATCCACAGCGACGACGGCTTCGCGCTCCGCGTTGCCGACGTCGACCGGCTCCCGGACGTGGCCGGCCTATTCCTCGACCCCGACGAGGTGCGTCGGAGCAGGTGACCGACCAGCTCGAGGGCAGCTCGCATGTTCGCGTCGCGCTTCCGCGAGAACGCGGCCCGCGCGCTGCTGCTGCCACGGCGGCGCCCCGGTCAGCGCACCCCGCTGTGGCAGCAGCGCCAGCGCAGCGCCGGTCTGCTCGCAGGTGGTCGTCGCAACATCCCTCGTTCCCGATCCTCGTCGAGACCTACCGCGAGTGCCTGCGCGACGTCTTCGACCTGGACGCGCTGGCCGCGCATCATGCGCGCCGTGCGCGCCCGCCAGGTGCGCGTCGTCGAGGTCGAGACGGCGCAGCCGTCGCCGGTGCATCGTCGCTCCTCTTCGAGTACATCGCGCAGTACATGTACGACGGCGACGCGCCGCTCGCCGAGCGGCGGGCGCACGCGCTGAGCCTCGACCGCGAGCTGCTCGCCGAGCTGCTCGGCAGCGACGACCTCCGCGAGCTGCTCGACGCCGGACGCCATCGACGCCACCGAGCTCGAGCTGCAGCGGCTCGACCAGTCGCGGCATCCGCCGCGACGCCGACGGCGCGCTCGACGTTCTCCGCCTGGCTCGGCGACCTGTCGGACGCGAGTCTGCGGCGCGCGGCATCACGGCGGCGTGGCTCGAGGAGCTGCTCGCGGCACGGCGGGCGGTGCGAATCCGCCTCGCCGGCGAGCCGCGCGTCATCGCCGCGGACGACGCCGGCCGGTACCGCGACGCCCTCGGCGTTGCGCTGCCACCCGGCCTCGCCACCGCCCACCTGGTCCCATCCGCGGACGCGATGGCCGCGCTGGTGCGCAGGTATGCGCGCACCCACGTCCCGTTCGTCGCGGCCGACGTGGCGGCGCGCTGGGCCATGCCGGCGGGTGGCGTCGTCGACACCCTCGCCGCGCTGGCGCGCGACGGCGACCTCATCGCCGGTCACTTCCGGCCCGGCGGCGCCGACCGCGAGTACTGCCACCCCGATGTCCTGCAGCGGGTGCGTCGCCGCTCCCTGGCCGCGCTCCGCCGCGAGGTCGAGGCGGTGCCGGCCGAGACGCTGGCGAGGTTCCTGCCCATGTGGCAGGGCGTCGGCTCGGACGCGCACGGCCACGAGCGGCTGCTCGAGGTGGTCACCCAGCTGCAGGGAACGGCCGTGGCGCTCTCCGTGCTCGAGCGCGACATCCTCCCCGCGCGGATGCGCTACGACGGCCGTCTCCTCGACGAGCTGATCGCCGCCGGCGAGCTGCTCTGGCAGGGGCGCGGCGCGATGGGCCGCGACGACGGCCGCATCGCCCTGTTCCTGCGTGCCGACGCCGCGCGTCTGCTGGCGTTTCCCAGCGACCCGCCGCAGGGCGACCTGCACGACACCATTCGCAACCGGCTCCGCGACGGTGGCGCGGCGTTCGTGCGTGAGCTCCTCGACGCCTGCCCCGGCGTGCCGCTCGACGAGGTGGTCGACGCGGTGTACGACCTGGTGTGGGCGGGAGAGGTGACCAACGACACCCTCCAGCCGCTGCGTTTCCTCGGCCCGGTGCGCCGTCATCCACGGCGCCCGCTGATGCGGCTGGTGCCGCCGCGGGCGCAGGGCCGCTGGTCGCTGGTCGCGCCCGCCCCCGAGTTCGGCGCGGGCGGCACCGAGCGCGGCATCGCGCTCGCCCAGTCGCTGTTGCAGCGCCACGGCGTGCTGACGCGGGAGGCCGTGGCCGCTGAGAGCGTCGCCGGTGGCTTCGCCGGCCTGTACCCAGTGCTGCGCGCGATGGAGGAGTCGGGACGCATCCGCCGCGGTTATTTCGTCGAGGGCTGCGGTGCCGCGCAGTTCGCGCTTGCCGGCGCCGTCGACGCCCTGCGGTCGCAGCGCGCGGCGGTGAGCAGGCCCGTGGTGCTCGCGGCGGTCGACCCGGCCAACCCGTACGGCGCCGTGCTCCCCTGGCCGAAGCTGGCCGGCCGCGCCGCTCGCGCCGCCGGCTCGTTCGTGGTTCTGCACGACGGCGAGCTGCGCTTCTACGTCGAGCGCGGTGGGAGGTCGATGCTGACGTGCGGCGAGCCAGGCGACGACGACGTCGAGGCGCTGTCGAGAGTCGCGGCGCGCATCGGTCGCATGGACCTCCAGGCCATCGACGGCGAGGCCGCCGTCACGCACCCGCTGGCGGCGCGGCTTCGGGCCGCGGGCTTCGTGCCCAGCCCGCGCGGGCTGGTCGTGTACCCACAACGGCCCGCACCCGTGCATGCGCGAGCAGACGCCCGCGGCTGAGCTCAGGCGGCGGGCAGCACCCAGTGCGTGATCACGATCCACTGCAGCACCGCGGCGGCGAGCACCAGGGAGTGGAAGATCTCGTGGAACCCGAACGTGCGCGGCCAGGGGTTGGGCCTCTGAACGGCGTAGATGATCGCCCCGGCCACGTACACGGCCCCGCCGAGCGCCAGCAGTCCCACCCCGGCCGGGCCGAGGTTGTCGAGCAGGCGGGGGAGGAGGACGATGCCGAATGCGCCGACGGCGATGTACGGCCCCACCTCGACGGCCACCGGCGCGTTGGTCCAGAGGGTGGTGACCACGCTGCCGACCAGCGCACCGCCCCACACCACCGCCAGCGTCGCCGTGCTCAGCCATCCGGACAGGGCAATGACCGCGATCGGCGTGAACGTGCCCGCGATGAGCATGAAGATGGTGGCGTGGTCGAGACGTCGCAGCCACGCCCGAGCCCTCGCCGACCAGTGGCCGCGGTGGTAGAGGGCGCTCACCCCAAGACAGGTGCTGAGGGTCGCCGCGTAGACCGCCGTCGACGTCCGCGCCGTCCCTGAGGGGGCGTGCAGGATGGCCCATGCCCCGGCCAGCAGCGACACCGGGAAAGCCCCCTCATGGAGCACGCCTCGCAGCCGTGGCTTGACGAACGCCACCGCCGCGCGGGCGGCATCCGACACCTCGTCGACGGCCGCCGTGAGCGGCGTGGGGCTGGTCACGCCACCACAGTACCGCCGGTGTCCCCGGGAATCGGTGCGTTCTCGGACACAGGAGCGTCGCCCGCCGGTGCGCGCCCAGGAATGTCCCTAGGGCGTGACCGCGACCGCGACGGCGATGATCGCCCCCACGCAGACCAGGACGACGCCCGCGTAGACGGCCAGGTTCATGAGCGGCGAGCGCTCCTTCACCTGGCGCACCGCCGGCAGCCAGCTGGACTCGGGCAGACGCTCACGGACGTCGTAGAGGATCGAGAACTGGCGGTCGCCGAACATCCGCAACGGGATCCGCACGTTGCCGTCGGTGGCGTTGAAGCCGCCCGGGAGTCGCATCGGCGACGCGGTCTGCTGGGCGCCGGCCATGGTGAGGCACAGGCCGGCGTCACGCCGGTAGGTCAGCCCGGTGACCTGCTCCCAACTCGCGGTGAGGTGGTGCCGGCCACGCTCGAAGGTGACGCCGTCGTGGGTGAGGTTGAGGCTGCCCTTCAGGGTCACCGCCGGGACCAGCAGCAGGCCCAGGGTGACGATCACGAACGCGACGACCGTGATGGACGTGGGCGTGAGGTTGCCGAACCAGTTCACCACCACGTCGTAGTCCCCGAGGAGCTCGGCGACGGCGAGGCCGATGAAGGCCATGGTCACCAGCGGCAGCACCGCCGGGATGGCGAAGGGGTTGCGGGTCACGGCATAGCCGCGGGTGGGGTAGGTCAGCCGCAGCCGGCCGTTGACCGACCGGGTGACTGCCGCCGCTGCCGGCGTCTGGGTGGGGGCGATGGTGGCCATGAGGGCGATCCTCCCTGGGTGTGGCTCGGCCCCCCGGTCTTCCTGTGATACCACAACGGCCGCGCGTTGTGAAGCGGAAGAAGCACTTGATGCGCGTGCTTGACTGCGTATTCAAGCCGGATCACCATGGCGGACGGACCTGTCCGGCGCGTACCTGAGGAGACCCGTGTTCCGCCGCCGCCCCAAGCCTCCTGCTGTCGGCTCCGACGCGCCCGCGGGTCGCGAGCGCTGCGCGGCGGATGGGTGCAGGCGGCTGGACGGCAGCCAGTGCAGCTACGTCGACAAGCGCTCGCGCCGCTGTCCCACCGCGTGGTGCCCGAACCACGTCGTCGAGGTCGCCGGGTTCCCGTACTGCCGCCGGCACGCGTCGACGATGAGCGCCATCGAGGGCGGCGAGGTGGTCGCGGGCCTGCCCGACCTCGACAACCGCGCGCCATCGTTGGTGGGCTGGATCGCGCGCGACCTCGACGCTCCCATCCGTGAGGTGCTCACCAGGGTGGCACCCCCGACCGGCGCAACCCTGGTCACCGACCCGGTGCGCCTGGTCATCACCCCGGGGGGCAGCACCAGGCGCTGGGCCAAGACCTGGAAGATCCTCGACAGCACCGCGGTCCTGAGCCGGGTGTCGATCGAGGTCGACGAGCTCGACGACTGCCACGTCAGCGCGCGCGTCGACACCGAGCTCATCGGGCGCGGCCTGCCCCCGTGGATCGGCAACCGCGAGGCGGGTCGGCAGGTCGACCCCGGCGTCGACGCACGCGAACGGGCCGAGTTCGCCGCCGCCATGGCCCGGTCGATCGAGCTGGTGGTGACCGGCCAGGAGGTCCCGTTCGGCCATTGAGCGAGGTCGCGATCGGCTGGAGCGAGGCGGTCGGCGAGCGTGAGGAGCGGGTGGAGGTGGTCCGCGCCGCCTGGCGCTCGGCCTACGCGCACATCTTCTCCCGCGCCGAGATCGACGGGATCTTCGACGGCACGCTGGAGGGGCAGGGAAGCTGGGTGGAGGCCAGGGCCGCTCCCGCCGGCACCCTGGCGGCCCGGCGGGGCGGGCGCATCATCGGGCTGGCAGGGCTGGGGCTGCTCCGCGGCGGCGACGGGGAGCTGGCCGCGTTCTACGTGTCCCCCGACCACCAGGGTCGCGGCGTCGGCTCGGCGCTGTGGGAGCGCTCCCTCGCCGAGCTGCGGCTGAGGAGCTGTCCGCGCATGGAGGTGTGGACGCTGGCGCGGGCGGGTGCGCGCCGCTTCTACGAGGCGCGCGGCTGTCTCGCCTTCGCGGAGGGGAGCTTCGTGGTGGCGGGCCACCGTGAGCCCGCCATCGGCTACGCCCTGGACATCTCCGACGAGCCGCTGCGCGCCCTCTCGGAGTCGATCCCCACCCGGTAGCCGATCCGCTGGATCTCCTTGGACGCGGTCGGGTCGGGGAGCGCGTAGCCGTTGAAGAGCGTCGCCGGGATCTCCTGCCAGACCACCCTGCGTTCCGCTCGCGCCCGGTCGAACGAGTGGCGGACGTGGTCGAGCCTGAGCAGGACGATGGCGGCGATGGCGCTGACCAGGGGCACGAGCGCGACCTTGAGGCCGGCGGCCGTGTAGAGGCCACTGGCGGCGATGACGATCCCCTCGACGAGGAGGATCACCCCGCGACTGCCGGTACGCAACCGGCCCAGGCGGAGCACCAGTGCGCCCTCGAACACGCCGGCCGCGACCACCCACAACGCCGCCGCGCTCCAGGTCGAGGCGCCGGGCAGGACGAAGTGCCCGTAGCCGGGGATGGTGAGGTTGGTCGGGACCGCGGCCGAGCTGGCGAGCAGGACGAGGCCGACGCCGAACGTGATGCGCGCCAGCAGGCACAGCTGGGCGACGCGCACCGCAGCCGGCGGGACGAACCTGCGTCGCGGCGCACGGGGCACGCCGAGCGGACGGACTGCCGGTGGGACTGACCTGTTCACTGCATTTGCAGCGTAGTGTGGAAAGCGTGGTCGGACGTGGCGAGTGTGTGACGGCAGGCTCACGAGACACCCGACGCCGGCCCAGGCCGCCACAGCTTCGTGACCCGCGGCGCCAACTGCTACGTTGCTCGGGCGATGGTGGAGAAGATGCGCGCGGTCAACAGCGCCGGCTTCCCCGCGCCGGCGGGGCTCAACGCCCTGCCTGTGGTGCTGGCGCCGGTGGCAGGCCGGCTGCACGTGCTGCTGGTGCGGCGCGAGGAGGAGCCCCAGGCCGGGATGTGGTCGCTCCCGGGCGGGTTCATGAGTGGGGATGAGCGTCCCGAGGAGACCGCCCAGCGCAAGCTCACCGAGAAGACCGGCGTCGGGGCTGTCTACATGGAACAGCTGCAGACCTACGGGGACCCGGCGCGCGACCCCCGGGGCTGGATCCCGTCGGTGGCCTACCTTGGCCTCATCGACGCGGCGGTGCTCCGCGCCGAGGAGTTGGTGGCACGGTGGTTCCCCGTCGACGCCCTGCCCCCGCTGGCGTTCGACCACGCCGCCGTCATCGCGGACGGCGTGGAGCGGCTCCGAGGCAAGGTGTGGTGGTCGAACATCGCGGTCGGGCTCCTCCCAGAGCGCTTCACCATGCCGCAGGCGCGGCGCGTGTTCGAGGCGATCAGCGGGGTCACGTACGAGCCCTCCAACTTCCGCCGCGGCCTGGAGCAGTCGGGGCTGGTGCGCGCCACCGGGCACGTGGTCAAGAACGGCCCCGGGCGACCGGCCGCGCTCTACGAGTTCGTGGACCGGCAGCCGGCCTGGAGCACCCGGCGCTCGCGCGTCCCGGCCACGGTGCGAACCCCGGGCTGACGGCCGGGATCAGGTGTTGGGCCGCTCCTCGAGGGTGGCGTGGAGCGTCATCGTCTGGCTGCCACGGTGCACCGTGCAGGTGATCGTGTCGCCCACCTTGTGCGGCTGTATCAGCCCGCCCAGGGTGAGGCCGTTGTCGATGGGGACGCCGTCGATGGCCACCAGGATGTCGCCGACCTGGAAGCCGGCGCGAGCGGCGGGGGTGCCCGCGCTGACCGTGTGCACGAGCACTCCCGGCCCGGTGAACGGCGTGCCCTGCTCGATGGCGTCGATGCTGGTGTAGTAGCCGACGCCGAGGAACGGGTGCTGCACCTTCTGGTGGCTGATCAGGGTCTCGGCGACGTACTTGGCGAGGTCGGCGGGGATGCTGTAGCCGATGTTGGTGGCGTTGCCAGCGGTGGCGACGTTCACCCCGACGACGTTGCCCGCGGTGTCCGCGAGCGGGCCGCCGCTGTTCCCCGGGTTGATCGACGCGTCCGTCTGGAGCACGTCCTCGAGCGTCTCCGACGACGAGCCGGCCTCACCGCTGGCGGTGATGGTGCGGTGCAGCGCGCTGATCACCCCGACCGTCACCGAGCCCTGGTCGCCGAGCGGGGAGCCGATGGCGATGACCGACTGGCCCACGGTCAGCGTCGCCGAGGTGCCGAACGTCGCCTCTGGGAGGGTCGTGCTCGGCACGCTCACCACCGCGATGTCGTCGAGGCTGTCGGTGCCGACCAGCTTGGCGGTGAACTGTTGCCCGTCCGGCATCACCACGTGGAGGCTGCTGGCGCCCGCTGACGACGTGGTTGTTGGTCACCAGGTAGCTCACCGACGAGTCCTTGGCGATGACGAACCCGCTGCCCAGACCGCTCGAGCCCTGGAGGGTGGCGATGATCGTGCCCACCGCGGGTCCGAGCCCCTTGGCGACCTCGACCGCGGCGACGGTGGGCACCTTGGCGGGGTTGCCGTTGACGTGGACCTCGGCGACGCCGCTGCCGCCTCGGTCGTGCAGGGCCGCGACCGCCACGCCGCCTCCGACGATCAGCCCGACCACGAGCAGGGCGATGGACCCGAGCAGGCCGCCACGGCGCCGCGGCCGCTGTGGGTCGGGGGGTGGTGCAACCTCCGCGGGACCGTGGATGAACACAGGGTCCGGGGCGCGCCAGCCCGGAGCAGGGGGCGGCGGGGCAGGCGGGAACGATCCCTCAATCTCGTCGATGCCGCCTATTGTGGCCCGCGAATGCTGGTCAGCGCCCTCTCGATCGGGACACCGTGACCCGGCTTGTCTGCGCGCTCGGGCCGGACTCCGCGGGCACCTTGCTGCACCGTTTCATGGCGTCGTCGACGACCCGGCTCGATGTCGCCGTGTACGAGGCCGGCCCGAGCTACGGGTGGATGTTCCCGCGCGCGGTGGAGCGTGGCGTGCGTGTGCGCCTGCTGCTCGACGGTCACGGCGGCGCCAACCGGGGGTGTCTCGACGAGCTGCGCGCAGCCCGGGAGCGCGGCGTCGCCGTGCCCTGCAGGGTGCGCCGCCACGACGGGCTGCGCGAGGCGCACTGGAAGCTGCTGGTCGCGGACAGCGATCGAGTAGCGGTCGGCACCGGCAACCTCATCGAGCGCGACGCCCCGGCCGATCACCACGGGAGGCTGCCCCCGGACGCACCGCCGATGGCGGGGACGAGGGAGTGGTGGGCCTTCGTCGAGGGGGCGCCCACGCTGGCCACCACCGCCCGCTCGCGGATCACCAGCGCCTGGCGCGAGGCAGTCCCACCCCCGCCGGTGTGGGCGGTCGAACAGGTGCCGGAGGTGCCGCCGGTCGGGACCCCGCGACCCAGCGTGGCCCCGCTGGAGGTCGAGCTGTCGCCGCGCCGCCTCCAGCTGGCCACCGACGCCCGCTCGGTGCGCGCTGCCATCGAGGCCCTCCTCGAGCCCACCAGCCGGCGCTGCCTGGTCACCGCGCCGTACATCCACACCTGGGCGCACGAGGTGCGCCCCCTGCTGCAGCGGTGCACGGAGCTGCGCGGCGAGGGCGCCGACGTGCGCGTGCTGCTCGGCACCGTCCCGGCGGACGGCGACGTGGCCACCCTGCGTGACCGCGGCCTGCCCACCCGGGTCATGGACCCGGCGCGGTGCACCACCGGTCACGCCAAGGGGATGGTGGTCGACGGCACCACCCTGCTGATGTCCTCCAACTGGAGCGCCGGCGGGCTGGGCGCCTCCCTCGAGGCGGGGCTGCGCATCGACCACGCCGCCGCCACCGCGTACTTCGCCGACAGCTTCGAACGCGACTGGGCGGTGGCCGACCCAGCCTGGAACGGCCGCGGTTGAACCGGCGGCCCCCGAGTATCCTCGGCCCATGACCAGCGCGCCAGCCGCCGCGTCGGACCGCGAGCAGGGGCGGCTCCCGGTCGTGCCGCTGCGCGACAACGTCGTCTTTCCCGCACCAGCTGGCGCCGCTGGCCGCGGGCCGGTCGCGATCGGTGGCCGGGCTCCAGGCGGCGGTCAACGCGGATGCCCGGGTCATCCTCGCCGTCCAGCGCGACGCGGAGCCGGATGACGTCGGCTTCGCGGACCTCCATGAGATCGCGGTGGTGGCGACCGTCGGCGCGCTCCGTCTCATCCCCGGCGCCGGCGCCCACGCGCTGGTCGAGGGGCAGCAGCGCGTCCGCCTGCTGTCGTTCGAGCCGGACGGCGAGCACTGGTCGGCGACGTACGACCTGCTCGAGGACGGCGACGTCACCGGCACCGAGGCCGACGCGCTCGCCGGCAGCGTCCGCCAGCTCTACGCCGACTACGTGACCGCCGGCGGCCAGGTGTCGCCAGAGGTGGCGGCGGCGATGGCGCGCGCCACCGACCCTGCGCGCGTCGCCGACATCGCGTCGGCCGCACCCGACCTGACCGTGGCCGAGCGCGTCGAGCTGCTGCAGGACACTCGACGTCGTGGAGCGGCTCCGCCGGTTGGCGCCGCTGCTCGGCCGCCAGGTCGAGGTCGCGTCGATGCGCACCCGCATCCACGAGGACGTGCAGCGCACCATCAACAAGTCACAGCGTGAGCACATCCTCAGGGAGCAGCTCCGCGCGGTGCGCAAGGAGCTCGCCGAGCTCGACGGCGAGGGCGACGAGGGCGAGGACCTGGTGGCGCGCATCGAGGCACTCGGCATGCCCGCCGACGTGCAGGCGCGCGCGCTCAAGGAGGTGTCGCGGCTCGAGCAGATCCCCGGCGCCTCCCCGGAGATGGGCATGGTGCGCACCTGGGTGGACTGGCTGCTCGACCTGCCCTGGGGTGAGCCACCCACCGAGCACGTCGACATCGACCGCGCCGCCGCGATCCTCGACGAGGACCACTACGGCCTCGCCAAGGTGAAGGACCGCATCCTCGAGTGGATGGCGGTGCGCGAGCGCGCGCAACGCCGTGCCGCCGCGCTCGCGGCCGCCGCGGAGACGGACGCGCCGGCCGCTGTCAGCGAAGGACGGCGCGCGTCAGCTGCCGCCACGGCGGAGGAGCCCGCGGACGGACCCGATGGTGGAGGCCACCACCCGCCCGCGGCGGACTCTCCAGACACCGATCCTTTGCCTGGTCGGGCCGCCCGGCGTCGGCAAGACGTCGCTGGGGCGGAGCATCGCGCGCGCCATGGGCCGCCGTTTCGTGCGCCTCTCGCTGGGCGGCATCCGCGACGAGGCGGAGATCCGCGGCCACCGCCGCACCTACATCGGTGCGCTGCCCGGCCGGATCATCCAGTCGATGAAGCAGGCGGGCACCGTCAACCCGGTGATCATGCTCGACGAAATTGACAAGGTTGGCACTGACTTCCGCGGCGATCCCTCGGCAGCGCTGCTCGAGGTGCTCGACCCCGAGCAGAACCGCGAGTTCAGCGACCACTACCTGGAGGTGGCGTACGACCTCAGCCACGTCCTCTTCATCACCACCGCAAACATGGTCGACACCATCAGCCCCGCGCTCCGCGACCGCATGGAGCTGATCCGCATCAGCGGCTACACCGAGGCCGAGAAGCTGGGCATCGCGGAGAGCCACCTGCTCCCGCGCCAGCTCGAGCAGCACGGCCTCGACGACGGTGAGCTGACCATTCCGCACCAGACGCTGGTGGCCATCCTCCACGGCTACACGCGCGAGGCGGGCGTGCGCCAGCTCGACCGCACCATTGCAGAGATCGCGCGCAAGGTGCCGCGGCGCCTTGCCGCCGGCGCCGAGTTGGTGGTGGTCGAGCCGGACCAGCTCGGCGAGTACCTCGGGCCGCAGCGCTTCGACTACGGCGAGACGCAGGACGTCGACGAGGTCGGCGCGGTCACCGGCGTGGTGGTCAGCGAGGTGGGTGGTGACATCGTCACCGTGGAGGCTCTCGCGGTCGAGGCGCGCCCGGACCTCTCGCTCACCGGTCAGCTCGGCAGCGTCATGGAGGAGTTGGCTCGGGCGGCGCTCTCGTGGGCGCGTGTCCACGCCGTCGAGTACGGGGCGCCGCGCGACTTCTTCGAGACGCACGCGCTCCACGTCCACGTCCCCGCCGGCGCCATCCCCAAGGACGGGCCGTCCGCCGGGGTCACCATGGTCACGGCGATGGTGAGCGTGGCCTCCGGGCGGCGCGTCCGGCGCGACGTCGCCATGACCGGCGAGGTGACGCTGCGCGGTCGCGTCCTGCCCATCGGCGGAGTCAAGGACAAGCTCCTGGCCGCGCACCGCTCGGGCCTGACCACGTTCATCCTGCCGCGCAAGAACATGCGCGACCTCGAGGAGATCCCCCGCGAGGTGCTCGACACCGTCGAGGTGGTGCCCGTCGACAACGTCGGCGAGGTGCTCGACCGCGCCCTGGTGGACGCGCCGGCCCAGCGACGTGAGCGCTCCACCGGTTTCATGCTGCCGCTGCGCACCGACGAGGGCCCGCACCCGACGATCACCGCCTGATGGCCTGATGGCCGAGGCGCTGCGCGACCTGCTCGAGCTGACGGTCGTCGTCGACCCCACCTACGACCAGAACTGCTACGTGCTGCACCGCAGGGACAGCGACGCGGCGATGATCGTCGACCCGGGGCTGCAGCACCGCCGGGCCCTCCAGGTGCTCGACGACAACCGCTGGCGCTGCGAGCGCAGTCCTGCTCACCCATGGCCACGGCGACCACGTCAACGGGGTGCCCGGCGTCGTCGCCGTGCACGGGTGCCCGGTCGCTCTGCACCCCGCCGACCGCGAGCAGCTGGTGAGCATGCGCTTCCTGCCCGGCATCCCCGCGGACACGCCTGATGTCCACGTCGACGAGGACCTCGCGGACGGCCAGGTGATCGGCTGGCACGGCCTCGACGTCGGCGTCGTGCACACGCCCGGGCACACCCGCGGCTCGGTGTGCTTCCTGGCTCGGCACCGACCTGCTGAGCGGCGACACCCTCTTCCACCGCGGGGTCGGGCGCGCCGACCTCCCCGGCGGCGAGTTGGCAGCAGCTGATGGCCAGCATCGAGCAGCGCCTGTACACGCTTGCCGGCCGACACCGTCGTGTACCCGGGCCACGGGCAGGCGCACGACCATCGGCGAGGAGATGGAGGGCAACCCCTTCATCGTCCACCCGCGCTACCGCTGACAGGGCCAGCCGCTGCGTGCCTCGAGGCGGCCGATCAGCTCGCAGACGATCGCGGCCGTCACCCCCCACATCACGTTGCCCTCGACCTCGTAGAAGTGCACCGCGCGCGACCGTCCCTCGTGGCTGAGCTTGCGCACGGTGTGCGGCGCCGCCATCAGCGTGCTCAGGTCGATCCGGAAGAGACGCGCCACCTCGAACGCATCCGGGCGCAGCTCGACGTCGCGGTCCTGCAGCCCGACCACCGGGGTCAGCCAGTTGTCCGATGTTGCAGTCAGGAATGGCGGCAACAGGCCGACCACCTCGACGGCGTCGGGCGGGATGCCGGCCTCCTCCTGGGCTTCGCGGAGCGCCGTGGCCACCACCGTGGCGTCGGCCGGCTCGGTGCCGCCACCGGGGAAGCCGATCTGGCCGGCGTGGTGGCGGAGGTGAGCGGTGCGCTCGCATGAAGAGAAGCGGAAGACGTTCGTCCCTGGCGTCGAAGAGGAGCAGGACCGCGGCGTTGCGGCGGCTCGCGGCGGGCGCTTCACGCACGCTGTCGAGCGGGTCAACGGCGCCGCGCACGCGTTCCGCCAGGCTGCGCCATCGAGCCACTGTAGGACACACCCACAGCGCTGCAGACGTCAGGCGGCGGGGCGCCTCGCTGGTCAGACGGAGGCTGGCGTCGAGACGGGACATGGCGTCGGCACGGCGCATCGCCTCCGCGACCACGCTGGCGAGGCGCTGCTCGCGCAGGTATCGTTGGGCGGCGTCGTTCTCGTGTGCGTCAGCCAGGGTCTGCTCGTCTCGGGCTGCCATCTGGTGCTCCTGCAGTTGACCCGACCGTTGTCGACGGTGCCTCGGGTGAGCGGAACCGTACGCTTCGCGACTGCGGCATCGGTCACGCCACGAGCAAGCATCGGTAAATGTCGGTGAAGGAGATCTGAGGTCGTGCAACGCGAGGTACCAGCCGGGCACAGGGATCGGACACCGGCCGCGGCCGTGCCCTCGATGCGGAGCGCCGCTGCGCATGTCGCACCGCGAGTACGCGGGCGGCGGCAACAGCACCGCCGTGCTCCGCTGCGCTGGCGTGCGGACACACCGTCAGCGGCACCACAGCGCAGCGACGCGGACCGCCCCCGCACCAACCGCGGGCGCTCGCGGCGCCACCGCCGGTCGACGAGGGACCGCCGACCAACCCGGTGATCGACGCCGAGCTGGCACGGCGCCTACTCGACGAGCTGGGTCGACTGAGCCTCAGCGAGCCGCGTGAGCGGTGGCGGGGATCCGGTCGACGCCGACCGGGAATGGCGATCGAACCACTGCAGGACGGCGGCGTTGATCTGCTCGCGGTCGACGTCGACGCTCATGCCGTGCCCGCTGCGCGGGAATGACCGGCGCACGCACCTCGCGGCTGCACACCAGGCGGCGTTCGATCTCGACAGCGTTGGCGGGAGCGATGGTGCGGTCGCGGCCGCCGTGGAGCACGAGCACCGGGGCGCGGATCGCCGCCAGCTCGTCGCGAACGGACTTCAGCAGGCTGGTGAACTCATGGATCGCGCTCATCGGGCGCAGCCCGTGGGAATAGAGCTCGTCGATGGCCTCGAGGTCGTAGAGGTCGACGTCGTCGCCGGGGCGGTGCCAGCGCATCACCCGCCGCGCCACCGGGATGGCTCGCGTCGCGATGCCCGACAGCCACACCGGCGCCGCCAGGGTGGCGACCGCCGCGACCCGCAGGTCGGTGGCCGCGAGGTGCAGCGCGATGGTTCCGCCCATCGACTGGCCGGCGACCATCACCTCGTCGCACTCGCGTGCCAGCGCGTCGAGCTCCGTCCTGGGCGGAACGGAGCCAGTCGACGCCGGGTGCTCGACCTCGAGCGCCTCGGGAGTGGACGCGTGGCCGGCGAGCGCCGGCCCGCGGCATCGGTAGCCGTTGGCGGCGAGGTGCTCGCCGAGGCGGCGCAGCTCCGGCGGCGTCCCCGCGAACCCGTGCAGGAGCAGCACGCCGCGGCGGCCCGTCGCCGAGGCTCCAGGGGCGCACCAGGTCGGGGTCGAACGGCGCCAGGCTGCGAGCGGTCATGGGCGCCCGAGTATATGTCCGGCCCGCGGATGCTACGGTCGCGCCCTTGTGACCGATGAGCTGATGCGCGACGCGCTGGAGACGATCGTCGGCGGGCGGTTGCCTCGATGTCGCGAGCGCACGCGCGGTCATGGACCTGGTCATGGACGGCAGCGCCACGCCCGCGCAGATCGGCGGCCTGCTCGCCGGCGTTGCGCACCAGGGGCGAGACGGTCGACGAGCTGACCGGCATGGTGATGTCGATGCGCGACCACGCCACGCAGGTCGAGCTGGCCCCTGGAGCGGTGGACACCTGCGGCACAGGCGGTGACGGCAGCAACACCTTCAACATCTCCACCGCCGCGGCGGTGGTGGCCGCTGCCGCCGGCTGTCGCGTCGCCAAGCACGGCAACCGGGCGCAGTCGTCGAGGTGCGGCAGCGCCGACGTGCTCGAGGAGCTCGGCGTGCGTGTGGTGCTCGACGCCGCCGGGGTGCGCCGCTGCGTCGAGGAGGCGGGCATCGGCTTCATCTATGCCCCGGCGTTCCACCCGGCCATGCGCCACGCCGCCGCCGCGCGCCGTGAGCTCGGCATCCGCACCGTCTTCAACGTGCTCGGGCCGCTCGCCAACCCGGCACGGGTGCGCCACCAGGCGCTGGGCGTCGCCGGCAACGCGCCGGTGGCGGTGATGGCGGAGGTGCTCCAGCAGCTCGGTCATCACCATGCGCTGGTGTTCACCGGCCCCGGGGGGATCGACGAGCTCGGGCTCGACGGCGTCACGCGCGGGTACGAGGTCACACGAGTCGGGCGTTCGCGAGCTCGAGGTCGACCCGCAGGAGCTCGGGCTTCCCGCGGCGCCGCGACAGGCCTTCGCGGGTGGCGACGCGACCACCAACGCCACCGTGATCCTCGCTGTGCTCGACGGTGAGAGCGGGCCTCGCCGCGACGTGGTCGTGCTCAACGGCGCGGCCGCCCTGGTCGCGGCCGACGTCGCCGCCGACATGGCCGAGGGCATCGAGCGCTGCACCGCGGCCGTCGAGTTGGGTGCCGCGCGTGACGCCCTGCGCACGCTCGTCGCGGTGTCGCAGGCGGCAGCGTGACGCCTGCACTTCCCGCTCGTCTGCGGAGCGTGCATTCGCTGGTACCGCCGGGCAGCGCCGGCGTCGCCGACGTCGGCGCGGGACACGGCGCGCTCTGCGCCGCGCTGGCACGACGCGGCGGCGGCCCCGTCATCGCCACCGAGCTGTCGGCGGGGCCACTGCGCGAGCTGCGCAGCAACCTGGCTGCGTGGGGTGTGGCGGGTGAGGCGGAGGTGCGCTGTGGCCCGGGCCTGACGCCGCTGGGCTACGCGGAGGTGGAGGTGGCGGTCGTCGCCGGCCTCGGCGCCAACAGCGTGTTGGGCATCGCCGCCGCCGCGCCCGCGCACGGCGTGCGCTGGCTGGTGCTGCAGTGCATGCAGCGTGACCAGCTGGTCACTCCCTGGCTGGAGGCGCGCGGCTGGCCGGTGCATGCCTGCGACGTGTGCACGCAGCGCAGGCACACGTACACCGCACGGCTTGTCGAGGTTCGACCATGAGCCGCGGTGGCGACCTGCTCCGGCTGCAGGAGATCGACACGCGCCTGGCCCACGACCGGGCCAGGCTCGCGGACGTCGAGGCACTGATCGCCGCGGACCCCGAGCTGGAGAGCCGCCGCCGCGAGGCACGGCGCCTGCGCCGCGAGCAGGTCGCGGCCGACGCCGAACTGGCCGCGCTCGAGAAGACGGTCGGACGCGCTGAGGCTGCGCGCTCGCGAGCTCGACAAGCACCTCTACGACGGGTCCGTCCGCAACCCCCAGGAGCTGCTCGGCATGCAGCACGACCTGGGCTCGCTGCGGGCGCGCATCGACGCGCAGGACGAGCAGCTGCTCGCGCTCATGGAACGAGCCGAGTCCGCCGCGGCAGCGGACCGCGAGGCAAATGCAGCCATCGTCGATCGCGAGCTCGAGCGCGCCGACCACGCCGGCGAGCTCCTCGAGCAGGCGTGCCGCACTGCGCGCGTCGGTGGAGAGGGAGGAGCGCGACCGCGCGGAGCTCAGCGCAGCAGCGCCGAGCGCCGACCTGGCGCTGTACGAACGGCTCGCTCGCCGTGTGCAGCCGGCGGTCGTGCACGTCGTCGCCGACAGCTGCGGCGGGTGCCACGTTCCATTCGCCAACTCGGAGGTCCGCCGCATCCGTGTCGCGGCGGATCTCGTGCAGTGCTCGTCGTGCGATCGCATCGTGGTGCCATGACCAGGACGGTGGTCGCGTACACCGACGGCGCGTGCTCGGGCAACCCGGGCGCGGGCGCGTGGGCATTCCGGGTCGAGTGGCCCGACGGCTCGATTGAGGAAGCGGCAGGTGCCGAACCGCATGACCACCAACAACCGTGAAGAGCTCAAGGCCGTGCGCGAGGCACTGCGCGCGATCCGCGCACGCATCGGCGACGACCGCGGCTGGAGCATCGTGGTTCGAACCGACAGCCTGGGCGTCATCAACTGGCTGACCCGGCAGTGGAAACGCAAGGCCAACCTCGACCTGTTTCCCGGCATCGACCCGCTGGTCGACGAGCGGGTGCGCTTCGAGCACGTGCGCGGTCACAGTGGCGAGCCCGGCAACGAGCGCGTCGACGAGCTCGCCGTCGCGGCGGTGGCGCGCCAGCTCGCCGGCGGTGTGCCGCCGTCGTCGGCGCCGCAGGGCGAGCTGCCGCTCTAGCGCGGCATCGATGCCCCCGAAGGTGGGGAGCGTGCAAGCCGGCCTGTAAGCCGGGTTCTGTCCCCGCCGCTCCGTTCACGGCCCAGTGGGCCGCCGCTCCCCGGCGGCGGGGGACGGCCATCCATCTACGACGCCGGTTGCCCGGCGTCTCCAGCGGCCCGACCCGGGACATGGGGCGAGCAACCCTGGACGGCGAACCGTCCGTCCCTGTTCGGCCTTGCTCCGGGCGGGGTTTACCTGGCCGGCCGGTCACCCGACCGCCGGTGGGCTCTTACCCCACCATTTCACCGTCGCCGCGGCATCGCCGCGGCTGTGTCATTTCTGTGGCACTCTCCTTCGGGTCACCCCGACTGGGCGTTACCCAGCGCCCTGCTCTGTGGAGCCCGGACTTTCCTCGGACGACGAGCGCCCGCGGCCGTCCGGCCGGCTTGCTCGCCGATTCTAACCGCCGCGCTTGCAGCCGACCCAGCTCCCCACCGCACCCCACTGCTGGTGCTCAGGGCCGTCCGCGTTCTGCGGCGCCTGTGCGCTGTGGTCGGAACAGCACATCTGTTCGCATTGACGCGTTGAGTTCAGACTGCTACGGTTCCGCCAGCCAGTGGGGCGCAGTGGTGAATAGTGGGGCAAGGAATGTGCGCAGGCGACTGCAGCGACGCGATGGCCGGAACTGACCCGTGTTCTACGGGACGTTCCGCCATGCCGTCGACTCCAAGGGTCGCGTCGCCCTGCCCGCCCAGTTCCGCCGCGACCTCGCCGGGGCGGTCATCGCACCCGGGGCGGAGAACCGCCTCGTGATCCGGCCGGCGGCCGAGTGGCAGGACTACGAGCAGCACTTCCGCCTCACCGCCGACAGCTCGGCCGAGCAGCGGCTGTTCATGCGCCACCTCTATGCCGGGGCGCGCGAGGTCGAGGTCGACGCCCAGGGCAGGATCCTGCTCACCCCTGAGCACCGCAGCTTCGCCCGCATCGAGGAGAGAGCCGTCTTCGTCGGTGTCTCGAACGTGGTCGAGGTCGTCGGCGAAGCCGTCTGGGAGGCAGAGAACGCGGGACTCGACCCGCAGACCTTCACCGAGCTCGGGGATCGCCTCAGCCGCCCTGTCTCCGCCCCCGAGCCCGCGTGAGCACGTTCGACCCAGCAACAACAGAGATGCAAAAGGGTTTCCATGTCGATCGTGGCCGGCATGGACGACGACACCCCCGCCACGCCCGGTGGTCCGACGCCTGAGGCGACGGGACACCGGCCGGTCCTTCTACACCCACTGATAGAGAACCTGCAGCCCCGGCCGGGGCTGACGTACATCGACGGCACCCTCGGTGCCGGAGGCTACGTCGCCGCGTTCCTCGAACGCGTTCGTCCCGGCGGGCGCATCCTTGCCATCGACCGCGACCGCGCGGCGGTGGCGGCCGCACGGCGGCGTTTCGCCGATGCCGGCCAGGCGGTGACCGTCGAGCAGGGTGACTTCGCCGACATGGAGTCGATCGCAGCCGCGCATGGCATCGATGCCGTCGACGGTGTGATGCTCGACCTCGGCGTCTCGTCGCTGCAGCTCGACGACCCGGCGCGGGGGTTCAGCTTCCGCCACGACGGTCCGCTCGACATGCGCATGGACAGCAGCGCAGAGGTCTCGGCATCCGACATCGTCAACGGCTGGTCCCAGCCGGACCTCACCGCCCTGATCCGGACCTACGGTGAGGAGCGCTTCGCCGCCTCGATCGCCGCGGCGATCGTGCGCAGCCGCGCCGATGGCGCGATCACCCGGACCGCGCAACTGCGCGAGGTCGTTGAACGCACCATCCCACGGCGCTTCTGGCCGAAGCGGATCCATCCCGCGACACGCACCTTCCAGGCTCTGCGGATCGAGGTGAACCGTGAGCTGGAGAGCCTCAATGCGGGACTGCAGGCAGCAATTCGAATCCTCCGGCCCGGTGGGCGTCTTGGGGTTGTCTCCTTCCACTCTCTCGAGGACACCATTGTCAAGAACGCACTCCACGTCTCAGCACAGAACTGTCTATGTCCGCCCCAACAGACCCACTGCACCTGCGCTCACCGGGCCTCTCTCCTTCTCCTCAGTCGCAAGGCGATCAAGCCCGACGCTGCTGAGCTCGCGAGCAACCCGCGAGCTCGCTCCGCCCGGCTCCGTGTCGCCGAGAAGCTCGACGACGTGCGCTAGGCACGCGACCCCGACACTGCGACCGCCCCGCTCCCGTTCCACCCCCACGTCCCTGCCCACACGGAGACCCGGGCTGTGCCCAGAACCCCACGTCACCAACTCCCGGCCGATGACCTCGCCGGTGTCCCGCTCGACGACACCCCCAAGCGACGCACTCGCCTGCGCCGCGGTGGCCCGCGTACGCCGCTGCCGCTCTTGCCGCTGATCGCGGCCCTTGCAGGCGTCGGCGTGGCGTACGTCAGCCAGAGCGCGCACTCGACGCAGGCGACCTACCAGGCGGCGGCGCTGGCGCAGCAGAACCTGCAGCTGCGCGGCCAGGCGGCGCAGCTCGGCGACGACCTGGCGCGCCTCGAGAGCGCCGAACGGATCGTGGCGGCCGCGCAGAAGCTGGGCATGCGCCCGGCCGGGCACTGGTCGTACGTTGACGCGCAACTGAAGCCGGTCGTCGACCTGCCCGCGCCGCTGCTCGCCACCCAACCGGGTTCCGACGACCCGCTGCGTGAGCTGGTCGCCGCCGTGGGAGGCGCGCTCGGTCTCCATGGCACCCAGGGCGCCTCTCCGTGAGCCGCCGCCGCGCACCCGCGGGCCCGCCGCGCGTGCGCGGCTGGTTCGTCGCCGATTCCCCGGACTTCCGGCATCGGGGCACCTGGCTGGCGCTGGCATTCGCCGCGATGGCGGCCACGCTGTGCGCCCGCCTCGTCGACGTGCAGCTGCTCCAGCACACCACCCTCGCCGCGCGTGCGGCGGCCCTGCACCAGAAGTCCGTGACCATCGCGGCCACGCGCGGACGGATCCTCGACAGCAGCGGCCGGGTGCTGGTCAGCAACCGCACCGTGTACGACGTGTACGCCGACCCCGGGCTGATCACCGTCTCCACTCGCGAGGAGGTGGCGCGCAAGCTCGCCCCCGTGCTCTCGCTCGACGCCACCGCGGTCGACTCGCTGATCTCCGAGCCCACCCGCTTCGTGTACCTCGCCAAGGCGGTGTCGCAGCAGGTCAGTGACCAGCTCACCGCTCTCGACCTGCCCGGCATCGTGGTCGTGCCCGCCGAACAACGCGTGTACGAACCGTCACCGGTCGCGGGGGCGTCGTTCGCCGCCAACCTCCTCGGCTACGTCGACGGTGACGGCACCGGCCAGTACGGCATCGAGTCCTACTACAACTCCGTGCTGCGCGGAACCGACGGCCATCAGTCGACGGTGCGCGACGTCACCGGCAACTCGATCACGCTGAGCAACGACCCGCAGTCGGACGCGCACAACGGCAGCGACCTGCAGCTCGGCCTCGACTTCGAGGTGCAGTACTGGGCCGAGCAGGCCATCGCCCAGGGCGTGGCGACGGCGCAGGCGGCCTCCGGCACGCTGATCATGATGGACACCAAGACCGGCGTCATCCGCGCCTGGGCGCAGGCGCCGACGTACGACGCCAACTCGTACTCGACCTCACCGATCGCGGACTTCCGCGACCTGGCCGTGGCCAACGTCTACGAACCCGGCTCGGTGGAGAAGGTGGTCACGTTCGCGGGTGGCCTCAACAGCCACGCGATCACCCCCGGCTACACCTTCAACGAGGGCCCGACCACCATCGACGGCGCCACCATCCGCGACTGGGACGGGCGCGCCCACGGCACCATCTCCATGCAGACGGTCCTCGACGAGTCGCTCAACAACGGCGCCATCAAGGTCGGCCAGCTCATGGGCGCCAACGCCTTCTACAGCAACATGCTGGCCTTCGGCGTCGGCGCGCCGACCGGCGTCGACCTCTTCGGTGAGCAGAACGCGCCGCTTCCCCCACAGGACAAGCTGAGCCCGCTCGACCTCGCCGAAGCAGCCTTCGGACAGAGGGTCCAGGTGACCCCGATCGAGGTCCTGGCGGCGATCAACGCGGTCGCCAACGGCGGCGTCTGGGTCCAGCCGCATGCCGTCCAGTCGGTGATCGACCCGACCACGGGCAAGTCGGCGATGGTCGTCCCCACCACGCGACGGGTCATCTCCGCCGACGCGGCCGCGACGCTCGCCCAGATGATGACCGGGGTGGTCGAGGACCACAACGCGGAGGGATCGCTGGCGCGCATCCCGGCGTTCAAGGGCGAGGTCGCCGGCAAGACGGGCACCGCAAGCGTCGCGACCAACGGCCACTACGGCAACGACGTGGTTGTCTCCTTCGGGGGATTCCTGCCCGCCAAGAACCCGCGCTTCACCATGCTGGTGGTGCTCAACTACCCGCACGAGACAGGCGTGGTGCGCTTCGGGGCCACGCTGGCCGCACCGGTGTGGAAGCAGGTGGCCCAGGTGGCCATCGACCAGTGGCGGATCACCCCGTGAAACACGCGATCGTGGTCGGGCTGCTGGCGTTCGGCGTGGGGGTGGTGGCGTACCCGTGGCTCACCACGCAGCTGGCCAGGGTGGGGGCCGGTCAGCGCGTCCAGTCCTACAGCCCGCAGTCACACCTGGTGAAGATGGGCACCCCGACCATGGGGGGCCTCCTCTTCTGCGTCATCACGCTGGCCGCCTGGCTGGGCTTCGACCGCACCCGCGCCGGTTTCGTCGTCGTGTTCGCGCTCGGCGCCGGCGCCCTGGTCGGCATCCTCGACGACCGCGACAACATACGCGGCCGGGGGGTGTTCGGCCTCGGCGCATACCAGAAGGTCGCATTCCAGGCATTCATCGGTCTTCTCGTGGGCATCGGGCTCGACGTCGCCGGCGCCACCCGCCAGGCCTTCCCGGGCCTCGGCACACCCGACCTGCACGGGGCCGGGATCATCCTGGTCAGCATCGTCGCGGTGGTGGCGGTGAGCAACGCAGTCAACCTCACCGACGGAGTCGACGGGCTGGCGGCGAGCTGTTCAGCGGTGGTGTTCGCGGGCCTGCTCGCGGTGGCGCTGAACCAGCACGCCCTGCCGGTGGTCATCGTCACCGCCGCGCTGGTCGGGAGCCTGCTTGCGTTCCTGGTCTTCAACTGGTTCCCCGCGCGCATCTTCATGGGGGACACGGGGTCGCTCGCGCTCGGCAGCGCGCTGGTGGCCGCATCGGCCGAGCTGCACCTGCTCTGGCTGCTGCCGCTCATGGGCATCGTCTTCGTTGCCGAGACACTCAGCGTCATCATCAACGTCACCGCCATCCGCCGCTTCCATCGCCGGGTGTTCCGTGCCAGCCCGCTGCACCACCATTTCGAGGAGCTCGGGCTGCGTGAGCGACGCCTGGTCGCGTGCTTCGTGGCGGCGGCCGCGGCTGGCACGCTGCTGACCGTGCTGTACGCGCGCTCGCGTGGGGCGGTCGCGTGAGCGAGCGTGCCGTCGTCATCGGGCTCGGTCGCAGCGGGCTCGCCTGCGCACGGGTCCTCGCGGGTGACGGGTACGACGTGCTGGTGGTGGACCGCGGCGACGGTCCCGAGCTGCGCGAGCTGGCGACCCGGCTGCCCGACGACGTCACCGTGCAGCTCGGCGGCTACCAGCCGGACGTGGTGCGCGGGGCCGCGCTGGTGTGCCCGTCGCCCGGGGTGCCGTGGACGGCACCGGAGCTCGAGCTGGCGCGCACGCTGGGGATCCCGGTGCGCAGCGAGATGTCGCTTGTGTTCGAACGATGCCGCGGCCGCATCGTCGGCATCACCGGCACCAACGGCAAGACCACCACCACCAGCCTGTGTGCCGCGGTGATCGGCCGCGACGGGCGGCGCGTGCACCTCGGCGGCAACATCGGCGAGACCATGCTCGACCGCCTCGACGAGGTGGGCAGCGGCGACTGGGTGGTGCTCGAGCTCTCCTCGTTCCAGCTGGAGTCCGTCGAGGAGCCGCGCTGCGAGATCGCCGCGGTGCTCAACATCAGCCCGGATCACCTCGACCGCCACGGCACCCTGGCCGCGTACATCGCGGCCAAGCAGCGCATCGTCGAGCACGCGGTGTCGTGCACGGTGCTCGGCTGGGACGACCCGGCGACGCGCGCCATGGCTTCGTCGAGCCCAGCGCCGGTGCGCTTCTTCGGCTCGCGGCTCGACGGCGTGGACGGTGCCACGGTGTCCGGCGAGGACGTGGCCATCGTGGAGGCCGGCGCCATGCAACCGGTGCTGCCGGTTGCCGACATCCCACTGTTCGGTGCGCACAACGTGCTCAACGTCCTGGCCGCCACCGCGGTGGGGCGCGCGGCGGGCGTCTCCGTCACCGACATCGCGGCGGCGGTGCGTGACTTCACCGCGGTGCCACATCGCCTCGAGGTGGTGCTGGATGCGGACGGGGTCCTCTGGGTCAACGACAGCAAGGCCACCAACGTCGACGCCGCCACGCGTGCGCTGCAGTCGTTCGACCGCCCCATCGTCTGGATCGGCGGTGGCCACACCAAGGGAGTCGCGGCCGGCGAGCTCGCCGGGGCGGTGGCGCGGCACGCGCGGTTCGCGATCCTCAACGGCGACACCGCCGAGGAGCTCGACGCGGCGCTCGCCGAGCGCGGCTACGACAACCGCGTCGTCGTCCCTGACCAGCGGTCGGCCGTCGAGGTCGCGGCGCAGGTGGTGCGACCGGGTGAGGTGGTGCTGCTCGCCCCCGGCTACTCCAGCTTCGACCAGTTCCGCAACTTCGAGGAGCGGGGCACGGCCTTCGCGGACTCCGTTCGCGCGGTCACCGCCGCGAGGAAGGGCTGATGGCTGCGCGCACGCGCCCACTCGCGCTCCCGGCACTGCGACTGCGCGAGACGCTCGCCGGCGGCCGCACGCTGAGCCTCGGCGGCGTCGACGGCTGGCTGCTCACCGACATCGCCGCGCTGTGTGCCTTCGGGCTGGTGATGGTGTACAGCGCCAGCGAGGCGCTCGGCTTCCTCTGGTTTGAGAACGCCAACTACTTCTTCGAGCGGCAGCTGGTCGGCATGGCGCTCGGCGTGGTCGCCCTGGTGATCCTCGCGCGGATGGACTACCACCGTTTGCGCCGCCTCGCCCCGGTGCTCGCGCTCTGCCTGCTCGCCATGCTCATCCTGGTGCTGCTGCCCCACTTCGGGACCGAGGCCAACGGGGCCCGGCGATGGTTCACCGTCGGACCGCTGTCGGTGCAACCGTCGGCGATCGCCATCCTCGTGTCGGTGCTCTTCTTCTCGCGGTGGCTGGTCGACCGCGCCCCCACCGTGCGCAGCGTGCGCGGAGTCCGCGACTACGGCCTCCTCGTCGGCGTGCTGCTCGCGCTGGTGCTGCTGGAGCGCGACCTCGGCAGCAGCATCATCATCGCGGGCACTGCGCTGGTGCTCCTCGCGCTCGCGGGTGTTCGCAAGCGACACATGCTGGTGCTGATGGGCGTGGTCATGGTGGGCGGCTACCTGCTGGTCATGCTGGTGGCCTACCGGTCAAACCGCCTGACCACCTTCACGCACCCGTGCGACGACCCGCTCAACACCGGGTTCCAGGCGTGCCAGGCGCTGTACGCGCTCGGCAGCGGCGGCCTCGGTGGAGTCGGGTTGGGAAACTCCGTGCAGAAGTACCAGTGGCTCCCCGAGGCTCACACCGACTTCATCTTCGCGATCATCGGCGAGGAGCTGGGACTGGTCGGAACCGTCTCGGTGATCCTTGCGTTCACACTCCTGCTGTGGCGAGGAGTGCGGGCCTCACTGCGCGCGCCCGACGCCTATGGAGCTCTACTCGCCGGAGGTATCACTGCGTGGATCGGCATCCAGGCCTTCGTCAACATCGGTGCCGTCACCGGCGTGATCCCCACCACGGGCATCCCCCTGCCGTTCATCAGCTACGGCGGAACCTCGCTGGCGATGACGCTGGCAGGCGTCGGCATACTCTGCAACGTGTCAGCCCAAGGTCGCAGACAGGGGGTGACAGTCCGTGCGCACGTTGATCGCAGGCGGCGGGACGGGTGGCCACCTGACACCGGTCCTGGCGATCGCGCAGGAGCTGCGACGCTCTGACCCCACCGGGGACGTGCTCATCGTCGGTCGTCACGGTGGCGTTGCCGAGGGGCTGGTGACGGCGGCCGGCTTCCGGTTGGAGACCCTGCGCATCTCCGGCGTCGACGCCGGCAACGCTGTCAGCATCGCGCGGTTCGCCACGCTGCTTCCCGCCGCGGTGCGCTCGGCACGACGGATCATCCGCGACTTCCACGCCGACGTCGTGGTCGGTGGCGCCGGGTACGTGAGCGTGCCCGTGGTTCTCGCCGCCCGCTCACTGCGCGTGCCGGTGGCTCTGCTCGAGCAGAATGCGATGCCCGGCCGGGCCACCAGGCTGCTGGCGCGTCGCGGTTCGCTGGTGGCGGCCGCGTTCGCGCAGACGGCGACGCATCTTCCTCGCGCGCGTGTCGTCCACACCGGCAACCCGATCCGCGCCGAGGTGCTCGCCACCCCGGTGAGAGAGCTGGGTGAACGCTGCGAGCGGCTGCTGGTGATGGGAGGCTCGCAGGGGGCACGTCGCATCAACCGTGCCGTCGCGGGGTGCATCGAGGCGCTGCTGCAACATCACCCGTCGCTCCAGGTCACCCACCAGACCGGTGTGCTCGACGCCACCGAGATGCAGGAGGCGGCGTCGAGGCTGCCGGACGAAATGCGCGACCGCTGGCGGCTGAGCGCGTTCATCGACGACGTCGGCGCCGCCATCTCGGCTGCCGACCTGGTCCTGATGAGAGCCGGCGGGTCGTCTGTCGCCGAGTGCGCCGCGCTGGGGCGGCCGATGATCCTCGTCCCCTACCAGTACGCCGGTGACCACCAGCGCTTCAACGCCGCGCCCTACGTGCAGGCGGGCGCGGCGCGACTGATCCCCGACGAGGAATGTGACGCCGACCGCGTTGCCCGCGAGGTTGAGGCGTTGATCGACGACCCGACCGCGTGGCGGCGCATGGCCGCCGCCAGCGCCCAGTTGGGCCGTCGTGATGCGGCGGCGCAGGTGGTCGCGCTGTTGCGCAGGCTGACGACGGCTCCGGCGAGAATCCCACGGTGACCGGTCATGTGCACTTCCTCGGCATCTGCGGGTACGCGGTGAGCGGCGCTGCCCTGGTGGCCCGCGAGCAGGGCTGGCGCGTGTCCGGCTCCGACGACCAGGCGTACCCGCCGACCACCGACGTCCTCACCGCCGCCGGGGTCGACTGGGTCGATGGCAGCGACCCCGCCAACCTCGATCGCTGGGGCCTTCCCGACCTGGTCGTGGTCGGCAACCAGACCCGGGTGACCAACCCGGAGTGGCTGGCGGCTCGCGACCGCGGACTGCCGACGGTCAGCGAGATCGAGTTCTACCTTCGCCTGACCGCGGACAGGCTCCGGGTGGCGGTCTGTGGCACCCACGGCAAGACCACCACCTCCGCGCTGCTGGCTCACATGCTGGACGCCTGCGGGATGGACCCCGGGTTCAGGCTGGGTTCGACCTCGCTGGATCTCGGCGGCACCGCCCGCCTCGGCACCGGGCCGTTTGTGTTCGAGGGTGACGAGTACAGCACCGCGCCATGGGACCCGCGCCCGAAGTTCCTGCACATCCACCCCGCGGCCGCGTGCGTCACGCGCATCGAGCTCGACCACCCCGACATCTACCCGACGCTCGACTCCTACCGGGCGCCGTTCGTCGAGCTGGCACGGTCGATGCCCTCCAACGGCCTGCTGGTGCTGTGTGGCGACGACGCTGAATGCGTGGCTCTCGCCCCCCACGCAACCTGCCGGGTGGCAACCTACGGGTCCGACGCGCCGGCGGACTGGCGGGTCGAGCCCGGTGTCGACGACGGGGGCGCGCAGCGGTTCCGCGTCGTCCACGCCACTGACGCACACGACGTGACGCTCACCTTCCCCGGCCGCCACAGCGCGCTCAACGCCACCGCGGCCCTGCTGCTGGCGGTCGAGGCGGGCGCGCCGCTGCAGACGTGCATCGCCGCCTGCGCCACCTTCCGTGGCCCGGCCCGGCGTTTCGAGGTGGCCGGCGAGGTCGACGGGGTCACCGTCGTCGACGACTACGCGCACCATCCCACCGAGGTCGAGGTGACCATCGCCGCGGCGCGGGAGCGCTACCCGGGCCGTCGCATCGTCGCCATCCACACGCCGCACACGTACTCACGCACGCGCACCCTGCTCGACGACTACGCGCACAGCTTCACCGGCGCAGACGTGGTGGTGCTCGGGCCGATCGAGGAGGCGCGCGAGCGCGGCATGGAGGCGACCGTGAGCAGCCATGACGTCGCCGCCAGGGCCGGCGACGCCAGGCCGGTCCACGTGGTCGCCTCCTCAGCGGATGCCGTCGAGCTGGTCACCAGCCTGGCGCGCCCCGGCGACGTGCTGCTGGTCCTCTCGCTGGGCGGCTTCGACAAGATCGCGCAGCGGCTGGTGACCGCCCTGGAGGTGTCGCGTGTCCACTGAGTGGCTGGACGCGTGGGCGGGAGTGCGCCGCAACGAGCCGCTGGCGCGCCACAGCCAGTTCGGCATCGGTGGACCCGCCGACGTGTTCCTGCGCGTCGACGACCTGGCGCTGGTGCCGGAACTTGTGGCGCGGTGCACGGAGACGGCCGTGCCGCTGACCATCCTCGGTGCGGGAAGCAACGCGCTCATCCTCGACGGTGGCGTGCGCGGCCTCGCGTTGAGGGTGGCCGTCAAGGATCTCGACGTCGCAGACGGCAGCGCGACGCTCGCCGCGGGGACGATGCTGCCGCGCGCCGCGCTCGACCTCGCCCGCCGCGGGTGGGCGGGCATGGAGTGGGGCATCGGCGTCCCCGGCAGCTGCGGTGCCTCGATCTGGGGCAACGCCGGCGCGTTCGGCGGTGACGTCGAGCACAGCCTCGCCGAGTGCGAGGTGGCCGCCCCCGACGGCACCACCCGCTGGATTGCCGCCGCCGACTGCGCGTTCGGGTACCGGGTCCACGCCGGCGTCCTTCATCAGCGCGACGAGGGTGTCCGGGTCCGAGAGGTTGGCGCCTTCGGCGAAATGGGCGCGCAGCAGGCGTTCCTTGGCGGCACCGGCCGCGCCGAGATCGGCGGCCAGGTGCAGCAGGCGGTGCGCGTCGATCGTGTTCACGGTCACCGCGCTGGCGAAGTCGAGGTCCAGGCCCTCGCCGCTGGCGATCAGCGCCACCCGGTCGGTCATCTGGCTAGCTTGCGCGCCGAACCGTCGCGTCAGGTACTCGATCGTGGGCACCGCGACGCCGCGCTCGGCCTCCGGGTGCAGCTGGAAGCTGTGCCAGGTGATCTCCACCTGGTCCGCGTGCTCGAACTCGGTCAGCGCGTGTTCCAGGCGGCGCTTGCCGATGTAGCACCACGGGCAGATGACGTCGGACCAGATCTCGACCTTCACCACAGCGACAACCCGGTGCGGACCCTGCCTGTTCCGCGGAAACGATAAGTTCGCTCTGTGAGCGACGAACGCGGGGGTGCGGGACCGGTTGCGCAGGCCTTGTCGGCCGGGGCGCTCGGGGCGCTGGCCGGGGCCGCGCTGTGCGCCGGGAAGCGGGGCCGGCGGGGCCTGGGGGCTTTGATTGGCGGCGCGGCGGCCGGAGCCGGATTGATGGCGGCGGTCGACGCGGCCTCTCGGGCGCGGCCCGCGCCGGACGGGATACCGGCGCTATGGGGGCGGATCGTGGCCAGCGGCGCGGTGGCGGCGCCGGCCGGCTGGGTGGCGCAGCGGGTGACCGGGGTACGCGGGCTACCGGTCGCGGCCGTGGCCGGCGCGGCGGCCGGCGCGCTGGGGCTGCGGCCGCAGAAGCTGGCGCTCGGGCCGGTTGCCGGGGCCGCGGCTGGCCTGGCCGCGCGGCGGTCATCCGGTGCGGTCGCCGCGGCGGCCGGGGTGGTCGCGTACCGGACCACCGCGGCGGTGCTGTTCCGCGACCCGCAGCTCAGCCTGCTGGCCGAACGCGTCACACAAGCCGACGTGCCGTTCGTCGTGCCGGTGGCCAGCCAGACCCGGTACGTGGGGACCGACTACGTGCGGACGCTGGCGGAGCGGACCGGCGGCCTGTACGCGGCCGACGTCGCGGACGTGGGCATCGTGGCTTCCCTGGACGCGCTGGCCGGGCCTTCGTTCGATCCTGGCACGGTGGTCCCGCTGGTCCGCGAGTTCTACGAGCACACGACCAGGTTCGCGCTGGACATCGTGCCATCGTGGCGGACCTGGGTGCGGCCCGGCTACCTGCTGTACCGGACGGTGCTGGCCCGGCCGCTGGGCCAGGCGAACGTGCCGATGAGCCAGCGCGAGGCGCGGCACGGCATGCGCAGCCGGATCGACACGATCTCCGGAGCGGACGGCGCGATCTCGGTGCGCGGCTGGATCCGGTCCGACGGGGTGACCGGGACGCCGGTGTACGTGGGGATTTATACGACTTATCGGGATTCGTCGCGCGGGTACGTGAGTGTGGGGTTCCCGCTGCCTTCGGCCAGCTTCACCGCGACGCTGCTGCCGTCCGAACGGCCAGGCGGCGGGCTGGTGCTGGACAGCCGCAGCTCACTGGACCAGCCCGGGCACTACCTGACCTACATCGACCCCGCTACCGGGGAGCTGACCACCGCCGCGGTGCGCGGGTTCGCGGAGCGGCTGGACGTGTACGTCGAGGACGGCGACCTGCGCGCCGAGCATTCATTCTGGGTGTTCGGCATGCCGTTCCTGGTGCTGCACTACCGGATGCACCGTAAGCACGCCTAACGACCCGCGGGCCCGCGAGCGGATTGCGTGGAAATTTTGGGCTATGCGGAAAAATGGGGTACGAATTCGTACCCTGAACTTCCGCGCAGCCCCGTTTTTCCGCGTTAATTTCGGCGTTCGCCCAGGCAGGCGAGTACAAGTCATGAAATATCCGCCGCGCGGGCGGCGCGTTAAAGGCGGCGCGCTCGTTTTGTCAGAGGGCGGCGTTATCGTGACGGCCATGACGGAAGATCTCGTGCTGCCGGTGCCGGAAATGCTGCCCGCGATGTACCTGGTGCCGGTTTCGATGCAGCGGGAGCGGGCGATCGAGCTGACCGGCGCGGCGCTGGTGCGGCACGTCGCGGAGCCGGTGCGCGGGCTGACCAGGAGGCTGCTCCGCACCCCCGCGCTGGTCATCACGCAGCGGGCGGCCGAGGTCCCGGACGGCGAGGTGATCGCGTTCGCCGCGCTGAACCCGCCGCGCCCCGGACCGGTGCACGAGTGGACCACCCGCGCCGCCTCGGCCGCGTTCGCCGCGGAACTCGGGCTGCCGCTCCTCGACGCGTTCGCGCGGCAGGCAATGACCGCGGCCGAGGCGCTCGGCACGCTGCCGGGCGCGCCGCGGCTGGCCGCCGTGGGCGGCGGGTTCCGGCTCGCCGACTGGGTCGAGGTGCGGCAAGACGAGCGATGTCTGACCACACACGGCCTGGGCCGGTTCGGGCTGCCGGAACTGCGCCTTGACGACGTGCCGCCCGAGCTGCACCCGTGGTGGACGGTCGCGCTCACCGCGCTCGGCCACCGGCTGCTCGACCTGCTGCGCCGCGAGCTGCGCCGCGGTGCGGCGGCGTTCGTCCGCGTGCCGGAGCTGATCGGCATCCGGCGCACGGACATCGGCTCCGCCTACGGCCTCGCGCTCGCCGACGCCGGCGCCTCGGTCCCGGTGCGGCTCAGCCTGGACCCGTCGGTCACCGACCGGCTGGAAAGCCATCTCTCCGTGGACCCTGCCGAGCACCTCCTGACGATCAGCAGCACGCTGCTCGCTACCGGCGGCGCCGCACCACGAGCACGGCGGAGTCGACATGCGGCGGCGGCACGAAGGCGCGGCGCGGCAGCGCCAGCCCGGCCGACAGACTGAACCGCGGCGTACGGCCCGCCGCGTGCTTGCGCACCAAGGCGCGCTGAAGCACCAGGTCGGCCGCGGTCAGGTTGCTGCCTGGCGCCAGCAGCAGCCGGAGTAGCGCGGCGGAGATCCCGTACGGCGGGTTCGCCACCACCCGGAACGGCCGCCCGGGCAGCCGCAACCCGGCGGCGTCCGCCGACACGACCCTGACCTCGGGAAACCGTTCTCTCAGTACCCGCGCCCGGCCCGGATGCAGCTCGACCGCGATCACCCGCGCGCCGGCCTGCACCAAGTGCCTGGTCAGCGCTCCCTCGCCGGCCCCGATGTCGAGTACCAGCTGCCCCGGGCGCACCCCGGCCGCCGCGACGACGCGCGCGGCCCATTCATCACTGAGCCGGTGCCAGCCCCACGCCCGGCGCGATGACCCTGCCGCGGGCACGGCGGACCATCACCATGTAGATACCCACCCGCCGACGGTAGCCGCCCGCGATCCCCATTCTCAAACGATTTATCAGAACGACCGAGGTGGCCGCTGTTAGCGTGCGCAGAAACGTTTCTGCACATTGGCCTACGGAGGCGCGACGGTGAGCGATATCACGGCAGACCTGATCCTCATCGGCGGCAGGGTGCGCACGCCGGCCGATCCGTCCGGGTTCGCCGAGGCGATCGCCATCCGCGACGGCCTGATCCAGGCGGTCGGCGGCGTTGCGGGCGTCCGCGACCTGGCCGGCCCGCGCACCCGGATGATCGACCTGGCCGGGCGGCTCACGCTGCCGGCGTTCGGCGACTCCCATGTGCACGCGATCAACGGCGGGCTTGAGAGCCTGCGCTGCAACATGCTCGGGCTGAAGACCCGGCAGGCCTGCCTGGACACGATCGCCGCGTACTGCGCCGGCCTGCCGGCGGGCGCGTGGGTGCTAGGCGGCGGCTGGTCGATGGAGGCCTTCCCCGGCGGCACGCCGACGGCGCTTGATCTCGATGCCGTCACCGGCGGGCGGCCCGCGTTCCTGCCGAACCGGGACCACCACGGTGCCTGGGTGAACACCGCCGCGCTCGCGCGTGCCGGTGTCCACGCCGGCACGCTGGACCCGGTCGACGGGCGCGTCGAGCGGTACCCCGACGGCTCGCCGGCCGGCACGCTGCACGACGGCGCGATGGGCCTGGTGGCGAGGTGCGTACCGGCGGCGTCGGCAGCCGAACTGCGTACCGGGCTGGCCGCAGCGCTGGAGTACCTGCACGGGAACGGCATCGCGCACTATCAGGACGCCTGCGTCGGAACGGCCGGCGAGCTGGCGATCTCGGACACGTTCGACACCTACCTGGACGCCGTGCGGGACGGCTCGCTCACCGCGAGCGTGACCGGCGCGTTGTGGTGGGACCGGCATCGCGGCGCGGCACAGTACGAGGACCTGCTGGCCCGGCGCGAGCAGGCCAACACCGGCCGGTTCCGCGCCACCACGGTCAAGCTGATGCTGGACGGGGTGTGCGAGACGTTCACCGCCGCGATGGGCATGCCTTACCTGGACAGGCACGGGCACGCCACGGACCACAGCGGCATCTTCTTCATCGACCCGGACGAGCTGAAGACGATCGTGCGACGGCTGTCCGGCGAAGGGTTCCAGCTGCACTTCCACGCGCTCGGCGACGGCGCGGTGACCGCCGGGCTCGACGCGCTCGCGGAGCTTCCCGCCGCCGAGCGTGCCGCGGGCCGCCATCACCTGGCGCACCTTCAGTTCATCAAGCCCTCGGACATGGACCGGTTCGCCGCGCTCGGCGCGGTGGCCAACTTCCAGCCGCTGTGGGCGATGGCCGACCCGCAGATGCTGGAGCTCACGCTCCCGTTCGTCGGCCCGGAGCGGTACCAGTGGCAGTACCAGATCGGCGGGCTGGCGCGACGCGGCACGCGCCTGGCGTTCGGCAGCGACTGGCCGGTGTCCAGCGGCGACCCGCTCCAGGAGATGCACGTCGCGGTCAACCGGGTGCTGTCCAGGGTGCTCGGCCGTGCCGGGACCCCCGAGTGCGAGGAGCCTTTCCTGCCGTCCGAGGCGGTGACCGTGGACATGGCCGTGCGCGCCTTCACCGAAGGCGTCGCGTACATCAACCACGAAGAGGACGTGACCGGGCGGCTGCTGCCCGGCATGCGCGCCGACGTCGTGGTGCTCGACCAGGATCTGTTCGCCATCCCGGCGGCGGACATCGGCAACACGTCAGCGGCGCTGACGGTAGCGAACGGACAGGTAGTGCACGGCGACGAGTGATTAGCGCGGATTTTCGCGTTATTCGGGGACGGGAGCCCGCGGGCGGTGCGGGCAGCCGACCTACCGGTACGTAGGGACGCGCCCTGGCGTGTCAGTGATGTCGTTCGGGATAATGGGGGTTATGTCTGTTATCTCCTCTGAGGCGGAGCTGCGGGAACTGCTCGGGTTCCCGGTCGGCCGGGCGGTCACCAAGGAGCGGACGCGGCTGCACCCGATCGACCGGGAGTGGCTCGCCGCGTCGCCGTTCTGCATCGTCGCGACGTCGGACGGCAAGGGCAACTGCGACGCCTCGCCGAAGGGCGATCCGGCGGGGCGGCTGGTGCACGTCATCGACGACGCCGCGATCGCGATCGCCGAGCGGCCGGGCAACAAGCGGGCGGACGGGTACCTGAACGTGCTCGCCAACCCGCACGCCGGGATCATCTCGCTGATCCCTGGCCGCAACGAGACGCTTCGGATCAACGGGCACGCGCGGCTGGTGAGCGACGCGCCGTTCTTCGACGAGCTTGTCGTGCGCGGCCACCGGCCGGTGCTCGCGCTGATCATCGACATCCAGCAGATCTTCTTCCATTGCGCGAAGTCGTTCATGCGTTCGGAACTGTGGCAGCCGGAGAGCTGGCACCCGGAGGCGCTGCCTCGGCACTCGGTGCTGGTTAAGGCGCTGCAGAAGAACACCCCGGAAACGGTGGAAGAACTCGACGAGTATTACGCACCGGCCAACTACGCCAAGCGCCTCTACTGAGGCGGGTCGTGCTGACTTCCGGCCGCCGGTGTGCTGTGATCTTTCCGTGACCACTATGCTGCCGTCGCCATGGTCGACCGATCCCGATGACCTCGCCGTCCTAGCTGGCATGACCGTGGCAGACGACGAATACGACGACCCGATCCTGTACTGGCCGGACGGTCGCGAGGTGGATACCTGGCGGGAGGACTACCCCTACTCAGAGCGGATGCCCCGGCCGGAGTACGAGCACCGCAAACGACTGCTCCAGATCGAGCTGATCAAGCTGCAAACCTGGGTGCAGGAGACCGGGCAGCGCCTGGTCATCGTGTTCGAGGGCCGGGACGCGGCCGGCAAAGGCGGCACGATCAAGCGGTTCATGGAGCACCTGAACCCGCGTGGCGCCCGCACCGTCGCGTTGACCAAGCCGACCGAGCGCGAGGCCACTCAGTGGTACTTCCAGCGGTACGTACCGCACCTGCCAGGCCGGCGGCGAGATCGTCCTGTTCGACCGGTCCTGGTATAACCGGGCCGGGGTGGAGCTGGTCATGGGATTCTGCACCCAGGACGAGTACCTGGAGTTCATGCGTGAGTGCCCGCAGTTCGAGCGGATGCTGGCGCGGTCCGGGCTGCACCTGATCAAGTTCTGGTTCTCGGTGACCCAGTCCGAGCAGCAAACGCGGTTCATCATCCGGCAGGTGGACCCGGTGCGCCGGTGGAAGCTGAGTCCGATGGACATCAAGTCGCTCGGCAGGTGGGAGGAGTACACCGAGGCCAAGGAGGCGATGTTCTACTACACCGACACGGCGGACGCGCCGTGGACGGTGGTGAAGAGCAACGACAAGAAGCGCGCCAGGCTGGCGGCCATGCGCCACGTGCTCGCCCAGTTCGACTACCCGGACAAGGACGAGGCGGTGATCGGGGAGGCGGATCCGTCCATCATCGGGCCGCCGGCGACGCTGTCCGAGCGGACCGAGGGGCTGGTGTTCCCGGCCCTCTGATCTTCCCCCCGGGCGGGTTCCCCCTGGCTAGCTGGCGAGTTATCGTCGGAGGACCGGATTTGTTACTGATATGGAAGCCAGGTGGCTCGCGTCCGGGGCGTCCGCGGTCCCCGTGGGAGCGGGCGGCGCGGCGGACAGCGCCGCCGTCGAAGCGAAGGCCGGTGCCTGAACGATGAGCCAGACCTACCGGAAGATCGCCATCGTCGGCACTGGATTCAGCGGGATCGGGATGGGGATCGCGCTGAAGAAGACTGGTTTCAGTGACTTCGTGATCCTTGAGAAGGGTTCCGACCTCGGCGGCACCTGGCGGGACAACCAGTACCCGGGCTGCGCGTGCGACGTGCCGTCGCCGCTGTACTCCTACTCCTACGAGCTCAACCCGTCGTGGACCCGGCTGTTCGCGCCGCAGCCGGAGATCTGGAAGTACCTGCGCGGCTGCGTGACGAAGTACGGCGTCGGCGAGCACATCCAGTACGGCCGCCGGGTCGAGGGCATCGAGTGGGACGACACGTCCCGGATGTGGACGGTACGCACCGCCGACGGCCAGCGGTACCGCTCGCACGCCGTCGTGTCCGGGGTAGGCGCCCTCCATATCCCGACTTTTCCGGATATAGCGGGGGCCGTTGCGGCGGACTCGGACGGCGCGTTCACTGGGGCGTCGTTCCACTCCTCGTCCTGGGACGGGTCTTTGGACCTGACCGGCAAGCGGGTCGCGGTGATCGGCACCGGCGCCTCAGCGATCCAGTTCGTGCCGTCCGTCGCGAAGCGGGCCGCGCAGCTCACCGTGTTCCAGCGGACGCCACCGTGGATCCATCCGCGGCCCGACATGCCGATTCCGCCCAGCGTGCGCGGCCTGCTGCGCACCGTTCCAGGGGCCGCCCGCGGGCTGCGCGACGTCATCTACTGGGCGCTGGAGTCCAGGGCCCTCGGCTTCGCCGTCGACCCGCGGCTAATGGCGCCGCTCGAGGCGCTGGCCCGCGGGCACCTGGCGAGCCAGGTGCCTGACCCTGAACTGCGAGCCCGGCTGACGCCGGACTACACGATCGGCTGCAAGCGGATCCTGCTGTCCTCGGACTACTATCCGGCGCTCCAGCGGCCGAACGTCGAGCTGGTGACGGACGCGATCAAGGAGATCACCCCGTCCGGAGTGGTCACGGGCGATGGCATCCCGCGCGAGTTCGACGTCATCATCTACGGCACCGGCTTCCGGGTGGTCGACTCGGCGACCGAGCTGAACGTGACCGGCCGCGGCGGCGTCAAGCTGGCCGACGCCTGGTCGTCCGGCGTCGAGGCATACCGCGGTATCACAGTCGCAGGCTTCCCGAACTTCTTTATGCTGCTCGGGCCGAATACCGCGCTTGGCCACACCTCGGTGGTGTTCATGATCGAGACACAGGTCCAGCACATCATGAGCTGCCTGCGGATACTGTCCCGCGAGCGGGCAGCGACGATCGAGGTGCAGGCGAACGCGCAGCACCGCTACAACGACGGGCTGCACCGCCGGCTGCGCCGTGCGGTCTGGGAGGCTGGCGGCTGCCGCAGCTGGTACCTCGACGAGGCCGGGATCAACCGCACCCTGTGGCCCGGGTTCACGTTCGAGTACTGGGCGCGCACCCGGCGGGCCTTCCGCGCCGACTACAACGTGGAGGTGTGATGGCGCTCCGGGTCCACGTCGATCCCGGCCGGTGCCAAGGCCACAACCGCTGTTACAGCGTCGCGCCGGACCTGTTCGAACTCGACGAGGACGGTTTCTCATCGGAGATCGGGCCTGGCCTGGTGCCGGCGGAGCTGACCGCGGCGGCGCGCCGCGCCGAAGCCAACTGCCCGGAGTACGCAATCTCGGTGACGGAGCAGCCGTGACCGATCGCCACCCGCCGGTGTCCGACTGGACGACCGACTTCGACCACACCGACCAGGCCTGGATCGCCGATCCGTACCCGATCTGGGATGAGCTGCGGCAGACCTGCCCGGTCGCGCACAGCACGCGGTACGGCGGTACCTGGCTGCCGGTCACCCACGAGCTCATCTCCGAGGTGGCCTACGACCACGACCGGTTCACCTCCCGGTCGGTAGTCGTCAGCGAGCGGCGCCCGGGCCCGGACGAGCCCCCGGCGCCGATCGGCGTCGCGCCGCCGATCACCTCCGACCCGCCGTTCCACGCCATCGTCCGGCGGATGCTGATCCCCGCCTTCGCGCCCAAGCCGATCGCCGCGCTCGAGCCGTTCACCAGGGACCTGTGCCGGGAACTGCTCGCCGCGACGGAGGGCAGGTCCGTGTTCGACGCGGCGGTGGACTACGCCCAGCACATCCCGGTGCGGGTCATCATCCGGTTCCTCGGCTTCCCGCAGTCCGACGCCGACCTGTTCCGCTACTACATCCGGCGGGTCATGGAGGACGTGGACCAGACGCCGGAGGAACGCGACGAGGTGCTGGGCTCGCTCGACGAGTACATCGACGAGCAAATCGATGACCACCGCGCACACCCGCGCGAGGACCTCACCACGTTCCTGTGCGAGGCCGAGATCAACGGCCAGAAGCTGAGCCAGAGCCACATCCGCGGCACGATGGTGCTGCTGATGATCGCCGGGATCGACACCTCGTGGTCCGCGATCGGTGCGTCGCTATGGCATTTGGCGTCTCATGCCGGCGACCGACGGCGGCTCGCCACCGAGCCGGGCCTGATGGACACCGCGCTGGAGGAGTTCCTTCGCGCGTACGCGCCGGTCACCATGGCCCGCCTGGTGGCGAAGGACTGCGACTTCCACGGCCACCAGCTGAAGGAGGGCGACTGGCTGCTCCTGCCGTTCCCCGCGGCCAACCGGGATCCTGACGCGTTCGTAGCCGCGGACCGGGTGCTGCTCGACCGGGCCGAGAACCGGCACGCCGCGTTCGGCCTCGGCCGGCATCGCTGCCTGGGCTCCAACCTGGCCCGCATGGAGCTGCGGGTGGCGCTGGAGGAATGGCTGGCGCGGTACCCCGACTTCGAGCTCGCCGACCCGGCCGCGGTGGCCTGGTCCGGCGGTCAGATCAGGGGACCGCGCGAGCTTCCGATCCGGATTCGCATAGCTTCGCGCCCTGACTAGGCTAGGCCCCGTGCCGAACGCCGTGGCCACCGATGGTGCCGTGATCCACACCGAGGACCTGACCAAGGTCTACCCGGGGACCGACTTCGCCGCGGTGGACAAGCTGAACCTCGACGTCCAGGCCGGCGAGATCTTCGGCCTGCTCGGGCCGAACGGCGCCGGCAAGACCACGACCGCGGGCATGCTCACCACGCGCGTGGTGCCGACCGACGGCAGGGCGTTCCTCGGCGGGATCGACGTGGCCCGGCAGCCCGCGCTGGCCAAGCAGCTCAGCGGGATCGTGTCGCAGCAGAACACGCTCGACCGCCAGCTGACCGTCTGGGAGAACCTGTACTTCCACGGACGGCTGTTCGGCATCAAGGCGAAGGAGTCCCGGCGGATCGCCGACGAATTGCTCGAGCAGTTCCAGCTGTCCCACTGGGCCAAGGCCTCGGTGTACGCGCTGTCCGGCGGCATGGCCCAGCGGCTGATGGTGGCCCGGGCGATCTTTCACCGGCCTTCTGTGCTGTTCCTCGACGAGCCGACGGCGGGGCTGGACCCGCAGAGCAGGCTCGCGCTGTGGGACCTGCTCGGCGAGCTGCACCGGGACGGTCAGACGATCCTGCTGACCACGCACTACATGGAGGAGGCCGACCGGCTCTGCCAGCGGGTCGCGATCATGGATCACGGCCGGATCCTCGCGCTCGACACGCCGGCCGCGCTCAAGCAGACCGTCGGCGCGGACACCGTCGTGTCACTGCACACCAGCGGCGACACGGTCCGGCTCGGCGAGTTGCTGGCTGAGGAGGTCGAAGGCGTCACCAGGACCCGGGTCGCCGACGGCAGCCTCCAGCTGCACGTGCGGGGCGGCGACCGGCTGGTGCCGCGCATCGTGCTCGCCGCCGAACGCGGCGGGTTCGATCTCCTCGACGTGTCGGTCGCCGAGCCTACGCTGGAGACTGTGTTCATCAACCTGACCGGGAAGGAGCTGCGGGACTGATGGCGACCACAGCGCAGAGCCCGGCGGCCGGCCGAGACGCCCGCCCGGCCGATCGGCGGCGGGCCTACCCGGTCGGTGGCGGCTGCCTCGTGGGCAGCGCTCGGCGCGCTGCTGCTCCGTGACCTGGTCGTGCTGCGCAAGCACCTGTGGGAGTTCGTGCTTCGCACGCTCATCCAGCCGTTCCTGCTGTGCTTCGTGTTCCTGTACGTGTTCCCGAAGATCGGGCAGGGCATCGGCGGCCGCGGCGCGACGGAGCAGTCCGCGTTCGCCACGATCCTGGTGCCCGGCGTGGTAGGCATCTCCGTCATGTTCCAGGGCGTTCAGTCCATCGCGCTGTCGATGGCCCAGGAGTTCGGCTTCACCAGGGAGATCGAGGACCGGGTCCAGGCGCCCTGCCCGATCTGGCTGGTGGCGATCGCCAAGGTGCTGTCCGGCGCGGTGCAGGGCATCCTGTCGGCGATCATCGTGCTGCCGATCGCGTCGGTTGTGCACGCCCCCGGCGTCCAGGACCACCTGACGCTGCACTGGTGGCTGATCGTCACGTTCGTGCCGCTGGCCTGCGTCGCGATGGCCGGCCTTCGGGCTGGTCCTCGGCACCGCCTTCGAGCCGCGCAACATCGGGCTGATGTTCGGCTTCATCATCTTGCCGATCACGTTCCTCGGCGGCACTTATTACTCGTGGACCAAACTGGCACCGGTGACCGTCGGCGGCTGGCACTGGCTCCAGACGGTCGTGCTCATCAACCCGCTCATCTACGTGAACGAGGGGATGCGGGCGGCCTTCACGAGCGCACCGCACATGCACCTGTACGTGATCTATCCGGTCGTCGTCGGGTTCGCCACGGTGTTCCTGGCGATCGGCCTGCGTAACTTCCGCCGCCGCGTGCTCTCCTGACGTTCTGCACCATGATCAGCATCACCAGCACCACTGATAACACTACACGTGTCTTGGTATCGTAACGGCGCGGGCAAATGGGGCATATCGGTCGCCAACGCGCGCCGAACCCGTAACAAGACACGCGTAGCCATACGGGTGGCGGCCACGCGCCGGGCCGGCAAGCAAGCGCGTTCGTTAAGGCGGGGCTTACGGGCGTTCACGAATGAGGCGATGATCATCGCGGGCATGGTTCATATGCTGGGGCGATGAGCGAACGCAGGGCGATTGTCGAGCTGGTTGACACGATCTTCGACACGGTGGACGCCAAGGACTGGGACGCCGCCGAGGAGTTGTTCGACAGCGAAGTGCTGGCGGACTTCAGCAGCCTGAACGGCGGTGAGCCCGCGACCATCACGAACACGCAACTCGTCGATGGCTGGCGCCAGGGCTTGCACGCCAAGAAGAGGAGCTTCCACCTGGTCGGCCACTACCGGATCGTCGTAACCGGCGGCACCGCGACGGCGCGCGTCAAGGGGTACGCCTACAACGTGCTGGACGACGACCTGGGCGGCGGGATGTGGGAGGTGTGGGGCGCCTACGACATCCCGGTTCGCCGCACACCCGTTGGCTGGAAGGCGACCGGCCTGTCGTTCTTCGCCTGGCACACCCGCGGTGACGACGCCGTCCGGACGCACCTACTCGGCTGAGCCCGAGGAAACGTCACCAGGTGTGCACCGGAGCGTTGGTGTGCATGTGATCGATGTACCGCTGAGTCATCTGCCGCAGCGCTTCGGCCCGGTCCAGGCCGCTCGCGCCGGCCTCCCGCACCGTCGCGATCTGCCAGGCGGCGCCGGTCTGGCCGGTCAGGCAACGCTGCTCGATGACGCCGAGCAGCCGGTCGGCTTCCGCGGCGTCGACGCCCCAATCGGCCAGCCCCGCGCGGGCGAGCGGAAGCAGCCGGCGCAGCACCAGCTCCGAGGCCGGCACGTCACCGGCGCCCGGCCAGTAAAGGTGCGCGTCGAGGCCGTGTCGTGCGGCCGAATGCAGGTTCTCCGCCGCGGTGGCAAACGACATCTGCGTCCACACCGGCCGCTCCGCCTCGGCCAGCGTGCGCACCAGACCGTAATAGAACGCGGCGTTGGCCACCACGTCGGCGACCGACGGCCCGGCCGGCAGCACGCGGTTCTCCACCCGCAGGTGCGGCATGCCGTCGACGACCGCGTAGACGGGCCGGTTCCACCGGTAGATGGTGCCGTTGTGCAGGCTCATCTCGGCGAGTTCCGGGCACGCCCCGCTCTCGAGCACGGCCAAGGGGTCTTCGGACTCGCAGATCGGCAGCAGCGCCGGGAAGTACCGAAGGTTCTCCTCGAACAGGTCGAAGACCGACGTGATCCACCGCTCGCCGAACCACACGCGCGGCCGGACGCCCTGGTGCTTCAGCTCATCCGGCCTGGTGTCAGTCGCCTGTTCGAACAGGGTGATCCGGGTCTCGTGCCAAAGCTGCCTGCCGAACAGGAACGGCGAGTTCGCCGCCAATGCCACCTGGACGCCGGCGATCGCCTGCGCCGCGTTCCAGTAGGCGGCGAACATGTCCGGCGCCACCTGGACGTGCAGCTGCACGCTGGTGCACGCGGCTTCCGGGGTGATTGACGCGGCATGCGTCAGCAGCAGCTCGGCACCGCTGATCTCGATGCTCATGTCCTCCCCGCGAGCCGCGAAGATCTGCTCGTTGAGCACCCGGTAGCGCTCGCTGGCGGACAGGATGTCCTCCTGGGTGTGCGCCTCGGTCAGCGTCGGCAGGATGCCGATCATCACGAGCCGGCTTCCGGTCCGCGACGCCGCCAGGTCCGCGGCGTTGAGGCTGCCGCGCACCTCCTCCTCAAGCTCCGCCACGGAGGAACCGCCCAGCAGGCGGGGCGGGATGTTGATCTCCAGGTTGAACTGCCCGACCTCGGTGGACCAGGCGACCGGGTCCGCGATCGCCTCTAGCACCTCCGCGTTGCGCATGGACGGCAGCCCGTCAGCGTCCACGAGGTTCAGCTCGATCTCGAGCCCGACCTGCGGCTGGCCGGCGTCGAACCGCTGCTCCCTGAGCATCCTGGCGAACACGTCGAGCGAGCGCCTGACCTTGTCGCGGTACCGCCGCCGGTCCTCGCCGCTGATCGTCAGCGGCTTGATCTCACGCCCCATGGCGTCCCTCCTCGCCGTTGTTTCGGGGGGGTGCGGGGGGGTTGTCCCCCCCGGTACTAGCGGAGTCGCGGATCCACAGGCCGGTAAGGCCGCGCAGGTGGGCGATGAACTGATCCTGCTCGTGCGCCGGGTAGACCGCGCGCACCGTGTCGACGAGCAGCGAATCGAAGACCGGGCTGCTCACCCAGTCGTAGACCACCTCGTCCAGGCGGCTCAGCGACCGGTCGCAGAAGTCGGCGTACCGCGCGGCATCGAAGTATTCGTCAGCCAGCGAACGGTAGGCGGCCAGCTTCTCGCCATAGGAAAGACCCGGTGTATCGGCGACCGCGAAGAACCGGTCGGTCTCCAGGTCCAGGCGCGGCCCGCGGCCCGTGACGAGCGCGAACAGGCACCACTTGACCAGCGCCTTCATCGCCCACGGGAAGTAGTAGTGCAGGCTGGTGAGGGCCACGTCCGGGCACGCGTTCGCGTAGTCGATCGGGTAGACCTCGCCGCCGGAGACCAGCGTCTCGCAGGAGTTGAACTCCCAGCGGAAGAACGCGTTGACCAGCTTGCCGATCGTCACCACCTCGGCGCCGACATCCGGCGACAGGAACTCGTGCTCCACTGCGTACCGCTGGTGCATCGGCTGCTCCGGCTGGAACCGCATCACCATGGTCTCCGCCCCGATGGACAGCGAGCGGGCGAATACTTCGTAGTCCACTGCCTTCTGCAGGTGCATGAGCATCTCGCCGCTGGCGTCGTAGGCGGCGTGCAGCTCGGCCTCGTTCCTGATCCGGGACACGCCGCGCCATGCGCCGCCGTCGTACGGCTTCATGAACAGCGGATAGCCGATCCGGCGCGCCACCGCCTCCAGGTCGAACGGCTGGTTGTACTGGGCCGCGGTATAGGCGTACCGCGCGTTGTCCAGCGGGTTCTTGTACGGCACGAGTACCGTCTCTGGCACCTTGAGCCCGAGCCGGATCATCGCGCAGTAAGCGGCGTGCTTCTCCATCGACTGGAAGGTGAACGGGCTGTTCAGCAGGTAGACGCCGTCCATCAGCGCGACCTTCTTCAGCCACTCGCGCGGGTGGTAGTACCAGTACGCGAGCCGGTCGATGACCAGGTCGTAGCGCGGTTTGTCGCGCAGGCTGAACGGCTCGATGGTGATCCGCTCGGTATCGAAGACGTGCTTGCCGCCCTCGGCGTCGGTGACCGGGCCGAGCCGGCGCAGGATCTCCTCGAAGGCGCGCGGCCAGTCCTCCTCGGTCCCGAGCAGCATCCCGATCAGGTGCGTGGCCATACGCGGCTCCCGTCAGTCAGCAAAATCGCGGCAGGTGGTGGGCGAGCTGGGCGCGCCACGATGGCCAGTCGTGCGGCACATCGTGGCCCCAGAGGTCGAGTTCGTGCCTGAGCTGCTTGCTGGCCAGCAACTCCGCGAACCGCCGCGTGCCGTCCAGCGACCCGGTGGTGTCCTCCCACTGGCCCTGCCCGCAGACCAGCAGCAGGCTGATCCGGTCACGCAGCCAGCCCAGGTGGTCCCCGTTCAGGTGCCCGACGTAGTCCATCGGATTGTTGAAGTACGCCTCGGTGCCGCGCTCGCCCCAGGCGTGCCACGCGGCCGGGTTATAGTTGCCGGAAAAGCAGAGCGCGAGCGGGAAAAGGTCGGCGCGTTTGAGCGCGAAGTTCGCCGCGTGAAAGGCACCGAGGCTGCATCCGAGCGTCGCGATTTCCAGCGCGCCGCCGCAATCTGAATGGATAAACGGCACGACCTCGCCGAGAATCCATCCTTCATAGCGGCCATGCTCGCGAGCTCGTTCCTCGACCGGAATAGAGGGGTTCGACCAGGATTGCGCGTCGTAGCTGTCGACGCAATACAACTTCACCCGGCCGGAGTCGAGGAGTCCGGATATGGCATCGACCATGCCGTTCTGATAAAAGTCTTCTGCTTTTCCTTGCTCGGACGGGAACACGAGCACCGGACGGCCCCAGTGGCCATAGCTGAGGACCTTCACTGGCAAACCTGCTGGAGCAGCCGGGTGAGGTGCGGGTGAAAGGCGTCGCGCCACGCCGTGTAATTGTGCGCGTCCGGCACCTCGTGCAACGTCGCCGGATACCCGCGCTCACGCAGCCGCTGCGTCATCGCCCGGTTATTGTCGAGGTTCTCCTCTGGGATGCCGCAGGTCAGCGACACCGGTACCGGCCGGTTCAAGCGGGCGCGGGCAACGAAGCGGACGATCCGCTGGTAATGCGGAAACCAGCCTTCGTGCGCATCGTATCGCGAGCTGAAAAAGCTGCCGGACTGAAGGAATAGCGCGTCGAATAGCCGCGGGTATGCGCAATGGGCGTGCAGCATCGCCAGCGCGCCGAGGCTGGTGCCCATGCCGATGGTGACCGGCGCCGACGGAATCGCTTCGGCCAGCGCCACGGCATACCGCGTGCTGGCGGAATAGTTATAGTTCCGGTCGCCAGGATCGAGCAGCAGCGCTCGCACGCGTGGCGCGCCGGCCGCCAGGTAGTGGGTAAGGCTCGCGAACGCGTCGTATTCCGGGCCGTCATGCACCACCAGCAACGGCTCCTCGCCGGTCGCGCCCGACGGGGACCACAGCCTCCCCGTGATTCTGCCGGCGCGAAATTCCTCCTTTACACCGGCGTCGGCGGGCGCGGTCAGCCAGGCTGGCGGCTGGTACTCCGGAAATTCAAGAACGCTCTTTTCCCCGAACGCCCCCGCGGCACGCCGCGGGTTCCCCGGATCCACCGCGGTCTCGGCCCCGCCGTCCGGGTACCGGAATTCGAGCTTGTACTCCATCCGGTTCACCGGCGGCCTGGCGATCACCAGCGTCCAGCCCGCGTCGTCGCGTGTGAAGTCCTGCCCCATGACCGGGATCTCCGGAATCAGCCGGGCGCCCGCCAGTCGCCCGTCCGGGTCTGGCACGCGGAAGGTCGCGGTGTCAGCGGCCACAGCGGACAAACCGGTCACGCCAACATCGTCCCCGCTCAACGGGGACGCTGACAATAGCGGCTGGCTCCTGGCTAAGTCAGTCGCCGCGACGGCGGATGATTCCGGGCAGCCGCACCCAGCGCAGCGCCTCGGTGCGCGGCTCGGCCAGTGCGATCGCACCCGAGGGAAGCGTCGGCTTCGGGCGGCGCGGCTCGCGGATGCCGGCCTCCGGCCACGGCGGGCTCGGCCGCCGTCGCCATCGAGTGATGCTCGCGAACAGCCGCCGCAGCCGCACTGTAACTCGCGTCATATCTTCATTATGCGCCTCGGCCAGTGCGGTTGACACGCTCTAGTGGGCTCAATTGCGCAATTGGCACGCTGGGGGGTGGCGATGGGGCGGGGGTCAGGGCGGCGCCGCGCCGTCGGCTAGCTCGCGTTCGAGCTGGGCTATTAGGTCGGGGCGGGCGCTGAGGCCCCAGAGGACGGCGGCGGGGATGCCTAGCTGGCGGGCTGCCTCGGCTACCACCGGGCGGCCCATGCCGAGCGCCTTGGCCAGCGTCTCGTCCCTGGCGTAGCCGGGCGGCAGGTCGTCGAGCGCCAGCTCGCCCGGGCGGCGGAACACCCTGTCCGGCCCGGGCAACCAGGCCGCGGCGGCCACCGCCTCGGCGAGCGCGGACCGGACCTCGTCCCGCGTGGCGTCCACGAACCCGTCCCGTACCGACTTCTCCACCACGCCGGCCACCAGCCGCCGGTTCGGCGCTAGCACCATGTTCCACACGTACTCCGAACGCGCATGGCTCGGGTGCCCGAGCGCGAACTCCAGCCCGTCCACCGACGCGGCCGGGTCGAATCCGTCCAGGCCGCGCTCGTGCCGCGCGAACCCGTCGACCAGCGGCACGTGCCCGAACGGCCCCGGCTCCCGCGCGCTCACCGCCACCGCGGACCGCACGCCCATCTCCCGCAGCCGCGTCAGCCACGGCCCGTACCGGTCCGCGGCGAACCACGCGTCCGGGTTACCGCCGAAGTAAACCTCCAGCTCACGGCTTCGCTCGTACAGCCCGGCCGGTGCGCGCAGCGACTGCTCGCCGGTCGCCGCGTTCTCCCCGATCAGGAACGCCGCCGCACGCAGCCGGTCCAGCAGTTCCTGCCGCCGCCCGCCCGGCGCCTCGTCCATGGCGCGCATGACAAGCTCCAGGTCGGCGTCGTGCGTGGCCGGATCATGGCCGGACGAAACGACCTGGAGTGCTTCGTCCACGATGTCCGGCGCGACGATACCCCAGGCGGCCAGCAGCGGCTGCGCGGCTGGGGAATCCGCGATCGCCTTGCGCACCATCGGGAACCGGCTGCCCTGCCTGGGCAGGAACACCGCCGGGCGGCCGTCGGCATCGAACGGCACCACCTGGCTGCCGTCCGTCAACCGGACGGCCGGCATCCGCCGGGACAGATCGATGCGCGCCGGGTCGGCCCGCAGGAACGCGTAGTACCTGGTCAGCCACTCATCCGGCTGGTCCTGGAGGAATTCCGCGGTCGCACCCTCGATCGCGTCCGTCGCGGTGACCTCCGCGATGCCGACCTCGTCGCGCAGGTAGCCGAGCAGCGCCGGCGTCAGGTCGCCGGACACGAACCGGTACGGCCGCCCGCCGCCGAACAGATCGCGCAGCGCCGGGTCCGCCGTGATCCGCGCGTCGCGCGCTGTGGCGTAGCCGTCCGCCACGGGGATGAGCTTCTCGGTGCGCAGCGCGTCCCTGGCGGCGTCGAACAGCGGGCGGAAGAACGAGTCCGGCTGGAACCGCGCCGGGTCGGCGGGCAGGGTGGCCAGGGCGGCTGTGGTGAGCAGGCCTTCGTCGCGTAGCTCGCGCAGCGCGCCGGTCAGCAGCGCGGCGGTCTCGCGGACCAGCGCCTGGTTGGCCGGATCGTGCTCCCCCACGTTGTCCCTGGCCGGTGTGGTGCGGTACGGACCTTGGACGAGGAAGCCGAGGAACGTCTCCTTCTCGGTTGGAAGGAACACGGTAAGCGGCGAGGTCGTGGCGGGGATGATCGCGCCAGTGCGCGGGTCGGCCTTGAACGCGATCTCCACCATGCGCTCGTCGACGGGGCGCTGGAAGAGGAACCACAGGTCGTTATGAGTCCCGATGAGGCAGACGCGGTGACCGGCTTTTGTGCGGCGGACGACGTGGCCAGCGGCATCGAGCTTGGTGATGTTGTTCAGGAACAGCAGCGTCGTGGGCTTGAGCGCGCGGAGGGCGGCGGCGATCTCGGCGGCGGCGCTCTGTGCATTGTCGAGCGGGAACACGAACAGGGTGGTGGTGCCCGGCTCGTCGCGCGGCTCGACGGCGAACGGGCGGACGTAGTTCTCGATCCGGAACGCCTCGTCACCGCTGTAGATCCGCGGCTCGCTGGTGTAGGCGTAGACCGCCTTGAAGCCGATGCCGAACTGGCCGATCTTGGTGAGGGCCTTGTCGCTCCTGGCGACGCCGCAGATCGCCGCGACGTCGGCCTCGGTGAACGGGCGGCCGTCGTGGCGGACCTCGAGCCTGTCGTCGTGCAGGGTGAAGGTCAACTCGGTGGCGCCGGCGTCCTCCGCGTTCTGGATCAGCTCGAAGATGAAATGGGTGCGTTCGGCGTACAGGTGCCCGAGGAGGTCGAGGACGGCCGTGTCCCAGCCGTACCGCGCGATGTTCTCCTCGCGGATCTTCCGGTAGTCAGCTGTCATGCGGATACGACGAGCAGGACCGTGTGGCCGATCCGGACCTTGTCGCCCTTCTTCAGCCGCTGGGACGCGTAGATGCGGCGGCCGTTGAGGTACGTGCCGTTCGTCGAGTCGAGATCCTCGACGTACCACAGACCGTGGGCGGACTGGAGCAGTGCGTGATGGCCGGACGCGTGGTCGTCGGAGATATTCAGGTTGCCCTGGCGGCCGACGGTCGTGTCACCGTGGAACACATGCGTGTCGTTGCCGACCTGGATGATCAGCGACTGGGTATGCGCGCCTTCGGCTAGCGTGACGTCGCCCTTGCCGGTGACCGCGGAGACGGCGACCTGCCAGCCGCGGCGTTCCCGCTCCGGGGTGTCGTCCCAGGGCGGGAGGTCGTCCCGGCGCGCCGCCTTGCGGTAGGACTCGTAGGCGAGCCGGGCGAGGTGGTCGAGGTCGGGAGTGCTCACCTTCCGATGATGTCAGAGACATGATTGACCGGGCACTGGCGGCTCTTGTTCCTGCCTGACGAATCGTGAACTCGCGGTATCGTCGGGTGGTCTGGGAGCGGTGGCGGGAGAGCGACTGGAGCTGAAATGGAAGGTGAAGGACTTCATCGCCGAGCGTTCCTGGGCGTCGCGACGGCGGCCGCGATTGGCGCGGCGGCGGGCTGTTCCGCTGATTCCGCCACTGGGGCTGCCGGTAAGTCAGGCACCGGGAAAGCGGCGCCGAAGACGGTGTCAGCGGAGCGGGATCTGGCCGGCGACCCGTGGTTCTGGGCCGACTCGGTCGGCCCGGTCGACGCCATCCAGGGCTACACGGACGAGATCAGCGTCTTGCCAGGCGAAAGTTTCACTTTGCACACGTCGACCACCGGGTCCTCGTTCCAGGTCTTCGCGTTTCGCGTCGGCTGGTACCACGGTGATCAGGCCCGGCTGGTATGGCGATCGGGAGAGATCCGCGGCCGCCGGCAGGGTGAGGCCGCGTTCGCCTCGGCTACCCGTACCGTGTCCACGGACTGGGAGCCGACGCTGACAGTGTCGACGAGCGGCTGGCCGGAGGGCGCGTACCTGCTGCGCCTGGACGCGGACAACGGGCACCAGCGATACGTCCCGATGGTGGTGCGGTCCGCCGACGGCGCGGGCAAGACCGTCATCGTGCACGCGGCGGAGACCTGGCAGGCGTACAACCTGTGGGGCGGCTACAACCTGTACCAGGGCGAGGACGGCAGTTACGGGACACGCTCGTATGAGGTGAGCTTCAACCGCCCGTACGACGGCAACGGCGCGGTCAAGTTCATGGTGTACGAGCGCGCGTTCGTCGTGCTGGCCGAGCGGACCGGCATTCCGCTGGCCTACACGACCGGCGCGGACATCGAGCGCGACCCGGGGATGCTGCGCGGCGCGACCGCGATCTACACCCTCGGACACGACGAGTACTGGACGCCGGGGCGGCGTGCGGCCATCACTCAGGCACGCGACGCGGGCAGCAACGTGGCGTTCGTGGGCGCGAACACGTGCTTCCGCCGGATCAGGCTCGCCGCTGCGAACCGGTCGGTGATCTGCTACCGGAGCGACGTCGCGCAGGATCCGGTGTACTCGTCCGATCCGGCGCTGGCGACCGCGGACTACCGCGTGCCGCCCCATCCCGATCCGGAGTCCTCGCTGACCGGGGTCATCTACGAGGGTTACCCGGTGGATGCCCCTTACGTCATTCACCAGCCAGGCCACTGGCTGTTCGCCGGCACCGGAGCGCGCAAGGGCCAGTCCTTCGAGCACCTGGTGGGCGTGGAGTTCGACCGGGTGCACCTCGGCTACCCGACGCCGCGCCCGATCGAGATCCTCGCCCACTCCCCGGTCGTCAACGGCGGCCAGCCGGACTTCTCCGACACCGCGTACTACACCACGTCGAGTGGTGCGGGGGTGTTCGCATCCGGCACCATGCGCTGGGTCGAGTCGATGATGGCGGGCCACCGCGGCGACGGCAACGACCACGACATCTCTCCGGCGGCCGGACGGTTCGTCACCCAGGTGAACACGAACCTGCTCCGCGCCTTTTCGCGGGGCCCGGCGCGCGAGCATTATCCGCCCGCCGCCGACAACGCAGACGCGCTCGCGTGAGTCCTGGCGCCGCATGACGGCGGGCGTGGAGCTGCGTGACGCCCATTTGCAGAACCACGGATCGGCCCGTTCATACGTACTTCACCTCGTAACGAAGGTGCAGAGCGTTGGGCGACTCGAGCGTCCGGACCAGCTGGAGCTCCAGGTGGTCCGGCCCGAGCCCGTCGAAAAGCCGCCGCCCATCGCCGAACAGGACCGGGATCAGCTGGATCTCCATGACGTCAAGCACGCGCGCCGTTAGGCACTCCCGCGCCGTGTAGGCGCCGTGCACCATGACGTCGCGGTCTCCGGCAGCCGCCTTTGCCTGTGCGGCGCACGATTCGATTCCGTCGGTCACGAAATGGACGCCCGCGGGTGAGTCAGCAGGTGCTTGATGCGTCGGGACGAAGATCGGCACATCGTCGTGATGGTCGCCACCCCAGTAGCCGACGAAGTCGCCCGTGCGCCGGCCGGTGATCACGGCGCCGGTCGACATCAGCTCGTCGAACACCGTCTGGCTTGGTTCATCGCTAGGCCGGTACTTGTCAACGTCTTCGCCGCCGGGACCCAGCCACTTGTGCAGCCGCTGCCCTCCGGTGCCAAATGGATTGTCCTTCGTGTCTCCCGGGCCGGCGATGAAGCCGTCGAGGGACATGGACATGGACAGCACGAGCCTGGTCATCGGTCTGCTCCGTTCCAGTGTGTTCGTCTTGTCACCGTGGTCGTCCATGCAGACGTGCCGGGCCGGGAAACTAACCGGTGCCGGCGGTACTGTGATTTACCGGTCGGCCTGGACGCGAAGGGGTTGCACGAGTGGGCGTTGCGAAAGGTGACGAGGAAGCCGGATCCGCCTCACCCGTCGGCTCTGACGGCGCCCGCACCGACGATTGGCCAGGGATCGGAGACTTCGACGACCTGGTGCGCCGGTACCGGCGCGAGCTGCACGTGTACTGCTACCGGATGCTCGGGTCCTTCGATGAGGCCGAAGACCATGTGCAGGAGGTGCTTCTGCGTGCCTGGCGTTCCCGTGAACAGTTCGAGGGCCGGTCGAGCCCGCGCACCTGGCTGTACCGGGTCGCCACCAACGCCTGCCTGGACACACTGCGCCGTGATGCCCGCCGGGCCGTGCCCGTTATGTCCGGCGCGCCCGCCGGCTCCGGACCGTCGATCACCACGATGCCGTGGGTACAGCCCTACCCGGACTCGCTGCTGGACGAGCTAGCCGGCGAACAGCCAGACCCGGAGACGGTGGCGGTCAACCGGGAGACGATGTCGCTCGCGTTCCTGGCCACGATTCAGCTGCTGCCACCGCGCCAGCGTGCCGTGCTGATCCTGCGCGACGTGGTCGTCTGGTCCGCCGCCGAGGTCGCCGGACTGCTCGACATGAGCGTTCCGGCCGTCAACAGCGCGCTCCAGCGTGCCCGGACCACGCTGCGCGATCAGTGGCCGGACGGGCGGCTGGCCTGGGCACCGGCCGCCGAACCCGATTCCGAGCAGCTCCGCATGCTCAAGCAATTCATCGACGCGCACGAACAGGCCGACCCGGAGGCGCTGATCGCCATACTGCGCCATGACATCCGACTGGCCATCTCCCCTCAGGCCGGCGAATGGAACGGTCTGGGGGACGTGGGCGACGCGCTCCGGGGTGGCATGAACTCCCTCGGCCAGTGGCGGGTCCTGCCGATCAGGGCCAACGGACAGCCAGGCGCGGCGGGGTACCTGCGCCGCCCCGGCGAGACCGCGTTCACTCCGTTCGTCCTCACTGTCCTGCGCATCGAGAACGGCAACGTTGTCGATATCGCGGCCTTCGAGCAGCCGTCGATGTTCGCGGCGTTCGGCCTGCCCGCCAGCCTGTGATCAGGTACCGCTCAGGCCGGCGCGCAGGTGAGGCTGGATAGCGTCGAGTTCGATCCCGTCACCACCATGCCGAACGTCGTGGAGCCTCCCGCAGCGAGCGCGCCGTCGTAGCTGGCGTTGACCGCGGTGACCTGCTTGCCGCTTTGCTTCACGGTAGCGTTCCACGAGTTCGTCACGCTCTCGGCCGTGTCGCCGAACATGAACGCCGCACTCCAGCCGGTCAGCGCCGACGTCCCGGTGTTGGTCACGGTGAGCTGGAGCTGATATCCGCCGGACCAGGAGTTGGTGACCGTCGAGGTGAGCGAGCACGTTCCGCTGCCCGGTGTCGGCGTCGGTGTCGGGGTCGGGGTCGGCGTGGGCTGCGGGGCGGTGGATGTCGTGTAGCTGATCGGGGTGTACGGCGCCGAGCACCCGTTGCCGCAGCCGGACGGCAGGGTGAAGTTGTAGATCTCCCCGTTCTTGACCAGGTTGCCCGAGGAGTCGCTGACCTGGATCTCGTAGTTCGACCCGCCGGTGCCGGCACCGGTCGTCGGGCCGATGATGTAGTCGTCGCCCTGATCGCTGTCCATCGTCGCGGTCACCCAGGCGCCGTTGGCGAAGTACTGGATGCCGTGAATGCCGTTGGGCAGGTGCGAGATGGCGATCGCCGGCCAGTACGGCTGAGCGCCCTGGATGGCTCCGATGGCGATATCGCCGGTGTAGTTCGGCGCCTGGATGAACTGCCAGGTCACCTGCCGGTTGTTCCAGTGATTGGGATACATGTTCCCGACGGGCTGCCCGTTGAGGACGAACTGGTTCAATGCGGCCTGAGCGAGGTCGACGTGATTCGGATCGTCCTTGCACCAGGCGTTCCCGTCGTCGCAGCTGTCGGCGACGACGAAGTCCAGCGTGGCGTTGTTGTACTGGTCGGAAACCCACGACCCGTTCCGGCAGAACGGCTCGTTCGGCGCTCCGTCGTTGACGCCGGTGCAGTAGTTGCCGACCGTTACCTGCACCCAGCGACCGCAGTTCAGCCCGTTGTCGAACATGCCGATCTCGCTCGCGTCCGCCGCCGGGATCGGCCGCGGCAGGTTCGAGTACACGCCCGGCGAGTTCTGCACGTTCAGCGCCAGGAAGTTCTGTGTGTCGAGGTTGGCCTGCGGCAGCCCGCAGCCGCCGTAGGGGGATCCGAGTCCGGAGAACCAGGTGGCGTTCCCAGTTACCGGCGACGGCGTCCCGGACACGTTAATCGCAAACGCCGGAAGCTGAGCGATAATCACGGCCGCGCATGCGGCCACCGCCGCGAGAATCACCGGTCTGCGCATGATCTGCCTCCACGGTCAGGGGATGCCGCCACCATAGGCCGGACTTAGTTCTGCTGACTGTGCGCGAAATGCCGGTGGTGGCCACGATGCAGGTCAGCGCGACTCGGTGAACGGACGGGCATGAAAGTTCCGTAGCTGGCAGGGCCCGTACGCTGCGGTGGCACGAGTGGCAGATCGCGACCGCTTTGCGTGATATCACGGACCTGCGGGCCGAACACGAATTCAACGCGGCTGAGAGCGCTGGGCCCTTGACCGACTCGGTCCTCGGACCGCAGCAGCTTGCCCAGGACGCCATCGAGTCCAGGGTCACCGCGCTGGAGCTACGGTTCTACGATCGGTAGACGTCGCGGCGGGGATCGACGTCCACCACCATCACTACCCGGTTCTTGTCATCAATCCGGTAGATGATGCGGTAGGTGCCGCGCCGCGCGCTGAACCGGTTGTCCATAGGCGGGAGGAGCCTCTTGCCAACTCGGTAAGGCTCTCGCGGGAGAGGACCGGTGATGAACTCGTAGGCTGCCGCCGCAACGGCCTCCGGCAGAACCTCGCCCAGGGCACGGCGAACCGTGGAGGTCGTTCGCAGCTCGTAGAGATCCTCTGAGGGCTGGTCGCCCATAACGCCTGGCGCCGCCTCATGGTCTCAGCGAGTTCTTCAGCGGAGACGTACTCGCCGCGGGCCAACTCGGCATCAGACTCGGCAAGCCGGTTCATCGTCGCGGCGTCCCGCATGATGGCCAGGGTCTCCTCGAGCGCCTCCAGATCCTCTGGAGCGATAAGGATGGCTGACGGCCTACCGTGAACGGTCACGGTCACCCGCTCGTGCTGGCCGTGCACCCGGCCAACGAGCTCGTAGACGATCCGGTTGCTACGCCACGTCGCGGGAACCGCTGCTTTCACCCGCGCGGCAAGCTAGGCAATCACGGCAAGAAGAACAGCGACCGTTAGGCCGAGCAACGCGGCTAGCTGGGCAAACAAGGCTGCAAACAAAAAGGTGGCCTTGCGGTCGTTACCTCTCCTTACGGTAAGGATTGTGACCACATTCGTGGCAACGACGTTGCGCTCAGCTATCTCTTTGCTGTCGGTCCAGTGTTCGCGCGGTAGCTGCAGAAGCGTGCTCTTACTAGCCACATCGTACTTGAAGTTGATCGTTGCAAGTATGCCAAGGATGACCGCGAGGATGAAGCAAGCCAACGCACTAAGGATTGAGTACCTGACAGGTCCTGGTATCACCAGGAATTTTTTATTTATCGCTATGGCGGTGACCGTGCTCAGGATAGAAACCAAGACACCTGCGGTCGTAACTACAGCTTGACCCCGCGAATCAAGAGTCGTTCGCCGTTCACGTTCAGCCTTCAGCTCTTGTTCGACGAAGTTAGCGTAACTAACACCGCTATCCGTCAACTCAGCTACTTTCCCCAGACGATCCGCTAGAGCCTTGCCTGGTTTCCGCCTGGGCAGGATTCGGCCTGGTTTCTACCGGCATAGCGTTCGGCCTGGTTTCTACCGGTTTCCCGCCGGACCCCCGTATGGACTCTGTCTGCATCCAAAGCCCATAAGGATCGCCTGTAGGCGTCTGCTGTTCGCCCGATGCCGCTGGCGCTGGTGGTTCCCCAGACGACCCGGCCTGCGTACCTTCTGGCACTGCACCCCTCCTGCGCGCCCCGATGGTTACAGTTCTGGTTACGTTTGGTGCCAAAAACGCCCCTGAGAGATACCCTCAGGGGCGTTTTGCCTGGTAGCGGGGGCAGGATTTGAACCTGCGACCTCTGGGTTATGAGCCCAGCGAGCTACCGAACTGCTCCACCCCGCGTCGCGTGTCTCTACTTTATGAACTCCCGGCAGCCAAAGCAAATCGAGGACTCCGCTGGGGCCGCGCCAGACCACGCATCAAGACCGGCTAGCCTTCCGGGCATGACCGAGGTCGTGATCTACACCGATGGCGCGTGCAGCGGGAACCCGGGACCGGGCGGCTGGGGCGCCATCCTAGAAACCAAAACCGCGAAGAGGGAGCTTTACGGCGGCGACCCGGCCACCACGAACAACCGGATGGAGCTGATGGCCGCCATCCAGGCCCTCGAGGCGCTCAAGCGCCGGAGCAGCGTCACGCTGTACACCGACAGCAAGTACGTGTACGAGGGCATCACCAAGTGGGTGAAGGGCTGGCAGCGCAACGGCTGGAAGACCTCAGCCAAGCAGCCGGTCAAGAACGTCGATCTGTGGCAACGACTCGCAGAGGCCACCGGCAACCACGACATCGACTGGAAGTGGGTCAAGGGCCACGCCGGCGATCCCGGCAACGAGAAAGCCGACGAGCTGGCCCGCCGCGGCTGCGCGGAGAACGGCGCCCCCGTCGGCTACTAACGCTCTTGAGCCATAGGGCGGAGCGAAGAACACTAGCAACGTCAGATCCTCGGTGATCGACGTGAACGTGTGGCGCTCGCCCGCGGGCACGAAGACCACCGACCCCGGCCCCACGCCAGCAGCCCCGGAAGGCGTGACGAGCGTCGCGCGTCCGGACGTGACAACGTAAACCTCGTCCTCGGTGTGCGGGCTCTGGTCGTCCACTCCGCCAGCGGGGATCGAGTACGTGCCGACGCTCAAGTCAGCGCTCGATAGCTGCGTCACGTAATTCGGCGCGCCATCCGGCGCCAGCGCGAACAACCCGGCATCGGTGATGATCTTCATAGCGCCGACTCAGCCGTGCACCACATCGGTGTGATGGCAGAAATGGATCCGCTCCGCCGCCAGCCCACGCAATCGCTCGATAGATCCATGCCACGCGACCGGATCCGCGGCCTGCCCCGGCACACCGACCCCAAGCGCCGGTCTGGCCCACACGCTAGGTGAGTAAGCGGCGTCCCCGATCAGCAGGTCATGGCCCGACGAGCCGTCCCGGACCACCACGCACTGATGCCCAACCGTATGCCCAGGCGTCGCGATCACCGAAACTCCCGGCACGATCTCCGTATCGCCGTCCAGCAACTCCCACCGCGCCGAAGCAAACGAGAACCACTCGTATAGCTCGGACGACTCACGCTCCGCTCGCGCCAGCTCCGCGCGCTGCACGTAACACGGCGCGTGCCGGAACACCGCGTTCTGCCCGCAGTGGTCGAAGTGCAGGTGCGTATTGACCACGAGGTCGATATCGGCCGGCGACATGTCAGCAGCTGCCAGCGCGTCAGCGACCGTTCGGTTCACCACCCGCCACGACTCCAGCATGTGCCCAGGCCCGCCCACGCCGGTATCCACGAGCAGCGCCCCGCCCGGGTGCGTCACGACGAACCCATGGACCGGCCATTCCCGGCCGTCAACCCCGCGCAAGCTGGCCAGATGCAGCCGCTTAATTGTCAGCACACCAGGACTATACAACGCGGCATAACTCGATCCAGGCGGCGGTTGAGTCATCGTAGAACTAAGGAGAAACATGGCAACGTGGGCAAGTGCCCGCCGCGGGCAGCGCATGGTCTACTGGCCGCTGGCGATGCCGTTCATACTCACCGGCCTCATCACTATCCTCGTGCTGACCGTGCTGCTCCAGGTCGGCAGCTACACCTTCTACCGCCTCGGGATCAGCCCGGGCGCCGCCCTGCTGCTCCTGGCGGCCAGCCTGGCAGGCAGCGCCGTCAACCTGCCCCTCGCAAAGCTCCGCAACCAGGTCATCCAAGCACACCGCACAGTCACCGTGTTCGGCGTCCGCTACCTAGTCCCGGTGCTCACCAGGCGGAACACGGTCATCGCGATCAACGTCGGCGGCGCCCTGGTCCCCATCGCGCTGTCCGGCTACCTGATCGCCCACGACAGGATCGGCTGGCAGGCACTGGCCGCCGTCGCGATCGTGGCCGTCGCCACGCACCTCGTCGCCCGCCCCGTGCCTGGCCTGGGCATCGCCGTGCCAGCCCTGCTTCCCGGCGTGTTCGCCGCCATGACGGCGCTGATCATCCACCCCACCGCGGTCGCCGGCCTCGCCTATGTCGCTGGCACCCTCGGCACGCTGGTCGGTGCCGACCTGACGAACCTGCACAAGGTCCGCCGCCTCGGCTCGCCGCTAGTCTCCATCGGCGGCGCCGGAACGTTCGACGGCGTCTTCATCACCGGCATCGTGGCTGTTCTGCTAGCCAGCCTCCTCTGAAGAGGTCGCGTGGACAGGACTGCTGGGCTCGCGGCGCCCAGGCTGCCCCTGGCGGCGTTGTCGTCGGTCGCCAGCCAAACCAGGCTGGCTCCCTCCTCCGCCTTGCCAGCGACCGCCTGGATCACCGCTCCCTGATCCAGCGCCCTATCCACACGACCTCTAGTGCCCCGGCGGCTTCTGCCGCACCACCAGCACCACCGCGCCGACGATCAGCACGCCGCCGAGCAGCATCGACATCGACAGGCGCTCGCCCAGCACCAGGAAACCGAGCAGCACCGCGATCACCGGGTTGACGTACGCGTAAGTCGCGACGGTGGCGGTCGGCAGCGCCCGCACCGCCACCACATAAGCCGAGAACGCCACGATCGACCCGACGAAGATCAAGTAAACGAGCGCCACCCAGGACCGGCCGGAGACCGCGGCGAACCGGAACGACCCGGTCTCCCCGCTCATCGCCGCGGCGCCGAGCAGCACCGCGCCGGCGACCAGCATCTGCATGGATGCCCCCAAACCAGGACTGGCGGGCGTCGCCAGCCGCCGCGACAAGATCGTCCCCAGCGCCCAGGACGCCGCCGCGCACAGGCAGACCACCACGCCCGCGGCCGACACGTGCCCGTCGCCGGCCCCTGACAGGCTCTGCTGACCGAACAAGAGGGCGACCCCGCACAGGCCGATGAGCAGCCCGCAGACCGGCGCCCAGCCCAGCCGGACCCGGTTCACCGCGGCGTCCAGCCCCAGCATCCACAACGGCACGGTGGCGATCAGCAGCGACGCGAGCCCGGACGGCACGGTCCGCTCGGCGAACGACAGCGCCGCGTTCGCGCCGAGCAGCAGCAGCCCGACGATCCCGCAGCCCAGCCACTCCGCGCGCCGCGGCCGCCGCCCGCCGCGCAGTGCGAACGGGAGCATGATCAGCCCGGCGATCGCGAACCGCGCCCCGGCCATCAGCAGCGGCGGCAGGCTCTCCACGCCCACCTTGATCGCCAGGTACGTGCTGCCCCAGACAACCCAGACGACGAGGAGCGCCGCCCATCCGCCGCCCTTCCCCGCTCTTTCTTTTCTCAGAACGACCTGGCGTGCTTCCCGTCCTGACCGAGTCTCCACGCCCATATCCAGCACGCTGCCAGCTGGTATTCGACTTGACCAGGACCGATGCGGTCAACTTTGACTCAATTACCGCCAGCCAGCAGGCCGGATACCCTAGCGGCGTGCGTCATCTAGCCCAAAGCCGCTGGCTTCGCGCCGGACTGCTGGTCGCGGTCATCGGCCTGGCGGTCTGGGGCCTGGCGTCCCAGTGGACGCAGGTGCAGGCTGCGCTGGACAAGCTGGATGGCTGGGACGTGGCCTGGGCCGGACTGTGCGTGCTGGCCGGCCTTGGCTGCATGATGATGGCCTGGCGGACGCTGCTCGCCGACCTGGGATCGGAGCTACCGGTGCCCGCGTCGATCCGGGTGATGTTCATCGGCCAGCTCGGCAAGTACGTGCCGGGCGCGGTATGGGCGCTCGCGGCCCAGGTCGAGCTCGCTCGCGACTATGCGGTACCCCGGCGGCGCAGCGTGACTGCGAGCCTGATGGGAATGGCCACGACGCTCGTCGCTGCGCTCGTGGTGGCGGGCATCACGCTGCCGCTGACCTCCTCGGTCGCGGTGCGGAAGTACTGGTGGGTGCTGGCCATCACCCCCTTCGCGATCGCCTGCCTGCACCCGAAGGTCGTTAAGTTCCTCCTCGACCTCGTCCTGCGTGCCGCCAGGCGGGAGCCGTTGGAGAAGGCGGTCAGCATGCGCGGCATGGGCCGGGCACTCGGCTGGACATTCGCCGGGTGGGCCTGTTACGGGCTGCACGCCTGGTTGCTGATCAGCCAGTTCGCCAACGGCAGCGACGCGCATGTGCTGGCGCTCTCGTTCGGCGCGTACGCGCTGTCCTGGGCCGCGGGCTTCGTCATCATCTTCTTCCCCGGCGGCATCGGGCCGCGTGAGGCGGCGCTGGTCGCGGTGCTCTCACCGGTCATGCCGACCGCGTCCGCCCTGGTGGTAGCGCTGGCGTCGCGCATGGTGATGACCACCGGGGATTTGCTGTGGGCCGGCGCTGGCCTGTGCGTCCGCCGGCGGCGACCCCAGGAAACGCTTCCGGTCGCCGTTACCAAGTAAGGGCATGAACCTGCTTTCCCCCCGACCCACCCTAGGGCGAGATCCTGATCTTTTCGAGGCTTTCTACCGCCGGCACGTCCGGACGGTCACCGGCTTCGTCGCCCGTCGCGTCATCGATCCGCAACTGGTCGATGACCTGACGACCGAGGTGTTCCTGGCAGCTATCGAGGGGGCGGATAGCTTTCAGCCGTCCCGGGGCAGCGAGTCGGCCTGGCTGCTCGGCATCGCCCGCAACGTAATGGCCGCGGAACGCAGGCAGGCCGCCAGGCGAGCCGACAAGATGCTGCGGCACGCGGGCCGCCGGCCGCTGGACGTCGACGACATCTCCCGGCTGGAGGAGCAAATCGACGCCGAGCGGGCCGGCCGCGCGCTGCTGGCGGCGGTAGCCGAGCTGCCGCCAGGGCCGCGAGCCGTCATCGAGCTCGTCGACATCGACGGGCTCACCGTCACCGAGGCGGCGGTCGCACTGGGGATCGCGCCAGTCACCGCCAGGGTCCGGCTGCACCGGGCCCGCCAGGCACTCCGCCGCGTCCCCGCCCCCGAACCGCCCCGCCTTCTCACCGTGGAGGGAACCCGATGAACCTCACCAACCTGGAAGAACGGCGTCTCGCCGAACTCAAGCAGTACGTCGTCAGCAGGCCCGCGACTGACCAGGTCCCGGCCCGGCGCGGGCCGCGACGTTACGTCCGCCCGGTCCTGGCCTTCGGCGCCGCGGCGGCCGTCGCCACCGCGGCCCTGGTGGCGGCCAGCGTGGGCACCGGAACGCCTGCCTACGCCGTCACCAAGAGCGCGGATGGGACCGTCACGATCACGCTGACCGACTTCCGTGACACCACGCAGCTGTCGCGGGAACTCAAGCAGCTCGGCGTGCCGGCCGCCGTCTACTACATACCGCAGGGCGAGTACTGCTACCAGGCGGACGCGCATCCGGTGACCGACGTACCGAAGGGCCTGTACTCGGTCCCGTCCGCCCTGCCGTCCGGTCCCGGCTGGAGCATGCGGCTCGACCCAAGGCTGCTCCAGCCCGGCCAGATGCTGCTGTTCGGCATCTCCGCCGGGTCGGTGCGGAGCACGGAGATGGACGGCTCCGCGACGTTCCTGGTCAGCGGTCAGGCCACGGCGTGCCAATTCCAGCCCGAGCCTCCCGCGTCGCCTGCGCCGGGCGCACCTAAGGGCGCCGTGGTCAGCGACCTCGGCTCGTTCAAGTTCCCCGGCGAGGTCACCCCGCAATGGCCGTCAGGTTCGCACACCAGCGAGAACCGGAGCCCGCGCTCCTGACGCCGCCGGCGAGCCGGGCGGCCACGCCCGGCTCGCCGGCCGTGGCCGCCCGGCACCTTGCCATTGCGGCAGCCGCAGCTGGACGAGGAAGTCAGCAATGCACTACTCCCGACCGGTCAGCGCCTTGAGATAGATGGTCCATGCGGGTTCGGGATCGGCACGCTTTACGCCGACCCGGAGCCGGGACAGTGTCCCGGGCTCGCTGATCAGCCGTAGCGCCCGGAGCAGATCGTCGACGCTCCCTGGCGCTACGGCCAGCCCGTCTGTACCGTCGTGCACCTGCTCCGCCAGCGACCCGGCGGTGGTGGTAATCACCGGCACTCCGTGCGCGAACGCGAGCAAGGCGTTCTGGGACGCGGTCGCCTCCCGGTACGGCAGCACCAGGACATCCGCCGCCGCGAACAGCCCAGGGATCCCACTGGCCGGCACGTATCCAGGCCGCAGCGTCACCCGGTCCCCGATCCCCAGCTCCGCGATCAGCTTCTCGGTACCGCCGGTCCCTCCCCAGAACTCCCCCGCCACCGTCAGCGTGACCTCCGCCGGCGCCTCCGCCAGCGCCCGCAGCAGCACATCCAGTCCCTTATACGGCCGCACGATCCCGAAGAACAGCAGCCGTACCCCGCCAGCCGACGCTGCCCGGTTCCGGCTCGCCGACGGGGGGACGATGGGCAGGTGGGGAGGCAGCGGGGCGACCGTGACGGGGGTGCGTGGGGCTAGGGAGCGGGCGAGGCCGGCCTGGGCGGGCGAGTGGACCAAGGCGGCGTCGGCGCGGCGGAGGAGGGCGCGGACCAGGGGGACGTCACCCGGGCGGCGCTCGTGTGGCAGGACGTTGTGGCAGATGACGACAACGCGCCCGCGGCGCCGGCGGCCGAGGGCGGCCAGCATCGCCAGGTAGGCGGGTACCTGGATTGGGGTGATGAGCGCGAATACGACCAGGTCCCCGTGGCGCAGGCGGCGGCCGGCGGCCAGCCAGCCGTCGGGGCGATACCAGGCCAGGCGGCGCCGGGTGGCGGGAAACGGCTCGCCCTCGGCCTCGTCGACGGTCTGCTGGCCGGGATAGAGCCGCGCCGGGTACTGGGCCCGCCAGGACTCGATGACGACGTCGTGCCCGGCGGCGCGCAACCGGTGCGCAAGCTCGGTGGTGTGCCGTGCGCCGCCCCCCTTGTACGGGTGGGCGGGGCCGACAAGCACTATCTTCACGTATCCGCGCGGGAGCGCACGATCAGGTCGGCAAGCAGCGCCAGCGACCCGAGGATCAGGCCGGTGACGAACACGAGCAGCGTGTCGTTGGCGATGTGCCAGTGGTGCACGACCAGGTCGTAGATGCCCTTGGCCGCGCCGATGCCGAGCAGGAACAGCGCCGGCGGCATCAGCACCTTGAGCGGGTTGAAGTACATCACCATGCGCAGCACCTGGAGCAGGTAGCGGTACGCGTCAGAAAAGAAGTGGAACTTCGACCGGCCGGCCCGCTTGGCGTACCCGATCGGGATGTACCGCACCTCGTGCTCGTTCGACAGGAACGCGAGCGTGATCGTGGTGACGCAGGAGAACCCGGGCGGCAGCAGCCGCAGGTAGGGCAGCGACACCTGACGCCGGAATGCGCGCAGGCCGGAGTTCAGGTCCGGTATCTGGGAGTTCACCAGGCGTTCGGCGAGCTTGCGGACGAACCACTTGGCCGGCACGCGGAACACCTTGAGGGTGCCTTCCTCACTGGTCCGCGCGCCGACCACCTGGTCCACGTCCGGATTCTCGTCGAGGATGCCGACCAGCTCGGGGATCCGCTCGTTGGGGTAGGTCATGTCGGCGTCGGTCCACACGACGATTTCGCCGCGGGCCTGCTGGGTGCCGATCCGGCGCACCGTGCCCGAGCCGCCGTTGCGCGGGAAGTGGACCACCCGCAGCTGGGGGAAGTCCGGTTCCGCCGCGCGCAGCTTCGCCAGCGTGTGGTCGGTGGACGCGTCGTCCACGGCGAGCAGCTCGTAGGAGATGCCGCTCTTGTCCATCGCGGCGCAGATCCGCTCCACCTCGAGCAGCACGTGCTCTTCCTCGTTGTAGCACGGCAGCACGATCGTCGCATGCGGGGTATCCACGATGGCAGAGGCTACTCGTTTACCGTGGGTACTGACATCCACACCGTGTAATGAATCCCCCAGGTCCTGGTGGGCGGTGTGGTCAGCAAGTGGGCCTCCTGGGTGGTCAGCAGGTTAAGCACCTCGGTGGCCGAGCCCTGGTACGAGTTCAGCTCCGACTCGGACTGGGCCAGCAGCAACGGCCGCCCGGCCTGCCTGATCCCGGACACCACGGCCGCGACGCTCTGTACCTGGGCGGCGAGTGCGCCGCGGGCCTGCGCCGGGGCCGGCAGCACCGCGGCGGGAGTGTCACACTGGCCGCGGACCACCTGGGCGAACCGGTCGGCGGTGAGCTGGTCGAGGAACACCACCGACGCGTTCGAGCCGATCGCGTCGCACAGCCGCTGCACGGCGGTGAGCTCACCCGCGCCGATCCGCTTGAACGCCATGCCGTGCGAGGTGAGCCGCGGCGTGAGGCTGACCCCGAACGTGGTCCACGCGGTCGGGATGGCCAGCGCCGCGACACAGCAGCCCGCGACCGCACCGACCGTGACGCGCTCGGCACCCACCGCGATCGCGCGCTCCTTCAGCCAGGAGGCGGCCCACACCGCGCCGAGAATCAGACCCGGCAGCACGAACGGCACCAGCCTCCGGCTGGCCCACGGCTGGTCCGGGGACACCGCCGGGCGGTACAGCACGCTGACGATCACCCACAGCGCGATCAGCAGCGGCAGCACCCAGATCCGCATCGACCCGTCCGGGTCGCGCCAGGTGAGCAGCGCGCGTAGGCTCTGCCGGACCAGCAGGGCCAGTCCGAAGGCGCCGAGCAGCACGGTCGGCACGCCGATGTACCAGATCACCCAGTAGAGGCTGTCCTGGTAGTACTGCTGCCTGCCGTCGACCGGCAGGTGGGCGAGCTTCTGCAGTTCGGCCACGTAGGCGATCGAGGACGGGACCGTCTCGCCCGCCACGGTCTGCACCAGCGGCCGGATCGCGAACCCGGCAAAGATGAGCAGCGCGAGCACCGCGCCGGCCTCGGGCAGCCAGCGCCGGGCCAGGCCGACCGCCTTACTGGGCGGGCCGCTAGAGATCCAGCCGCGCACTTGCGGGCTCCACACGAGCAGCACGCCGGCCGCGGTCAGGATCACGACAGCCGCGGTGATGATCGCCAGCGGGTGCAACGACGGCTGCTCCAGGTCCAGGTACGGCCGGGACAGCAGGTAGCCGTCGAACAGCCCGTATCCCACGCCGATCACCAGGCCGGCGCCGAACGGCAGGGCCTGACGGCGCCGGGCGGCCAGCAGGATGCCGGCGAACGGCACCACCGGCAGGATGTCGCTGAGCCCGTCCAGCCGGACGAAGATCGTCAGCCCGAGCGTCAAGCCGGCGATCCCGGCCAGCTCCAGCTGCCCGGCATCGCGCCCGCGGTGACGCAGCAGCGAGTCGGCGAGCAGGCTCAGCCCGGCGAACAGCAGCACTTCCGCGAGCGGCTCGCTGAACGTGCCGCGGCTGGTGTAAATCTGTGGCAGGCTCAGCGCCAGCACGGCCGCCGCGGCGGGCGCCCACCGCGCCCCGATCAGCAGGCCCGCCAGCCCGCCGAAGGCGAGGATCGCGCAGCCGCCGGCAATCGGCGTGATCACCAGCGCGGCCGGGATGCCGCCGAGCCACACCGCGCCGGCCACCACAACCGGGTAGCCGGTCATGAACTGCGGCACGATCCCGGTGCCGCGCGGGTAATAGTTCATGCTCGCGAACGACAGCCCCGGATGCGACCCGCCGAACGCAGCGGCGCCCTGCGGGATCGGCAGCGACCCGTGGTGCGCGATCCAGTACCCCACTTGGAGGTACGTGGCGGGATCACGCAGGTAGATGATCTGCTGGGTGCGCATCCAGATCTGCCACGCGGCGAACACCACGGCCACCGCCACGGTCGCCGTGACCGTCCACCACGGGACCGCACCGCGCGGGGCGGGCATCCGGCGCAGCACGACGTAGCAGAGCGCGACGGCGAGCGGCGCCGCGATGCACACCATCGGCAGCCAGGTGAACCGGTGGACGAGCACCAGCGGGAGCCCGGGCAGCAGCCACGCCACGGCGAGCAGGGCCGGCACCACGGTCACCGCCCCGAACGTCCGCCCCGCCACCGATGATTCCTCGGGCGCGCTCGCCGCGACGCTCTCCGCATCCGCCGATTCGGTCACGCCCGCGGCGGGGTCGCCGCCCAGGTGTATGGCCGCACCGGCACCAGCCGGGTCGCCTTCGCCGCCGGGTCCAACACGCACGGACCCACTCTAGGCCCTGCCGTCTTCCCGATCCGGCGCCCGTGTCAAAGGCGCCAACGGGCCAGCGCCTGGCGTGCCGCTGGCGCCTGCGGGTGGGGGTCGAGGCATGCCGTTGGCACCATCGGCACGAACGAGGGCGCCCGAGTAGGCGGTGAGGCGAGCGGGTGATTACGGAGAGTGCTGATATGGGTACGGTGCGATCTACGGTGCTGGGGGCTGGCAGAATCTGGGGTGTGGAGACGTTCACCCGCTGGCATGACTGGGAGTCCGCGGAACCCGAGGTGCGGGAGTTGCTCCCGGCGACGACGGCGGACGCCGTCGCCCGGGCGGTGCGGCTCGCGACGACCTGGCATGGCGACCAGCGCCGGCCGACCGGCGTGCCGTACCTGGAGCACCTGCTCGAGGCGCTCGAGATCCTGGTGCGCGGTGCCGGAGAGCGGGACGAGGACGTGCTGTGCGCTGTGGTGCTGCACGACGTGCTCGAGGACACGCCGTGCTCGGCGGCGGACCTGGTCGAGGAGTTCGGCACGCGGGTGGCGCACCTGGTCGGCTGGGTGACCAAGCCGGAGGCCCAGCCGGGCGAGGACAAGGACGCGGTCAAGGAGGAGTACCTGCGCGAGCTGCGCCGGGCCCCGCGGGACGCGGTGCTGGTCAAGCTCGCGGACCGGGCCAGCAACGTGCAAACCCTGCGCAACCTGCCACTGGCCAGGCAGCGCAGCTATTACGCGCAGACCGTGACGTACATCGTGCCGCTGGCGGCGACCCATCCGTGGTTCGACCGCTGGTACGCGCGGTGGCAGGCGGAGTTCGCCGACCTATCCTCGCGCGGCTAGGGCGACCGGCGGAGGTGGCGCGGGCTTGATGCCGGCCCGGCGGCCCGCCTGGCAGACCAGCAGCCAGCCGACCAGCGCCGCCGGATAGATGAAGTAGCCGAACCGGGTGGACGGCGCGAGCACGAACATCAGCGACAGCCCGAGGACCAGCCGCCACATCGCGGCGGGCACGTCCCGCGGCGGCCAGACCACCAGTGACGCGGCGATCGCCACCCCCGTGACGATCAGCAGGGCCACCACGATGTCGTGCCCGACGTGGCCGGTCTGCGCGATCAGGTGCCCGATCAGCGGGCTCGCCGCGGCAGACTTCACGCTCGCCAGGCCCAGCGGGAACAGGACCGTGTTCTTCACCAGCGAGCTGGGGGCGGTCACCGCGAACGGCCCGACGCAGACCACCATGACGGCCAGCGCCATCGCGCAGAACCGCAGCGTGGCCCGCCTGCCGTCGCGGACGATGAGCAGCGCCAGCGCCACGGCGAGCGCGGGCCAGCAGGTCGCCTTCATCGAGGACGCGATGCCGAGCGCGAGCCCGGCGGCCAGTTCCCCGCCGGGCCGCCACAGGAACGCGAAGCCCAGGCACATGAACGCGACCATCGGCACATCGGTGCCGCCGACCGCGAGTTCGAACGCGATGATCGGGGATGCGGTCACCAGCACCGCCCAGCGCAGGTAGTCCCTGGCCCCGCCCACCCGCAGCGCGAACGCGAACACGACGAGGAACACGATGCCGAACCAGACCCGCGGATCGGTGCTGGCGTTGCCGCCGAACACGGCCTGCGGAATGCCGAACACCGCCATCACCGGCAGGTAGGGATTGTAGGCGTTGGGGTCGGTGGTGTTAGCGAGGACGTTCGGAGCCTCGTAGGGGGTGCCATGATGGATCAGCAGGCTGGCCGAGCGGACCACCACGTCCACCTCGGGCTGCCCCTCGCCGTGCGAGGCCATCCAGACAAGCGGGACGAGGATCGCACCGCAGACAATCACGGCAAGCGCGACATCGACCCCGGTCCGTGACCGCCAGACCATCGCCACCACCGCGGCGGCCGCGTAGGAGCACGCGCCCCAGGCTCCCCACAGCTGGTGCAGCGGATTAGTGCTGAACAGCGCCACCCCGGCGGCGAACAGCGCACTCGCCACGGGAGCCGCGGCCAGCCAGCCACGTGGCATCCGCCGCACGCTGAGCAGGCGCGGCCACCGCAGCCGGCTGCTGTTCCCCCAGCGGACTTCCACCATTTGATGCTAATAGACGCGGCTCCCGCACCAGGTAGCCGACCGGCAGTAGGCTCCAGCCGAGCCGGTCGCTGGCCATGCCCCACAGCCCGCGCGGCGCCAGCAGCGTCGCCGCGACGGCGAGCGCACCGACGATCACCAGGTACCAGGCGCCGTACCCGGACAGCGACTCCTGGAGCCCGAACAGTACCAGCGCGCCGAGCACCGGTCCCTCGATCGTGCCGATGCCGCCGATCAGCACCATGAACAGCATGTACACGCTGTACTGGATGCTGAACACCGACGTGGGCTCCACGTACAGCGTCTGGAGCGCGATCAGCGCGCCGACCGCGCCCGCGCCGGCGGCCGCCGCCAGGTAGGCCAGCAGCCTGATCCGCGGCACTCGCACCCCGGCGGTGGCCGCCGCGACCGGGTCGCTGCCGGCCGCCCTGGCGTCGAGCCCGAACGTCCGGCGCACCAGCAGGTACCCGCCGGCCATGCTGGTCACCGCGACGGCGAGCGTGGCCCAGTAGACCAGCGCCTCGCGCAGCACCGGGCCGTAGCCGCCCAGCCCGGGCACGCTCACCCCGGTGGTGCCGCCCACCGACGGGGACAGCGTCGCGACGATCTGGAACACCGCCGCCACCACCAGCGTGGCGACCGCGAAGTACCCGCCGCTCAGCCGCAGCACCAGCCCGGACACCGGCACCGCGACCGCGCCGGCGGCCACGAAAGCACAGACGATTCCCAGGAACGGGCTCACCCCGTGCGCCGCCGCCAGGTACAGCGCGTACGCGCCCACGCCCAGGTATGCGTGCTGGCCGAACGAGGTCAGCCCGCTGAACCCGGCCAGCAGGTTCCACAGGCTCGCCATCGCGACGAGCGTGAGCAGCGTGATCAGCGGCTGCTCGGCCGGGCCGCCCCAGACATACGGCACCACGACGAGTACGGCGACCACCGCGAGGGCGCACCCCACGGTCGCCGAGGCGGCCCTGCTCCACCTGCTGACCGTCACCGGGCGGTGCGACGCGGGGCGGGTGCTGCTGTACGGCAGGGACGTGACCCGGCTGCCGCCAGCCGCCTGGCCGCCGACCCCCGCCCCCGCCGCCTGGCCGCCGACCCCCGCCCTGCCCCTGCCGTCGCCGCCCACCGACGCGGACAAATCCGGCATTTCGCCATAAGGCGGGCACCGCGCACCGGGCACGGAATCATTGTGGGTACTTACCCCACCGGATCGGGGGGGTAAATACCCACGATAATCGGAGCCGACGCGGACGCGGTTGGTACGCCGACGGGCAAAGAGTGTGCGCTGGTGTCCAAGACCACGACTGGCCAACCCAGCGAGTCTTAGCGCATGGATCGTCTGCGCGGTAAGGCCGCCATCATCACGGGAGGCGACGGCAGCATCGGGCTGGCGACGGCGCGGGCGTTCGTCGCCGAGGGGGCGCGGGTCTGCCTGACCGGGCTGGTGCCCGAGGCGCTCCGCGACGGTGCCGCCTCGCTCGGATCCGCCGCGACCTGGACGGTGGCCGACGTGACGGACTCCGCACAGGTGAAGGCCCCGGTGTCGGGCGCGGCGTTCGAGTTCGGGCGGCTGGACGTGGTGGTGAGCAACGCCGGCATCGCGGGAGTCATCGCGCCCGTCATGGACTATCCGGAAGACGTCTTCGACCAGGTGCTCGCCGTGCATGTGCGCGGGTCGTTCCTGGTGTGCAAGCACGCGCTCCCGTACCTGTCGGCGGGGGCCAGTGTGATCATCACCTCCAGCGTGGTGGGCCTGACTTCGGACCCGGGGATCTGCGCGTACGCGACCGCCAAGCACGCGCTGGTTGGCCTCATGCGCACGCTCGCCAAGGAGGCCGCGCCGCGCGGCATCCGGGTGAACACCATCCACCCAGGCCCGGTGGACAACGAGTTCCAGCACCGCATCGAGATCGCCGCCACCGGTGTGCCGCGGGAGCAGGCCGAGGCGGTGTTCAACGGCTTCATCCCGCTGGGCCGGCACGCTTCTCCGGACGAGGTGGCCCGCGCCATGGCGTTCCTGGCGAGCGACGAGAGCTCGTTCGTCACCGGCGCCATCCTTGCCGTGGACGGGGGTATGTCTGTCTTAGCGGGCCGAGGACTGGCGCGCGGGTGGGACGCCCGCCAGCCCTCGGGTCTAGGGGCGCTAGCGGCCTGCGGCCTGGCGGCGGCCCTGGAACCAGGACCTGGCCATCGGCACGAGCGCCACGATGGCGGCGATCAGGCCGATGAAGGCGCCGAAGCTCCAGCCGACGCTCACCACCCCGTCGCCGCTCGGCTTGAAGATCGCCGCGATGGTCACGAGCGCCAGATTGATTCCGGCCCCCGCAGCAAGCAGCTGCTCATGGCCGAGCGGGAGGCTCGGCATCTCCCGCAGGCCCGCGTAGCCGACCAGGTAGCCGATCATCGCCAGGGTCAGGATCAGCACCAGGTACAGGTAGCCGTGCGCGGTCAGCGCGTCCACCGACGAACTGGCGGAGATCCCGGCGAACGACGCGCTCGCCGAGTACCACGGCAGGAACAGCGAGATGAACAGCACGACGGTCGCCCCGCCGCAGACCCGGTCGGTTATCGCCCACCGCGCCGGATCGAGGTGGAATGCCTGCCCCCGGGCAGGCGGACTGGCGGACACCGCGGGTGTCGCGATACTCCCGGACAGGTCGGCGGACAACGGAGTGCCGCAGCCCGGGCAGTAACCCGAGCCGGCGGCGGACTCGTGCCCGCACCGAAGGCAGATCATTGAATGTCCCCTCTCCTCGCGGAGAATCTCCCCACACCTGTATTCACGGAGCCGGACGGTCTTCCGTTCACGATGCGGGACAGGAAGGGGAACTCAGATGACCGGCGGGCGGCCGGCCTTTGTCATCCGCCACGCGGTGCGCAGCGAGATCGGGCGCCGCGGGCCTGGGTCGAGGCGCCAGCCTTCGGCGAACCCGGCGAACCAGGGGCGCAGACGGGCGACGTTGCCGCGCTCCCTGAGCACGGTCAGCGCCATCCAGTCGGCCAGGTAGAGCACCGCGAACGGCCACGGCAGGTTGCGGCGGACGAGCAGCACCCGGTTCCGGCCGTCGCGACGACGGAACGTGTCGTACCGGGCATTCGGCATCGCGTGGTGGCACATCCGCGCCGCCGCATCGTACTCGATCCGGTAACCGCGGTCCTGGACCCGCCACGCCAGGTCGGACTCCTCGTGCCCGTAGAAGAACAGTGACGGGTACCCGCCGGCCTCCATGAACGCGCTGCGCCGGATCGCGGACGCGCCGCCGAGGAATACCGTCACCACCGAGGACCGCTCAGGATCCCCGGCCCGCAGCCGGGGCACGTGCCAGCGGGCGCCCGGCCCGCCCTCCGGGTCCACCACCCGCATGGACAGCACGCCGAGTTCGGGGTCGGCGGCGAACCGGCCGCTGACGTGGCCGGCCAGGTCGGTGTCGGGGAACCAGCCGTCGTCGTCGAGGAACAGCACCACGTCCCCGTCGCACGCCTCGACGCCGACGTTGCGGCCCGCCGCGACGCCCACGTTGTCCGGCAGGCTGATCGTCTTCACCCCGGCAGGCATGCCGGTTACCTCGGTGCCGTTGCCGACCACGACGAGCTCGACCTCGGCCTGCTGGGCGAGCACGCTGTCCACGGCGCGCAGCAGCTCCGCGGGGCGGTCGCCCATCGTGAGGATGACACAGGACAGTTTCACCGGCATCCTCACCTCAGCCTGCTCGACGCGACGATGGCGATCAGGTGCGCGGCGGCGATCACCACGCCGATGACCAGCGCGGCCACGGCCAGCACCCGGGTCGCGGTCAGCGTGCCGGTGCCCGCGTCGATGATCGCCGTCAGCAAGATCAACGCGGACAGCTCGACCGCCTGGATGGCCCGGTGCACCCGCAGCACCGCGGCTAGCCTCCGCACTAGCGCGAGCCCTTGTGACCGGGGCGCCAGCGCCTCGTCGTCGTGCTCGCTCCCGAGCCCGGACGAGGCGCGGGCCACGGTCACGCCGTCGGTCTCCGCCTTGATCAGCGTGGCGCACACCGCGGCGGCCAGGCCGATCGTCACGTAGCCGCCAGTCAGCGAGAAGTGACCCTGTGCCCGGATGCCGAGCCCGGACAGCAGCAGCGCCTCGCCGATGTAGTGCCCCATCCGGTCGAGGAACACCCCGGTCGCCGAGAACCGCTTGGTATACCTGGCCAGCTCACCGTCCGAGCAGTCGAACAGCAGGTACAGCTGGATCAGCACGAACACGCCGAACGCCGCCGCCAGCCCCGGCACGGCGGCGACTATCATCCGCACGGTGCGACCCGCGGCGTGCTGGGCCTGCGCGGGGAGCCGCTGCGCTCCTCGGCCGCCAGCCTCCGCCGGGAAAGCCAGTCGCTGCGCCGGGCGGCCGCCGCGCGCTCGCACAGCCAGCAGCGCCGGCCGGCCTGCGCCGTGCCCTCCGCGCCCGGTGCGGTCTCCGCCACGGTGGGGGCCAACCAGGCCACGGTCACCTGGACGGCGGCCAACGGCAACGGCAGCACGATCACCGCCTACGTCGCGCGCGAGGCCACTGGGCCGAACGTCGGCGTCCATTTCCAGGTGTTATCGGCCGCCTCCCTGGCCGACGATCAGCCCAACGACCCCTTCACCTTTCGCCGACTCCGCCCGTCGCCCATCCAATCGGCACATCCGCATGGCTCGCCAAGGCGAAAATGTTGCGCCGTCCTGGCCTCACCGAAATCGCACTAGGATCCGTCCAGAATCCGGATGAATTGGGCGAGGAGATTTGGATCCTGGCGGTTGGAGGGAAAATCCGGGATTGGACGGGGGGGGCCCGCGCATAGATATGGTTGGCGAATCGGAAGGAGGGCAGGGGGCTCATGGTGAATGGACGCACGAGCGGGGCGATGCGGCAGCTCGTCCGCATCTTCCAGGATGGGACGCTGGCGGGCCTGTCGGATCGGGTGGTCCTCGGGCGGTTCGTGGCGTCGCGACGAGGCGGCGTTCGAGGTGTTGCTGGGCCGGCACGGGCCGATGGTCCTGGACGTCTGCCGCCAGGTCCTCCGCGACCCGGACGACGCCGAGGACGCCTTCCAGGCGACGTTCCTGGCGCTGGTCTGCAAGGCGAGCGGCTGCGAGTCGGGGATCGCTGGGTCCGTGGCTCTACCCTGTGGCGAACCGCGTCGCGGCCCGGGCGCGGTCCAACCGCCGCCGGCGTAGCGATCGCGAGCATCCCGGATGGCGATCCCGGAGCCGGCCTTCGATGAAGATCCGGATCGCATCGATTCGCCGTTTTTCGTGCACGAGGAGCTCGATCGCCTGCCCGAGCGGCTCCGGGCGCCGATCGTCCTGTGCTACCTGGAAGGGATGACTCACGAGCGGGCCGCCAACCGCTCCGCTGTCCGGTGGGGACGGTCCGGAGCCGGATGGCCCGCGCCCTCGCCCTGCTCCATGACGGATCTCGAGTCGCGGGATTGTCGCTTCATCGGGGCGCGGCGCCGTCTGGCATCGACGCGTGCCATTGGCCGTCACGCTGCATATCCCAAGGTCTCTGGTCAAGGTCGCGACGAGCTCGCCGGCGGAAGCGCCTCCTTCCGCGGCGGGCCGGCCTCTCGATGTCGGTCGCCGCTTTACTGGAAGGAGTCCTGAACGTGTTGAGAGCCAAGCAGCTCGCAGCTCGCATGGCGGCGCTGGCCGTCATCGGGATCGCGGCCGCGGTCGCCGGACTTTCCGTGTTCTCCGCATCGGGCAGACCGGCGATGAGGCCGAGCCCCGACGGGCGTCGAAACAGCGAGCGTCCCATGGCGAACGTTGTCCGAAAACCCGCTGCGACCCGAGACGATCGTCAAGACATACTATGTTGGCGACCTGATCCTCTTCCCCCACCCGTCCGGCGGCTGGAGTACCAGGATCGCATGCAAGGCGACCATGGGCGGGACGCTCGACATGAGCCCCGTCGTCGACCTGATCACCTCGTCGGTAGCTCGGGGGACATGGACCGTTCACGATGGTTCGAAGCATGCGATGCCCGACGGTTCACTGACCGGCTCCCGGGGTCGGAAGAGCCCCAGCGAAGACAGTCGGCGAGATCACGCCATTCTACCTGAGCATCAGCCTGATCGTCCGGCACGACGCAGAGGTCCACGAAGAGGTCGCCAACCTGCTGCGGAAGCTGCGGCGATTGCTCGATTCGCGGGAGCATCCGGGAGGGGTCGAGGGGTACGATCGCCAGTTCGAGGCCCTTGGTCTACCGGCCCCTTCCACGGATCCGAAGTCAGCGCCCGCGGCCCACAACTCCCCTCCCGATCGGAATGCCCGCATCCGCCGGCTCCTGGACGAGCTCCGCCAGGAGGTCGAGAAGCTGCCGAAGGACCGCGACTGACGCGCGGCCTTCGATCCGACACCCCGCACGAGGGCGGCACGCCGCCCCGGCGGGGTTTTCTCGTTCACCCGAGTCACCGCGATCGTTCCGGGGGATTCTCGGAACGCCCCTTCGAGTTGACAGCCCGCGTGCATGTCCTAGGTTTCTCTCGCAGGGCTCGCGGATCGGCCCGATGAAACGCCTGACGACCGATCGCCCGTTGTGCCGCGTTCCACACAAGAACGGCTCCCTTTGTTGTTCAACCGAGGAACGACCCGCCATGACCGTGCCGGTTCGACCGCCGGGAGATTCATCCAGCGTCCCCCTTGCAGATCTACCTGCACGACATCAACGACACGCCGCTGCTCTCGGCCGAGGAGGAGCGCGAGCTGGCCGAGCGGGTCGCCGAGGGCGACCCCTACGCCCGCGAGCATATGGTCAAGGCCAACCTCCGGCTGGTCGTGAACATCGCCCGCGGCTATCTGGGCAAGGGGCTGGCCTGGAGGACCTGATCGAGGAGGGGAACCTCGGCCTGATCCGCGCCGTCGAGGGGTACGACGGCGACGATGCAGACGCGGTTCAGCACCTACGCGAGCTACTGGATCAAGCAGTCGATCCGCCGCTCGGTGATGAACAACGGCAAGCCGATCCGCCTGCCGGCGTACATGGTCAGCCTGCTGGCGAAGTGGAGGCGGGCCACGGCCGTCCTGACCGAACGGCTGGGCCGGCCGCCGACGCCCGAGGAGGTCGGCAAGGCGCTGCGGCTCTCGAAGAAGAAGATGGGGATCGTCGCCAAGGCGATCCGGGTCAACAACCTGACGCCCCACCCCGAGGCGACGACGAGGACGGCTTCGCCATCGACGACGTGCTGACCGACGAGCGCGCCGGCCCGGACGTCCAGCTGATCGAGACCGACGACCTCGACCGGATCTTCGACCGATCGACAGCTCGACGACCGCGAGGCGAGTGATCCGGATGCGGTTCGGCCTCGACCCGTACACGCCGATGACCCTCCGCGAGGTCGGCGAGAACCTCGGCCTGACCCGCGAGCGGGTCCGCCAGCTCGAGAACCAGGCGCTGGAAGCTCATCGGCGCCCTGCGGAGACCAGCGAGCCGCTGGCGAGCTAGCGAGATCCATCCTCCCGGCGGGATGGTCGCGCCAGGGAGTGGGGGCGAAGCTTCCGGACCGGAAGCTACCGGTGTAACTCCGGTCATGTGTCCCCGTACGATGCTTGACTGTTCACCATGAAGCCGAGTTGGGCGAAAGTGGGTTGGTACGCCAGCGGGACCAGCTCGGTCATCGTCGGTTTCTGCGGCTCGACCCCGGACTTCTTCTCGCCGACCGCATCGCGCCAGTCCTCCGGTCGTCGCCCGGCGACTTTCCGGTCGCATAGCGGCGACCGCCATCACAAGCTCGTTGAAATGCCTGCGATCGGCGTTGATCGCCTTGACCTGGGCCACGTCGCTCTCGAGCTGGGCCTCGGCCGACCGCGGCCGCCCTCTGGGCCTCGGCCATGATCTGGGCTCGGAGAACCGGACGACCTGCCGTCGGGCTGGTAGAACAGGCCCTTGCGCCTTGATCGGGCCGGGACGTGCCGGCATATTGAGCCACGTGCCGAGTGATGCACGGGCATGCCGAGCTGATCGTAAGAGATGATGTCGCCCGGCTGGGGCGCGACATTGGGTGCCGGCGGTGGCGCGTAGAACCGCGCCACGTTGAACTCTGCCCCTCGACGAACAGGACGCCCGGCGAGCCCGGGCCCGCCGACGGGCTTCACCTCGTACTTGAGCGGGTCGACCATCAGGCCGACGAGCAGCTCGAGGTAATCCCCGGCCGGCCGGCCGCGGAGGATCTCGGTCGCCCGCCGCCGGACCTCCGGCGTCCGGCCGTAGACGGCGAGCATCGCCAGGACCTTCGTGGCCAGCGGCTTGTCGATCTGTTCGAGGGCCTGGATCAGGAGCATCTGGTCGGCCTGGCCGCCGGCCGAACTCGCGGTAGAGCGACGGGATGGCCTTCTGGTCCGGGATCGCCTCGAGCGCCGCCCGGGCCAGGTCGCGCTTCTTCGCCCCGTTGGCGCCGTGGATGTCCTTGTGGATCTTCTTCAGCTCGGGGGACCAGATCCGCTCCGCTTCTTCTGCTCCTCGACCTCGGCGATCTGGGCGTCGGTCATCCATCGGTTGCCGTACTTCTTGTAGCCGAGCTTCCGCCAGGCGGCCTCGCGCCTCGGGTCGAGCCGCACGACCTCGGCGTAATGGACATAGGCCTCGGCCTTCAGCCCGTGCTCCTCGCACCAGGCCGCCAGCTTTGACTGGGCGGCGACCGTCCGGGGCGTCTTCGCCTTCATCTCGTTGTATTTCGCCAGCGCCTCGGCCGAACCCTCGACGGCCTCGACCTTCGCGGCGGCCTTCCCCCGAGTACCGACGGCGCCTGGCCCCCGGCCTGCGCCGGCAGGCTCAGCAGGATCGAGGACAGAATCATCGTCTGGATCATCGCGATGCCCCCGAATTTCGTCGGTCGGCGGTGGAATCGGAGTGGCGCTGCATGGCCTGTCCTGCCCCCGGCCTACTCTGAGTATATAGGCGTCTGGTGGCGCGGTCTGTCACTCTCGACATCGTCATCTGTGACGTCCATCTTGCGGCAGCCGATCAGCCCGTCGATGGAACCGCTCACCTCCCCGTCTTTTCGACGACCCAGTCGCCGATGGCCTTGAGCACCTCGGGCGCGATCGTCGTCTCGATCCTGGAGTATTCGCTCGGCGAGCCCGTCTTGCAGGGCTGGAAGAGGTGATTGAGGCCCGGGAACTCGATCGTCTTGACGTCCCGATTGCCGCCGGCCTTGAGCGCCTTGGCGATCTCCGCCAGGTTCTCCTTCGGGGGCACTTGCAGGTCCTTCTCGCCGTTGATCGCCAGCACCGGGCAGCGGACCTTGCGCAAGGTCGGCCGGGGATCGTAGGTCAGGAACGACCGGAACCAGGCGTTGTTGAACCGGTCGATCATGCGCCTCGGAGAGCTCGCCGGACTCGTCGAGGGCCTTCTTCTCCGCCTCGGGCATGGCGGCGAGGACCTCCTTCATGGCCGCGGCCAGCTTGGTCCGGGCGACCTTCTCGTCTTTCTCCTTGAGGAAGATGTCGATCGCGCGTTGCTGGATCTCGCCGGAGTCTTCCGCTCGGCCTCGGAGGCCCCTTCGGCCCTGCGATGAGCTCGGCCTGGGCCTTGATGATATCGATCCCCGGGCAGGCCGGTGCCGGCCATGAGGACGATGAAGGCCACGTCCTTCGACCGCGACGCGGCGATCGGCGCGATCAGGCCGCCCTCGCTGTGGCCGACCAGGCCGATCTTCGCCGGGATCGATCTCCTTCCGCGCCTTCAGGAACGCGACCCCGGCGAGCGCATCGCCGGCGAAGTCCTCGCGTCGTCGGCTCGGGGCTCGAGTCCGGTCGAGCCGCCGACCCCGCGGTCGTTAACGCGCAGCACCGCGATGCCGCGACGGGTCAGGGCGTCGGCGATGACGAGGAACGGCTTGTGTCCCAGGATGGTCTCGTCGCGGTCCTGCGCGCCGGAGCCGGTGAGCAGGAGCACGGCCGGGAACAGGCCCGTTGCCCGGCGGCAAGGTCAACGTGCCGGCCAGCTTCACGCCGCCGGCCTTGTTCTCGTAACGGACCTCCTCGGTCCGGTACGGGAACGGCGGCTTCGGCGTCTGGGGCCGCACCGCCACGCTGAACTTATCCGTCTTCTTCAGCGCCAGCGGCAGTTTCATACCGCCCTGGGTGAACTGGCCCTCGAAGCCGGTCCCTTCCTTCGTCTTCTTCCCCGAGATACTTCGCCCCGATGACCTTGCTCTCGAACGTCAGCATGTCGTCCTTGAGGTCGATCGCGCTGATCGGGATGTTGCGGCGCCCTGGTCGGGGCTGGCCAGCGACGCCTTCAACGTGCCGTCTTTCCCCTTCTCGACCTGGAGCACCAGCCGCAGCTCGATGCCGGCGGTGACCTTCAGCTTCCCCTCCCAGAAGCCCTCGAGCTCCTTCGGGATCGGCGCCGCGGCGACGGCCTTCGACGGGTCATACCGCTTGAAGGTCAGCGGGTAGTTCTTGCCGCGCTGGGTCCACTCGCCGGCGACCTCGGTGCCCGCGGCATTCCGCTTCCCCTTGTAGGTCACGCCGTGCTTCGTGGCGAACGTCAGGACGCCATCCGTAAATGCGATCGATCCGAGCGGCAAGCCCTCCAGGCCCTCCTCGGGACTGCCCCAGGTGCCCGACAAGCGCGCCATCCTTCCCCTCGGCGACCTTGAGCGTGATCCGCAGGCTGATCTGCGGCGTCACCTTCAATGTCCCCTCCCAGTCCCCGGCCATCCCCGGGGCCGCCGCCCTCTTGGCATCGTCGCCGATCGCCCATCCTGGCGCGAGGTTCACGATCGCCAGCGCCGCCAACACCGTGAGCCGCTTCATCGCTACGTCTCCGAAATCCGCCACCCCGCCCGGTGCCTGTGCCCGATCCACCCGGATCGGACGTCTCGACACGATGAGTTCGTTCGCCGATCGCGATAATTAGACGATCGACTAAATCATCGTTCCGGGGGGGCTCCACGCGACCGGGACGGAGAGACTCGGTGAAAGGTAGGCCGGGTCTGCCGCGGTGAAGATTCGGGCTCGATTCGTCGCAATCCAAATAGGGTGGACCGATGACGCCGGTTCTGTCGCCTCGCGACGACGGCCGCCGGGCACTCCGTCCCGCGGCGAGGTCCGTGGCCGTCGCCCGACGGACCCGGCCCGGGCGAGGGGCTCCCGAGAATCTTCTGAGGCGACGAGGCTCGGCCGCCGCATGCCGCCTCGTCCCCTGGGCGGAACATCACGACTCCGCCCGCCATCCGGCGGTCACTCTCCCCAGTGGCGCGACCGTGCCGCCTTGACGGTTGCGAAGCGTCGCCTGTAATTTCATCGATGATTTGGCGAGGACCTCCCTCCGCGGCCCCGTGAGATGCTCCGATGCGAGCAGCCCGACCCCGGCCGGCCCCCGGCGGCCGGCTTCCCGACGACCCACTGGGGCCGGGTCCTCGCGGCCGGCGGCGATGACCCCGGCTCGCGCGAGGCCCTCGCCGCGCTGTGCCGCGACTACTGGTATCCCCTCTATGGCTTCGTCCGCCTCAAGGGCCACTCGCCGGAGGACGCCCAGGACCTGGTCCAGGGCCTCTTCGCCGAGCTCCTCGGCCGCGGCGCCTTGCAGGGCCTCGACCCGGCCCGCGGCCGCTTCCGCTCGTTCCTGATGGCCTGCTGCAGCCGTTCCATCGCCAAGCATCACGCCCGCGAGCGGGCCCTCAAACGCGGCGGCGGGCGCACCGATCGCCGTCGATCGGGGCGAGGGAGAGTCACGTCTCGCCGCCGAGCCGGCCCACGACGAGACCCCCGAGCGGCTCTTCGAGCGCCGATGGGCGGCGACGCTCCTCGAGCGGGTCTTGCAGCGTGTCGACGCCGAGATGGCCCGATCCGACCGGCATGCGCTGTACGAACGGCTCCGGCCGGGCCTGCTCGGCCAGGAGGATGTCGCCGCCGTACCGACAGGTCGCCGAGGAGCTGGGCCTGACCGAGGGTGCCGTCAAGGCGGCCGCCCACCGGCTCCGTGCCCTGTATCGCAGGCGGGTCCGCGAGGAGGTGGCCAGGACCGTCGCCGACCCTGCCGAGGTTGACGCGGAATGCGAGGCCTTGCTCGGCATCCTGGCCTCGTGACCGGCCCTCCGGAGAATGCGCGTAACCTTCGCGAGGATTTCGGAGTCTTGAGGGTGTGGGGCGGGGCGGCGCGGGCGAGGATTCGGAGGGTCCGCCATCTCCCCGCGACCGGAGGA
>CAVQVY010000015.1:0-65385 GCA_963717185.1 Candidatus Dormiibacterota bacterium | reverse complement strand
CGGCGACGCCGAAGTGCTGTGGCTCGGGGACACGGGCGAGCAGGATGAGTGCGTCCGGCTCAACCTGGGTGAAGCCCTCCACGATGGGGATGATCCCGTGGCGGATGAGGTTGTCGCCGAGGTACATCACGAACAACTCGTCACCGAGGAAAGATCGCGCGCAACAAGCACCGCATGTGCGAGACCGCCGCGGAGCATCCTGGGCGATGTAGGTGATCCGACGCGCCGAATCGTGAGCCGTCCCCGACGGCCGCCTCGACCTCGGCCGCGGTGTCACCGGTGATGATGCCGATGTCGTCTATCCCCGCAGCGACGATCGCCTCGACGGCGTAGAAGAGAATTGGTTTGTTGGCGATCGGCACCAGTTGCTTTGCCGAGGTGTGCGTGATCGGGCGCAGCCGGGTGCCCTCCTCCGCTCAGGATCAGACCCTTCACCCGCGCAATGGTACACGTCGCCCTCGAGATCGAGGCTACCATGTACCCACTCACACCATCCTCTTCCGAGGGAGACCCGGCATGTCGTCCGCGAAGCGCTCGCACCTCGCCGGCTGGCTGAGCGGAAAGGGCATCGAGCTCGGTGCGCTCCACCAGCCGCTGGCTGTTCCCGCGGGCGCGCAGGTCGAGTACGTCGACCGGCTCAGTGTTGCCGACCTTCGTCGGCAGTACCCGGAGCTGGCATCGCTGGAACTGGTGCCTGTGGCTCACATCGGCAGCGCCGAGAACCTCTCCGACATCGCCGACTCGTCTGTTGACTTCGTGGTGGCCTGTCATGTGCTCGAGCACATCGAGGATCCGACGCGCGCGCTGCGTGAGATCCACCGCGTTCTTCGCGATGGCGGCATCTTCTTCTGCGCGCTGCCCGAGCCTCGTGTGACCTTCGACAGGGAGCGTCAGGCGACGACGGTGGAACACCTGGTCCGCGACCATGCTGACGGCTCGACGTCTCGTCGCGAACACTTCATCGACTGGGTGGAGAACGTCGAGCGGCACCAGCCATGGTGGGCGACGGAGCAGCCGGACCCCGACGAACGTGTCGAGCTCCTCCTCGAGATGGACTACAGCATCCATTTCCACGTGTGGCGCCCCGACACCTTCCTCGACTACCTCGGCGCGGTGCGGCGCGACCAGGGGATCGTGTTCGAGCTGCTCGACTTCGCGGGCTGCCAGCCGAACGTCGACGACGAGTTCATCTTCATCCTGCGCAAGGGTGTGGCCGCAGTGCCGGTCACCGCACCCGCGCTCGCCAACCCGTGGTTCAACCCCGCGTCGACGGACGACGCTTCCCCGGCCGCGCCTCACCCGCTGGGCGCGCGCCAGGCACTGCGGGACGCGGCACGTGCCGGCCGCGTCGCCGCCGCGTCGGTCCGCGCCGCTGGTCAGAGGCGTCTCCAGCGTTCTCGCTCGGGGCGCTGAACGGCGTGAGGCACCCATCGCGGTGAGCGTTCCCCAGCCGGCTACGCAGGAGCAACGCGTGTCGCGAGGCGCACGCGTCCCCCCCTCGCCGGCGGTGTCGATCATCGTGCTGGTCACGGACGCCACCGACCTCGCGCTGCGATGCATCGACTCGATCACCGCCAACTCCGCCGGCGGCCCGGTTGCCGAGGTCGTCGTGCTGGCCAACGGGACGCCCGCGCGTGCCCTGTCCGCGCTGTCTGGTCGCGACGACATCGTCCTGGTGCGCTCGGCTGTGAACCACGGGTTCGGTGGCGGTTGCAACTGGGCGACGCGCTTCGCGTCCGGCGACCGGTTCGTGTTCCTCAACGACGACACCACTGTCACACCCGGGTGGCTGGCCGCGCTCAGCGACGCCATGGACGACGACGCCGGCATCGGCGTGGCCGGCAGCCGCGTCCTGCTCCGCGACGGCCGCCTCCAGGAGGCCGGCGACGTGATCTGGCGCGACGGCAGCACCTCGCATCTCGGCCGCGGCCTCCCCGCCGACGAGCCGGCGCTGAGCAGCCGCCGCGATGTCGACTACGTGTCGTTCTGCTCGGCCATGGTGCGCCGACAGGCCTGGGACGACGTCGGCGGTTTCGACGAGCGCTACTTCCCCGCGTACTACGAGGACGCCGACCTGTGCATGTCTGCGCGGGCCAAGGGGTGGCGCGTGGTGTGCGAGCCCGCCTCTGTGGTGGTCCACGACGAGGGTGCAAGCACCCCGGTGCCACTGCGACACTTCCTGAGCCGGCGCAACCAGGCGATCTTTGCAGGCAAGTGGAAGGCCGCTCTCGTCCAGTTCGACGAGCGACCGGCGCGAGCAGATGCGCGCACGGTGATGACGGCGGCACTGAAGCGGGCCACGGGCCCGGCTCCGCCGAGCACGCCGTCGCGCCCGCGCGCGCGACGGAAACCAGCCAAGCGGTCGAAAGACGTGGTGGACGAGGCGGAGGCGCAGGCGATCGAGCTGCGCCACCTCGCCGCCGACGTGGCCGTCAAGGAGGACTACATCGCATACCTGGGCGACCAGCTGACCTCGTACGGAGGCGTTGAGCTGGCGCGGCGACGGTACCGCGCGCTGCGGCACGACCTCGGCCACCGGCTGCGCCGTCACCCGCGGCTGCTCGGCGCCGTCGAAGCGGTGAGGGCACGAATCGGGAACGGCACATCACAATGACGCCACCACCGCAACCCCGGACACGTGATGATCTCTGATTCCTCCCTCACCGAGCGCCCGGTCAGCGCGCGCGCTGTCAGCCCCCGAGTGTCTGCGTTCCGCAGCAACCTCAACCTGACACGCGAGCTCGCCGTGACCACGTTCAAGCTGAAGTACACGGGCTCGGTGCTCGGCTACGCGTGGTCGCTGGTCAAGCCGCTGCTGATCTTCGGCATGACCTACCTGGTCTTCGCGGTTTTCCTGCTGCGCGGCAGGACCCGTCCCGGCGAGAACTTCCCGGTGGAGCTGCTGCTCGGCATCGTGGTGTGGACGTTCTTCGCCGACGCCACGGTGTCGGCCGTCGGAGCGATCGTCGGCAACGCGCACATCGTTCGCAAGGCGTACTTCCCTCGCTGGATCCTGGTGGTCGCGTCCACGCTCAGCGCCACCATGACGCTGGGGGTGAACCTCGCCCTGATGCTGGCCATCGGGCTGCCGCTCGGCTGGTTCCACCTGGGCCTCGAGACGCTGCTCGTGCCACTGCTGTTCGTGGAGCTGTACCTGCTGGTCGCCGGGGTCGGGCTGCTGATGTCGGCGCTGTTCGTCTTCTATCGCGACCTCGGTCACGTCTGGGAGATCACCCTCCAGCTGCTCTTCTACGCAAGCGCGATCGTCTTCCCCTTCTCTCTGATCCCCGAGAGGTTCCGCCAGCTGATCGCGTTCAACCCGCTCGCGCAGCTGATCGAGGACATGCGCCGGGCGCTGGTGACTTCGGTGATCCCGTGGTCATCGGACATCCTCGGCGGGCTGCTGATCGTGCCGTGCGCTGCGGTGTGCGCGCTGTTCGCCATCGGCTTCCTTGTCTTCCACCGGCTCACCCCGAAGTTCGGTGAAGCGCTGTGAGTGAGCCGGCGGTCCGCGTCGCCCACGTCAGCAAGCGCTTCCGCATCCCGCTGGATCGCAGCTCGACGCTGAAGTACCGCGTCACCCACCTTCGCAGCGCGTCGCGTTACCGCGACCTGCTCGCCGTCAACGACGTCAGCTTCGACGTCGGGGCCGGCGAGTTCCTCGGCATCACCGGGCCCAACGGCTGCGGCAAGAGCACGTTGCTCAAGATCCTCTCGCGCATCTACTCACCCAACTCCGGGACCGTCAGGCTGGCCGGCCGCGTGGCCCCGTTCCTCGAGCTCGGGGTCGGCTTCAACCCCGAGCTGTCCGCACGGGAGAACATCTTCCTCGGCGGAGCCGTGCTGGGCATGACCCGCAAGGAGCTCGCCCGCCGCGTCGACGGCATCCTCGAGTTCGCGGAGCTGGAGGAGTTCGCCGACCAGAAGGTCAAGAACTTCTCGTCGGGGATGGCTGTGCGGCTGGCATTCACCGTTGCAATCCAGGCTGACGCGGACATCCTGCTGATGGACGAGGTGCTCGCCGTCGGTGACGCGCGCTTCCAGGAGAAGTGCTTCGACGTCTTCTCGGAGTACAAGCGCCACGGGCGCACCATCATCCTGGTCAGCCACGACCTCTCCTCGCTCAACCTCTACTGCGACCGCGTCCTGCTCCTGCAGAAGGGCCGGCTGGTGGCCGACGGACCGGCTGCCGACGTCACCGCGCAGTACCGCCGCATCGTCGGCGCCATGTCAGAGGCCGATGACCTCGAGCACGAGGCCGACGGCGCCATGGCCACCGAGAACCGCTGGGGCACACGCGAGGTGGAGATCACCGCGGTCAGGCTGTTGGACGAGAGTGGCAACCAGCACACGTCCTTCGCGACCGGCGGGTCGCTGACCGTGGCCATTGACTACGCGGTGCACGGCGACGTGAAGGATTTCGTGTTCGGCCTGGCCCTCAAGCGCAGTGATGGCATCAACATCTCGGGCCCCAACACCAGGACCGCCAAGTGCAGGGTGAGCGTGCGAGGGCCGGGGACGCGCGGCACCATGACGTACACGATCCCGCACCTCGGACTTCTCGGTGCCAAGTACCTGGTCACCGCGGCGGTCTACGACGGCTTCCTCAACCACGCGTACGACCACATCGAGGACGTGCTCAGCTTCCGGGTGGTCGACGACGAGGGCCGGCTCGGCATGGTCGACCTGGACGGCACCTGGGAGCAGAGCCTCGACGGAGCCGGCCGTGTCTACGGCAAGGCCGGCTGAGGAACCCCGCTAACCAGCGCTGAGGTCGGCCGGCCCGTACCAGGCCCCGGCGTACCACGCCTCCCACAGCGTCTGCGACGCGCCCTCCCAGAAGACGAGCTGCTGTGAGCCGTCGGGAACGATGGTGGCGCTCGGCGCCGATGCCAGCGGGCCCAGGCCACGGAACGCCGTCGCGGTCCAGTCGGCGGGGCCATTCCAGCGGCCGCCTGCCCACCACGCCTGGTAGAGGTGGCCACCCGCGCCGGTCCAGAACACCAGCTGCTGGCTGCCGTCGGGAAGCACGGTCGCACTGGGAGACGACGCCAGCGGCGCGGCTCCCCCGAAGGCGCTGGCGGTGAAGTCCACCGGCCCGTTCCACCGCGCGCCGGCCCACCACGCTTCGTAGAGGTGGCCGCCGGGGCCGGCCCAGAAGACGAGCTGGGATGAGCCGTCAGGTGTGTCGGTTGCGCTCGGCGCGGATGTCATCAACCCCGCCCCGCCGAACGCTCTCGATGTCCAGTCCGACGGGCCGTTCCAGCGCCCGCCCGCCCACCACGCCTCGTAGAGGTGCGCGCCCGGACCCTCCCAGAACACCGCCTGGGTCGAACCGTCGGGAGTCATGGCCACGCTGGGTGGCGACGCCAGCACCCCGGACGGTCCCAGCGCGCTCGCGGTGACGTCGATGGGGCCGTTCCAGCGCGCGCCCGCCCACCACGCCTCGAAGAGATGCCCTGCTGAGCCCGCCCAGAACACCGTCTGGGTCGACCCGTCCGGTGTGATCGCGACGCTGGGTGCCGACTGCAGGACGGCGCTGGGGCCGAGGACGCTGGTGAGATCCAGCGGGCCGTGCCAGTACCCCCCGGAATACCACCCCTCGAAGAGGTGGTTGCTAAACCCCTTCCAGAACACCAGCTGCTGCGAGCCGTCCGGCAACACCGTGGCGCTCGGCGTGCCCACTCCCTTGGGCTTGAAGTCGGGGAACTTGGTGACGGTGAACTTTGCGGTGATCTCATTCCACAGGTCGTTGCTGCCGCTGTCATAACCGAGCGCCCAAATGGCGACGCCGCGGAGCGCGCGGTTGTTCACCAGGTCGTACTTGATGCCCAGCGACTGCGCGTTGTCGTAGTACAGCTCGCGGTACGTGCCGTAGTTGCCGCCGCACGGGTCACCGCTGGACGGGCTGTACCACGAGGCCCACGGCTCCTGGAAGGTGGAGTCCCAGTGCTGCTGCAGCTGCTGCGCGCAGCTGAAGTCGGACAGCGCCCCGCTGTAGGTGTCGGCACTGTCGGGGATGCTGGTCACAGCGGGGTCCTGGCCCCCGGCACTGACCCCGGTGACGCTCCACTTGTAGCCGTAGTAGGGGACCCCGAGCAGCAGCTTGCTGCCGGGCACACCGTACTTGTTCATGTAGTCGGTGACCGCCTGGGTGACGTTGTACCAGCACCCTCCCATCGGGGCGGTCGGCCCCGAGTGTCCCGAGGTGCACGGTGCGAACCCGTAGCCCATGAGGTCGATCGCGTCCACGACGTGCCAGAGCGAGGCGAGGTCCCATAGGGTGCCGCCCTGCCCGGCACTCGCATATGCGTCGACTGTGAGGTACGACCGCCCGGATGCGCGCGTGTTCAAGCCGTTCTGCAGCTCCGAGATGAAGGTGGTGAAGTTGGAGCTGTTGCCGCCGCCCTCGAAGTCGATGTTGACCCCGTCGGCGGGGCGGGTGACGACCTGGTTGATGATCGCGGTGACCAGGTTCTGCCAAGTCGCCTCAGAGCCGGTCACACCGGCGATGACCGAGTTGTCGAAGGTCTTGACAGTGAGCACCACGCGGTCGCCGGCGTTGTGCGCGGCGTTGATGAGGTTGGTCTGCTGCGCGCTCCACCAGGTGTTGTAGCCGGAGTCGCCGGTGACCAGCGTGCCGTTCGCGTTGACGTTGACACCGAAGTACGCGATCGTCGAGAGCAGGTTCATGCGCAGGTCCGAGGTCCACGACCCTGACGACACCGTGCCGGCCTGCACGAACCCGAGCACCTCCGGGTCAGGTGGCGGGCTGGACGGCGCCTGCGCCGGCGTGGCAGCGGCAGTGCTCATGGCTGCCGCGCCGCGCACCAGGGGGATCTTGGGATTGGTCAGCGGCTCGGCCGCTGCTCCACGCACGAGCCCGGCCGGCGGCGGCCCGGTGGTGGTGTCGAAGGGCTGGTGTGGAGCGGGCTGCGATGCCGGTGCCGCGGCCGCCACCGGGGCTGACGAGCCCAGGCCGGATGCCACCGCCACCACGCACAGGCCGAGGATGGTGGCGCGGACCGACGTCATTCCCTTCGAGCGCATGGGTTCGCATGATAGGGACGCACCGCGCAGGCAACCGTTTCGTGGTCTCGGCGTGACGCGACCGTGACAGGGTCCCGGACTACCCCGCGCTGAAGTCCACGGGGCCGTGCCAGCCACCGCCCGAGTACCACGCCTCCCAGAGCGACGCACCGGCGCCCTGCCAGAACACCAGTTGCGTGGATCCGTCGGGGGTGACCGCCGCGCTCGGCGACGACGTCAGCGGCCCGGCGCCGCCGAACCTGCTCGCGGTCAGGTCCAGCGGCCCATTCCATGAGCCGGAGTACCACGAACTCGAGCAGGTCACCGGACGGGCTCCTGTAGAAGACCAGCTGCGTGGAGCCGTCGGTGGACACCACGACGCTCGGTGGCGAGCTGATGTACCCGAGGTTGGTCCACTCGACCGGCCCGTGCCACGTGCCCGAGAACCACACCTCGGTGAGACGGTTGTCCACGCCCTGCCAGAACACCAGTTGCTGGGAGTTGTCAGGGGTGATCGTCGCGCTCGGCGCGGACGCAAGCGTCCCCAGGGTGGAGAAGTCGGCGGGGCCGTTCCAGTGACCGGTGTACCACGCCTCCCAGAGATGGCCGTCGGTCCCGCGCCAGAAGACGAGCTGCTCGCCGTCCGTGGTGGGCACGACGCTCGGCGCGGACGCCAGCAACCCGCGTCCGCCCCAGGCAGCGGTCCAGTCCACGGGACCGTTCCACGACCCCGTGTACCACGCCTCGTACAGGTGCCCGTTCGGGCCCTCCCAGAAGACGAGCTGCGTGCTGCCGTCCCTGGTCACCGCCACGCTGGGCGTCGATGCCATGGTGCCGAGCTGCGGGAATGTGATCGGCCCGTTCCAGCTGCCCGTGTACCACGCCTCGGCCAGCTGGTTGTTGGCGCCCTTCCAGAAGACCAGCTGCGTCGAGCCGTCCGGGGTCACCGCCACCTGCGGTGCACCGACTCCTTGTGGGTGAAACGGTGGAGGCGGTGGCGGGGGAGGCGGTGGCGGAGGAGCGACGACACACGCGTGCTGCGCGTTGCTCCAGATCTTCTGGACGGTGTACGTGACGCCGTCATGGCCGACGACGGTGCCGTCGATCCCGTTGCAGATGTCGCCGTTCTCACCGTTGTTGGGGTCGTACCAAGCCAGTGGCGGCCCTGTGGTGGTCGCCAGCCCCACCTCCGGGTCGGTGATCGCCTCGGCGAACTCGTGCGAAGAGACGGCGGTGACCTGCTGGAACTCCGGCCCGCTCCCGCAGTTGGTGGCCATGCCGCCGGTGCTGAAGTCGGGCAGCACGCTGTAGTACGCCTCCGGCGATGAGGTCGTGCCGTGGTACGCGCAGAAGGTGACCCCACTGGTCTCGACCCCGTTGGAGTTCCTGCAGGGTGATGGTCACGCCGTGCGGGAAGTACACCGCGTAGAGCGTCTCGAGGTTCCCCGCCGAGTTGGTCAGCGGCGCAGGCAGCTTGTGCGCGCTGATCTGCGCCTGGATCTCAGCCTGGATGTTGGTGTCGTCGATGGTGTGAGTGGGGTTGGTGACCGCGAAAGGATCATTCGTCGACGACGGCTTGATGATGACCTGCGAGTTGAACACCCCGCGACCGATGGTCTGGTTGGTGCCGGCGATGCCCTGGGGGCTGCCGGTGGTGTCGTACTCCGACATCGAGTTGACGTAGCTCGAGTTCGCGACACCCCCATAGAAGGTGGCGATGCTCGGCGACGGGCTGGTGTTCTGCACCTCCGGCTCGTACGTCACAGTGGAGGACGGTTGACCGTAGAGCACCTCGACCACGTGGATCGTCGAGACCACCCTGCCGCCGTAGTAGTTGAGGTGCGCGTTTGACGGGACGGACAGGGCCGCCGCTGACGAGGCGGGCTTGTTCGACCCGGGATGGGCGGGCAGCACCGGCGTGACCCCATGGCGGAGGTGGTTGCCGGCGCCGGCTGCCGAGGGTGCTGTGCCCGACCCGGCAGGCGACGCGGCGTGAGCATTGAGAGCGGTCGTGCCGGCGACGCTGAGTCCGGACGCCAGGATGCCGGCGGCAACGACCGCGACCCGAACCGCCCTGAACCCGGCCATGCGACCTCCAACCGTCACCGAAAGCCCTCCCCGCACCGAGGCGGCACATCGCGGCGCCCTCGACCCCGTCAGGGTACCGGCTTCCAGCCCACAAGGGCCGCCCTGCTACCACTTCGTGACGCCGCCCCCGCACTGTTGACAGTGCCTGTGAGCGGGTGATCCACTTGCGCGCGCGTCCCTTGCCGGGAGACCCCGGCGCGCCAGGAGGATCGTCGATGCCACGCAGCCACCGCACCTGGACCCGGAGCTTCCTCAGGCGGGGCCTGGTCGCCGGTCTCACCATCCTCGCCCTGGCCGTCTACGGCCTGGTCACCTCGGGCGCCGCGACGCCCGCCTTGAAGACGAGCGCTGCGTCATCGGTCGGGGCCAGCAGCCAGCTCTCCGTCGCCCTGGCCACCTCCCCCACCAACAACAGCGTCAACGTCGCGGCCCGCGGGCCCAACAACTCGCTGATGTTCTACTGGGAGGTGGGCGGCACCTGGTACGGGCCGCTCGGCCTCGGCGGCGCGGGCACGACGTTCTCGGCACCGACCATCGTTGCCGAAGACTCCGGCAACTTCGACATCGCGGTCGAGGGGCCGAATCACACCATCTACTTCTACTGGGACGCCTCCGGCACCTGGTACGGCCCGGTGCAGGTCGGTCCTACGGGCGCGGCCTACTCGTCGCCGTCGATGACGATCGACGTCGACGGTCACCTCAACCTGGCCGTGCAGGGGCCGTCGAACGGCCTGTACGCGTACTGGAACACCAACGCCACGTGGTACGGACCGCTTGGCATCGGCGGCTCCAACACCGCGTTCTCTGCGCCGAGCGTCACCTACGCCAACACGTCGGTCGGCACCGTGGAGGTGTTCGCGCTCGGCCCCAACAACGACGTGAGGAACTGGTCGCGCAGCCACAACACCGGCCAGTGGACCGGACCGCACGAGTGGTCCAACGACGGCCAGGGATTCTCTGTCCCGTCCGGGTACGAGCAGACCGCGCTGGTGCAGGGCCCGAATCACTCCCTGGTCGACACCGATGGCTTCGCGACGCTCGTCCAGGTGGGAACAGCGGGAACCGCGTACAGCTCGCCGTCGTTCCTCTCCGGGTTCGTGGCCACCGACAGCCGGGTCACCGTCCAGGGACCGTCGCACACCCTCTACTACTGGTTCAGCAACAACCAGGGCGAGTGGAACGGCCCGGTGCAGGTCGGCGTCCCCGGCTCCACCTTCTCGGCGCCGTCGATGGAGGACGAGAGCACCGGCTCCAACGTTGACCTCGCCGTCCAGGGACCCGGCAACTCGCTCTACTTCTACTGGAGCGTCGGCGGCAACTGGAACGGCCCGGTGCAGATCGCCGGGGCGGGGACGACGTTCGCGTCGTCGAACTGAGGAGCGCCGGGATGAGCCGCGGGAGGCACCTCGGTGGGCCGACGCTGCTGCGCCGGGGGACGGCGATCGCGCTGACGGTCGGCGCCGTGGCGTTCTCTGGCCTCGTCAGCGGCGGCCCGCAGTCGATCGCCGCGCGGCCGGCCGCGGCCTCAGCAGTCGGGGCCGCGAGCAGCCTGTCGGTCGCCGAGGCGATCTCGCCGACCAACCACAGCGTCAACGTCGCAGCGCGTGGACCCAACAACTCCCTGCTCTTCTACTGGCAGGTCGGCGGCACCTGGTACGGCCCGCTAGGGCTGGGCGGCGCCAACACGACGTTCTCCGCGCCGGCCATCGCCGCCGAGGCCGACGGCAACTTCGACATCGCGGTGCAGGGACCGGGGAACTCGATCTTTTTCTACTGGGACGCGTCCGGCACCTGGTACGGGCCGTTGCAGGTTGCCGCTCCGGGGTCCGCGTTCTCGACGCCGGCCCTTGACGTGGACTTCGCCGGCCATCTCGTCCTGCTGGTGCAGGGGCCGGGCAACACGCTCTACCACTACTGGAACATCTCGGGCACCTGGTACGGCCCGCTCGGCATCGGCGGGGCCAACACCACGTTCTCGGCGCCGAGCATCTCGACCAACTGCTCGGGCGGCTGCACCGCGCTGGGTTTCGCGGTGGGCCCGAACAACGACATGCGACAGTGGCAGAGGGACGCGAGCGGAACCTGGTCCGGCCCACGCGAGTGGTCGAGCGACCAGCGCGCGTACTCGTCAGCGTCGAGCTACGGGTTCCAGGCCCTGTTCGAGGGCGCCAACCACTCGCTGGCGGCATCCAGCGGCAGCTTCAGCCTGGTACAGGTCGGCACGGCCGGGAGCGCGTACAGCGCCCCGTCGCTGACGGGCGCGATCATGGTCTCGAGCCGGGTGACCGTCGAGGGGCCGTCGCACACCCTCTACTTCTGGTACGTGGACTCCTCGGGCACCTGGAACGGTCCGCTGCAGGTCGGCGCGCCGGGCACCACCTTCTCGGCACCGGCGATGGAGGAGGAGTCGGGCGGCGGCACGCTGGACCTGGTCGTGCAGGGGCCGAGCAACTCGCTGTACGCGTACTGGAACTCCGGAGGCACCTGGTTCGGTCCCCTGCAGGTGGCGGGCGCCGGCACCACGTTCGCGTCCTCCAGCTGAGCTGCTGAGCGTCTGCCCAACAAGCCGCCGGGCGGGTAGTGGGTCATCGACGCTGTCAGGTTATATCCCTGGTGGTTGCGCGGCTCAACAACGGGTCAGATGTCCGCAAACGGACAGCAGTCGTGTCTGCACTCCTCGACACGCGAGTCGCTCGGCTGCTGGGCTTTTCGAATCTTGACGTGACGCGGTTGACATTGGCTCCCACCGGGTGCTCCACTGTGCGACGCCTGCCACTGGTGGGTGCAACCACGCGAGGAGACATGTTGATGGTACGGAGCGAACGCAGCTGGGCTCGAATCCTTGTGAAGCGGGGCCTGGTCGCCGCTATCCTGGTTCTGGCACTGGCGGTCTATGGCCTGGTCACAGCCGGAACGCAGTCCCTCGCGTTCAAGCCGACCGCATCCACGTCCGGTGGACACTCCGTCTCGCAGGCGCTGTCGCCGGCCAACGGCAGCATCAACGTGGCCGCGCAGGGTCCCAACCACACCCTCTACTTCTACTGGGAGCTCGAGGACAGCAGCGGCAACTACACCGGCGTCTGGAACGGGCCGCTGGGCATCGGTGCCCAGGGGTCGACCTTCTCGGCGCCCACCATCCTCGCCCAGGGCAACGGCGGCCCAAGCTCTCCCGGCTACGGCAACTTCGACATTGCCGTGCAGGGACCCAGCAACACCGGTGACCTCTACTGGGACATCTCCGGCACGTGGTATGGCCCGTACCAGTTCGCCGGCCCAGCGACCGTCTTCGGGACGCCGGGCATGATCGAGGACTCGCAGGGAAACCTCCAGATCACCGCTGAGGGCCCCGGCAACACGCTGTACGCGTACTGGAACACCACCGGCGCCTTCTACGGCCCGCTCGGCATCGGCGGCCCCAACTCGACGTTCTCGGCCCCCTCGATGTCCAGGAGCGGAAACAACACGCACACGCGGTCCAGGGCCGCAACCACGACCTCGAGGACTACTACGTCTACAACGACGGGACGCCCGCCGACGCACAGCCGTGGTCGTCGGCGTTCGACATCTCCAACGACAACACCGCGTTCGACTCCCCGTGGGCCGGCTCTTCAGGCGCGATCTTCCAGGGCCCGAACAACTCGCTCTACCAGGCCGCCAACTTCTTCGCGGTCGACCTGACCCAGATCCGCGGCGCCGGCACCACGTACTCGACGCCCTCTGCACTCTTCACCGGTCAGTACATCACCGCTGAAGGGCCGTCGAACACGCTCTACTGGTACTTCTACGACGTCAACACCGGCAGGGTCGACGGACCTCTGCAGATCGGCGGCGCCGGCAGCACCTGGTCGGCACCGAGCTTGATCCAGGACGACAACAACAACTACGACATCGCCGTCCAGGGTGCGAACCACGCGCTCTACGAGTACTTCGTCATCAACGGCGTGGTGCATGGACCGCTCGGCATCGGAGCACCGGGTTCGACCTTCTCCTCGCCGAACTAAGCTCCCAACCTCGTTCTGACAGGGCCGGGGGCCGCGAAATGCGGCTCCCGGCTCTTCGTTTAACCGCGCGTTCGAGTGGTTCCTGTGATCTACTTGGTCGGTCGCCTGTGCCCGCTGCCAGAGGATCCCGCCACCGGATGACCATCTCCCCAGCACGCGTGGCCGCCGCGATGGTCGCCGTGCTCGCACCAGCCCTGCTGGCCCTGGGCGCCCCGACCACCGCGCACGCGTCGGGCTCGGCGAGCATCGCGGTGACGCCGGTGACGCAGCAGCACCCGCTGGACTGTGAGGCGGCGGCGCTGCAGATGGCGCTGTCGGCGGTCGGCATCGGCGTGACCCAGGACCAGCTCCTCCAGCAGTTCGGCGACGATGCCCGCGCACCGGTGATGCGCAACGGCGCACCGGTGCAGTGGGGTGACCCGTACCAGGGCTTCGTCGGCAACGTGAACGGCAACTTCGTGGTCACCGGCTATGGCGTGTACTACCCGCCGATCGTCCAGGCCGCGAGCACCAACGGCGCGTCCGCCACCGGCGGGGAGGGCTGGCAGCCGCAGCAGCTCTACCAGGCCGTCGCTGCGGGCCACCCGGTGGTGGTGCGCGTGCCCCACCTGCTCGCCCCGGCGTCGGTCGGGTACTGGACCGCGTGGGACGGTCGCCAGGTGTGGTACTCGCACCGTGACCACGCGCAGACGCTGGTGGGCTTCGACTACGGGGCCGGCACGGTCACGCTCGCCGACCCGGCGGATGGGCAGCTGCACACCTATTCGATGTCCGCGTTCGAGAGGGCGTTCGCGATCTTCCACAGCCAGGCGGTGATCGTCAGCCGCGGCGGCGCGGCGGTGTCGCAGGCCATCTCGCCGACCAACGGCAGCGTCAACGTCGCCGTCCAGGGCCCCGATCACTCGCTGTTCTTCTTCTGGAACGTCGCCGGGACGTGGCACGGTCCGCTCGGCGTCGGCGGCCCAGGCTCGGCGTTCTCGGCGCCGTCGATCGTGGCCGAGGCCGACGGCAACTTCGACATCGCGGTGGAGGGCCCGGGCAACACGCTCGACATGTACTGGGACACGGCCGGCAGCTGGTACGGCCCGTACCAGGTGGGCGCCGCCGGCTCTGCCAACTCGACGCCGTCGGTGGTCGTCGACGCGAACAAGCACGTCACCGTGGCCGTCCAGGGACCGGGCCACAGCATGTACCTCTTCTGGTGCGTGGCTGCCCGTTGGTACGGGCCGTACGGTCTCGGCGCGACCAACTCGACATTCAGCGCACCCGCGCTGTCGCTGGTCGGCGCCGCGCCTCCCAGCCTGCAGGCGGTGGTGCAGAGCGGCGACGCCGCACTGCAGCAGTACCGCGAGAACAGCGACGGGTCGTGGTCCGGGCCCAACGCGTGGTCGCAGGTGGACCAGGACTACTCCACTGCGTCGAGCACGCCGGCGCTGACGTTGTACCAGGCCCCCGGCAACTCGCTGGCGGCGACCGGTGCGCAGTTCACCCAGGTCGGCGGCGCCGGCACGACGTTCTCGGCGCCGTCGGTGGGCACCTTCGGCAGCGACACGTACGCGGTTGCGCAGGGCCCGGGGCACAGCCTCGACTTCTACGCATACCACGGTGGATGGGGCGCCGCGGTGAAAGCGGCACCAGGAGGAAGCGCGTTCTCCGCACCGTCGATCGCGGTCGAGGCAAGCGGCAACATCGACGTCGCGGTTGAGGGCCCATCGAACACGCTGTTCTTCTTCTGGCGGATCGGCAGCACATGGCACGGGCCGCTGCAGGTCGGCGGCGTGGGGTCGGCATTCGCCGCGCTTCCATAGCGCGAACCGTGGCAGCGTCCCTGCGCGCCCGCCTGAGCGAACGCCGCGTCATCGTCGCGCTCTGCGTCCTCTGGACGCTCGTGGTTGCGGCGCTGACCCTGCCGGGAGCGATCGGGGGAGTCGGCAGCTGGCTCGAACTCGTCATGGCAGGTGGGGTTGACCCTCTCGCATCGGCTCGGTCTTCCCATGGGCTCTCGTCTGTTCTTTCCCTACGGCCCGTACGGGTACCTCACGGTCGACACACCGTTCTTCACCACGCAGTGGCTCGAGGCCGTGGCCGCCGGGGTGGTCATCCACGTCACGCTGGTCGCGCTGGTGTGCGTGCTGCTGGTGCGGCGGCGCGCCGGACCGGTGCTGTGGATCGCGGTCACGGTCGCGCTGCTGATCGGGCTGCCCTCATTCGCCGGCCCGGACACCGATGGCCAGCTCGTCGCCATCCTCCTCGCGTTCTTTGCGGTCGACCTGGAGCGGCCGTGGTGGAGCACCACGTCAGCTGCGCTCTGCGGCGTCATGGTGGCGCTCCTGCTGCTCATGAAAGCAACCGCCGTGCCGCTCGCGGCGGGGGTCCTCGTCCTCGCCATCACTGCCCTGGTGCTGAGGCGCCGCTTCCGCGCTGCCGTGGCGCTGCCCGCCGGGTTCCTCCTCAGCGGGGCGGTGCTCTGGTTCGCCGCCGGGCTGGGCCTCGGCGACGTGTCGCACTACCTCCACGCCGCGCTCGAGTTCGGCTCCGGGTACAGCGGCGCCATGTACTTCATGGGCCTGACGCCGGGGATCGTGCTCGGCGGCGCGGTGATCATCATCTGCGGCGCGCTCGGGCTGGGGCTGCTGGCGCGCCGCCGCCACGCCGACGGCCTCTGGCTGCTGCTCACGGCCACCGCCCTCTTCCCGCTGTTCAAGGACAGCTTCGTGCGCGATGGCCCGCTGCGCGACGACATCTACTTCGGCATCGTCGCCGTGCTCGCCGTGGTGAGCCTGGTGGTGGTCGCGCCCGCGGTGAAGGGCTGGCTGTCGCGCCGCCAGGCCGTGCCGGTCGCGCTGCTGGTGGCCTGCTTCGTGCTCGGGGCCTGCTGGCGCGCCACCGACCTCTCTGGCCTCACCGCCGCCTTCGACCGGCTGTCCGGGTACGGGACGGCGGTGCGCGCGGTGGTGCAGAGTGACCTGCGCCGTTCCCTGCAGGCTGAGCCGCTGCAGAGTGCGCAGGCCAACTACGCCGGCACCATCAGCGCGCTTCCCGCTTTCCCGGCCGGGTCCACGGTGGACGTGATGCCCTGGGACGTCGAACTCGTCTACGAGGACAGCCGCCTGCACTGGAACCCGCGGCCTGTGCTGCAGTCCTACCAGGCGTACACGTCATGGCTGGACCAGTTCGATGCCGACTTCGTGCGCGGCGCGACACCTCTTGCGGCTCCCGATTACATCATCTACAGCTACCTGACGGTCGACGATCGCTATGCCGCGTTCGACGAGCCGGCGACGTTCCGCGCGCTGCTCGAGAACTACCGCGTGGTCAAGCTGATCGGCACGTCGGTAGCCGTGCTGCAGCGCGTCCCGCGTGAGAGCGCCTCCACCGAGTCAACCGCCCTCACCACGTGCGCCGCTCTTGGCACACCCATCGCCATCCCGCAGAACCCGGCGGTGCTCACCTTCGCCCACGTCGACCTGTCGCGCAGCCTGGTGGGCAAGATCCTCGACATCGTCGCCAAGGCACCGGAGGCACGCATCACGCTGACCACGGCTGACGGCTCGTCGAACCACCGGCTGGTGCAGGCGGTGGCCTCGGACGGCCTGTACGTCTCCGACCTCCTGACGTCGACCCCGGACCTCGTGTCGGCGATCTCCGGCACAGGCGGGACGCCGCTGACGTCGCTCACGATCAGCGGGGACGCGGCCGGGTGGTCGTCGCGCTACTGCGTCACGTTCACCACCGCACCACTGCCCGGGCAGGCCCCGTGAGCCGCGCACGGTTCGCTCGCCTGGCCACGTGGCCTGCTCTCCTGCTCATCGCCGTCGCGATCACCTTCGCGGTGCTCTGGCGCGGGGTTCTCTTCGGCCACCAGGGGCTGGTCGGCGGTGACATCCTCAACAACATCCCGCCGTGGAACACCGGCACGCCGCCGCAGCCCGCACGGAACGCCCTCGTCAGCGACCCGGTCACCCAGTTCGTTCCCTGGCTGAGCGCGGCGCGCCAGCAGTGGCTCTCCTGGCACCTGCCGCTGTGGAACCCCGACGCCTTCGCCGGCGCGCCGTTGCTGGCCAACGACCAGTCGGCGGTCTTCTCGCCGTTCACCCTGGTGGCGCTGCCCTTCGCGCCGGCCCACGGGTACAGCCTGGCCATGCTGCTCAAGCTGGTGGTCGCTGGCGCCGGCATGGGCGTCTTCCTGCGCCAGCTGCGCGCTGGGTACGCGGCCGCCATCGTGGCCGGCATCGCGTACGCGAGCAGCTCGTTCATGGTCGACTGGCTCGGCCACCCGCAGTCGGCGGTGGCTGCCATCTTCCCCTGGGCCTTCGCGAGCGCCGAGATGTGGCTGCGCACCCGGCGGCCTGTCGCGCTGCTTGGGCTGGCCGTGGCTGTCGCTCTCCAGTTCCTCGCCGGGCACGCGGAGACCACGCTGCACCTGGGGCTGATGCTCGTGTTCTACGTGGCGGTGCGCGGCCTCGTCCAGGAGAACGGGCGCTGGCGCGCGATCGCCGGGATGGCAGTCGCGGCCGCGCTCGGAACGGCGCTGGCCGGGGTGCAGCTGGTGCCGTTCCTTGCCGAGCTGCACAACTCCACCCTGGTCAGCGACCGCACCAGCAGCGGCGTCGGATTCGGCCACCTGCAGGCGAGCGAGCTGATCAGCTGGATCCTGCCCAACGGATCCGGCAACCCCGGGATCGACAACCTCACCGGCCCGGCGCCCAACTACCTGGAGGCCACGGGTTTCATCGGCGTCGCCGCCCTGCTGCTCGGTGGCCTGGGCGTGGTCCATTCCATGCGAGCCCACCGTTCTGTCGCGCTCGCACTGGGAATCCCCGTGGTGCTCGCAGCCGGCGTGGTCTACGGTCCGCTGGCGCAGGTGGCCGGGCGCCTGCCCCTTCTCTCCTCGAGCAGCAACGCACGGATGCTGGTGGTGATCTGCTTCGGCATGGCCGCGTTCGCCGGGCTGGGCTTCCAGGCGCTGGTGGGCATGACCCCGCGCTGGTCTGGACCGCGGACGCTGCTCCCGGGCTGGGCCCTGCTCGGGGTCGGCGTGGCGGCCCTGGCCGGCGTCGTGGCCCTGGGCCTGGTCTTGGCCGCCCAGGGCAAGGGCGTCGATGGGCTGCTGCCCAGCTGGCAGGGGAACATCGGGTTCTGGGTGCTGGTGGCGGGGTTGAGCCTGCTCGCCGCACTCACCTTCATGGGAGCTGCCGCACTGGGCAGGGGAGGCGCGCCCGCCGCAGGGCTCGCGTGCCTCGTGCTGGCCGAAGCGGCCATCTTCGCCGGCCCGTTCCAGCCGCGGGTGCCGCTCGCGAACGACCCGCCACCGAGCGCCGCGATGAGCTGGCTGCAGGACCACAGCGGCGACGGTGCGGTGGCCGCCACGGCCCTGGCCCTGATTCCCAATCTCCCCACCGAGTACGGCGTGCGCGACGTGCGTGGGGTGGACGTCACCATCGACCCCCGCGTCCGCCTGTACTGGAGCCACGCCGACCCCGGCTACGACGACAGGACCTACTACACGCAGCTGAGTCGCCCGGACCCGTCGTGGCTGGCGGCGGCCGGGGTGCGCTACTTCCTCTCCGCCCCACTCGACGTGCCCGCGGGGGCGACCCCGGTGGTCCAGAGCCCCGGCTTCACCATCAGCAGCATCGCGGGCACCAGGCCTTTCGCCTTCGCGGCCCCGGCGGTCGTGGCGGCCACCGGGCCCGACGACGCCGTGACCAAGCTGGCCGGCGCGCCGCTCGGGCCGGTGGTCGTCGAGTCCGCGGGCTCCAGCCTCCCGTCCGGTGCAGCGGACGTGAGGGTGACCCGGCAGGATCCCGGCGCCGTGGACCTTGACGTGACGGCGTCAGCCGCGGCGACGGTGGTCGTGCTGCAGTCGTACTCCTCTGACTGGACCGCGCAGGTGGATGGGACCGGCGCACGGGTACGGCCGGCAGACGTCCTCTTCCAGAGCGTCGTCGTGCCCGCCGGCCACCACGTGGTGACGCTGCGGTACCAGCCGTTCAGCGTCACCGTCGGGCTGGCCGCCAGTGCCGCCGGGATAATCGGGCTGGTCGCGCTGTTCGCGGTGCCGTGGGCGCTGGCCCGGCGGCGCACGTCCACCGGGGTGCCCACCTCCGGCTCCGGGTGACGTCTGGTACCGTCGGCGCGCATGAACGCTGACCAGGCGGGCGCGCTCGCCGCGGGCGGCGCGGCCCCCGGCGACCGCCCATTCCTCTCCGTCCTCATCCCCGCGCTCAACGAGGAGACGACCATCGACACGGTCGTCGAGGCGGTGCTGGCGCTGCCGCTGGCGCTCGAGGTCATCCTCATCGACGACGGTTCCTCTGACGGGACCTGGGGACGCATGCAGCGCTGGGCTGAGCACGACCGCGTCCAGGCGCTCCGCCATGGCACCCAGCGGGGCAAGGGCGCGGCCATTCGCACGGCGCTGACGGTGGCCAGCGGCACGGTCATCCTGGTGCAGGACGCCGACATGGAGTACGACATCAACGACTACCCGCGCCTGCTCGACCCGATCATCAAGGGTCGTGCGCAGGTCGTCTACGGCACCCGCGTCTTCGCCAGCCACACCGCGCACTCCTACTGGTACGTGATGGGGAACAAGGGGGTGACCACCGCGGCCAACCTGTTGTTCAACGTCTACCTCTCCGACATCGAGACCGCCTACAAGGTGTTCCCTCGCGAGGCTGCGCTGGCGATGAACCTCGAGGCCAAGGGTTTCGAGATCGACCCGGAGATCACCGCCAAGCTGCTGCGCATGGGGTACCGGATCCACGAGGTGCCGGTCGACTACGTCGCCCGCTCGCGCGAGGAGGGCAAGAAGATCAGGCCCTCCGACGGTGTCAAGGCGCTGGGGGTGTTGCTGCGTCATCGCTTCTGGCGACCGACCCACGTCGCTCCCGAGATGGACGTGCCGGGCCGGCACGCGCGTCCCCTGGACGGCGAGAAGGCGGCGGCCAAGAAGCACGCTGCCTCCCGCTCCTGACGCAGGGGCGAGCGCGCTGGACGCCACCGCCTCGCGGCTGCGCGCCGTCCTCACCGACCGGCGGCTCGTACGCCTCCACTACCTGTCGCTCGCGGTGGCTTTCGCCGGGCTCCTCTGGTACACGCGCCGTCAGTACTTCACCGAGGACGACTGGGAGTTCATCCACCGGCTGATCCCCGGGGTGGGCAACCTCGGGCTGTTCGTGCCCCACAACGAGCACTGGTCGACGCTGCCGCTGCTCGTCTACAGGGCGCTGTTCGCGCTGGTCGGACTGCGCAGCTACATCCCCTACCTGGGGGTGCTGCTGGCACTCCACGTGCTCGCCGCCCACCTGATGTGGCGCGTCATGCTGCGCGCGGGCGCCGACGTGCTGGTGGCCACGGCTCTGGCAGCGGTGTTCCTGGTGCTCGGCACCGGCGCCGAGAACATCGACTGGGCCTTCCAGGTCGGCTTCGTCGGCTCACTGGCGGCCGGGCTTGGCATGGTCCTCGCGGTGCAGGAGCGCACCGGCCGCCGGCTGGTGGCGGCGTGGTTGCTCGGCGTGGCCGGGCTGATGTGCTCGGGCATCGGCGCCATCATGGTGGTGGCCGCCGGCCTGACCGCGTTGTTGAGGTTCGGCTGGCGCCGGGCGCTGCTGACGGTGGTCGTCCCCGGTGCGGTGTTCGCCACGTGGTGGCTGACGGTGGGACGGCATCCCACCACGCCGTCGCTGCCGCATGGTGCGTTGAGCGACGTCCCCGACTACATGTTCACCGGCATCACCTCGGCTGCGGCGAACATCACCGGCCTGCGTTTCGCCGGTGCGCTGCTGCTCGTGCCCCTGGCCTGGTGGCTGGTGCTCCACGCTCGAGGCTCGCCTCGTGCCGCCGGCGTCGTGGCCCTGGCGGCGACCACGCTCGTCTTCTTCCTGGCCGTCGGGATCGGTCGCGTCGGGCTCGGGGTGGGCAAGTCGAAGACCAGCCGCTACGTGTACATCAGCGCGGTGCTCCTGTTCCCTGCGGTGGCCGTGGCGGTGTCCCAGCTGAGCCGCCGCCACGTGCTCGCCGCGGCGCTGGTCGCCCTCGCGCTGGCCTGGGCCGGCGTCCACAACGTCCGCGCGCTCGACACGGCGGTCAACGGCGTGACCGGCGTCCGCGAGCATGCGCAGGCCCGGATCGTCGCCGCATCGCGCCTCGTGCACGGCGGCATAACAACCTTCCCGGGACAGCCGGAACCGGCGACCGCTCCCGACCTCACCTGGTCGGACCTGGTGTACCTGGTGGACAACCACGACCTCCCCTCGACCAGCCTGCTGCCGCCGTCGGAGTTCGACACGGTCAGCGTCGCCGCCAACATCGAGATGACCTTCTCCTCGGTCCCGCTGCTGCCGGCCGCCGACGCGCACGCGCAACCGGTGGGGAGCACGGTGCTGGCGGCGCAGCAGCCGGTCGGCTGTCTGCAGGTGACCGGCGCGCCCGGTGCCGCCGTGACGAGCGTCCGGCTGCTCTTCAGTTCACCGGGGTCGGTCTCGATCCATGGCCCGGCCGGCTCGGTGGTCACCGCGCACCTCTACCTGTCCGGCTCCTCGCGGATCGAGTCGCCGCCGCACGCGGCCACCATCGACGCCTCGGGCACCGTGTACCTCATCTCATCGCTGCCCGGCGCCGCCCCGGTGATCGACCTGCCGGCTTCTGGCGCACAGCTCTGCGGGGTGGCCTAGTTCAGCGATCGATGGGGATTCGATCGAGGCGCAGCTGGAGCGGGTTGAGGTCTCGGAGATGGGGACTGAGGTACGGGTCGTGGATGCCTCCCGCGACCCCCCAGCGGTCCCAGAAGAGCTCGTAGTCGGCCACGGGGTCCAGCGCCTTCCCACGTGACGCGCTCTCCGGGTGGATGAGCTCGGCGTGTGGCGTGTACACCACCAGGTACCCGGCCTGGTGCACGCGCAGGCAGAAGTCGACGTCGTTGAAGCCCACCTGGAGGGTCTCGTCGTAGCCGCCGACCTCGTCGAACACGCTGGTCTTGACCATCTGGCAGGCGCCCGTCACCGCGCTCACCTCACGGATCACCCGTCCCATCCACCAGGCGTCGAGGTTGGCGGCGATGTACCCACCGCGAACATTGCCGATGCCGATCCCCTCGTGCTGGACGCGGCCGTCGGGGTAGAGGAGCCGGCCTCCGGCCACGCCGACCTCGGGGCGCTGAACCTGCTCCAGCATCGCCTCGATCCAGTCGGGCGTGACCACGGTGACGTCGTTGTTCACCGTCAGCATGTACGGCGCGTCGATGCTGCCTCGCGCGACATTGATGAGCCGCGAGTAGTTGAAGTGGCCGGGCTTGCGCACCACGCGATGAGGGGTGTGCTCGAGGTACGCGAGGGTCTCCGGGTCGACGCTGTCGTTGTCGATGATGGTGATCGACCAGTTCGAGTACGTGGTCTTGCTCTCGATGCTGTCGATGCACTGGCGCAGCAGCTCGACACGGTCCCGGGTGGGGATCACGATGGCCACGGCCGGCGTGTCGACGATGTCGAGCCTGACGTGGTAGCGGCCGAGGTCCTCGGCGCGGGTGACCCGGCCGGAGAGGCCGCGGCGCGACAAGGCATCCTCAACGGCCCGTTGACCTGACTCGTACGCGTACATCTTGGCGTCGCCGGCTGAGCGCCACCGAGCCCGGGACCTGCCGCCAGGCGTAGAGGATGTCGGCGACGTGGCCGACATGCCGAGCCTCCTCGGTGACCCGCAGCACCAGGTCGTGGTCCTGGGCGCCGTCGAACCCGGCGCGGAAACCGCCCGTGCGCTCGACGAGGTCGCGACGCATCACCAGGAAGTGGCAGACGTAGTTGACCGAGAGGAGGAGGTTCGGTGACCAGTCGGGCTTGAAGAACGGCTTGCCGTACTGCCCGTCGCTGAGCAGCATGTCCTCGTCCGAGTACATCACGTCAAGCTCCGGGTCGGTCTGGAGCAGCTCGACCATCCGGTGGAGCGCGTGTGGTCGCAGCAGGTCGTCGTGGTCGAGGAGCGCGATGAACTCACCGGTGGCGAGCTCCAGCGCGCTCGCGGACGCCGCCGCGATCCCGCCGTTCTGGGGCCGGCGCACCACCTTGATGCGCGGGTCGACGGCGGCGAACTGCTCGAGGATGTCGCCGACGTGCGGGGCGGTCGACGCGTCGTCGGCGATGCAGAGCTCCCAGTTGTCGTACACCTGTCCGAGAACCGACTCGATCGCGGGGCGCAGCCAGTCCTCATGCGGGTTGTACGTCGGCATGATGATGCTGACCAGCGGTCGCACAGCCCACGCGCGGTTCTCGTGGCGCATCCGGTTGAGGTCTTCCCAACCCGGCTCGTGCCGCGCTCGCCACTCGTCGTACTGCTCCTGGACGGTGCCGACGAGGCCGCGATCCCTTTCGCGGATTGCCTTTCGCAGGCCGGACGGCCCCTGGTCGCGGAGCACGATGGCGGCGCGGACCAGCCGGTGGAGTGAGCGCTGCCGTCGTGACCCCGGTGGAGCCACCGCCTGCACGGTGTGCTGCACGACGCCGGCGATCCGGCCGGCCCCGCTGTCGCGCAGGTTGCTCAGGTCGGCGGAGGTGGCCATCAGGAGCCGCTGGTTGGTGCTGAGCTCCGCCGAGAGCCGCTCGTTCTCCGCGCTCAGCAGCTGCATGCGCGTCAGCTTCTTGGCGTCCGACGCCTCCCGAGAGTGCAGAGCCTCGATCTGCGCCAGCTGCGCGGTGATCACGTCATTGCGCTGCTGGCGTTCGTCGCGCAGGTGCCACAGCTCGCGCTCGTACTCCCTGACCAGGCGCGGCAGTGGATCACGCGAGCGGCGGAAGCGCATCGCCCAGGGCGCGAGGTAGGTCAGCTCGTAGGTGAGGTCCCTGTGGAACCCGAACCGTGCGAACAGCTCCGCCCAGTGCTCGGGAGGGTTGACGTTGACGTGCGTCTCCTCTCGGTAGTCGATCGGGGTCGACGCGAAGATGACGTCGTCGGTGTGCGCGCAGATGTTCTGCACCACGCTCTCGGCATCCGCTGCCGGCATGTGCTCGATGACCTCGATGCAGCTGATCAGGTCGAACCGACGTCCGAACGGCTCCAGCGCCGAGCCGACGTGGCAGCGGGGCCGGACGTCGGCACGGACCTGGTCGATCGCGTAGTCGGAGATGTCGATCCCGTACGCGTCGACCCCGCGGTCGACCAGCGCCTCCACCAGGAAGCCCATCGCACAGCCCACGTCGAGGCTGGAGGTGGGGGCGACGTCACGAGCGATGTGGTCGGCGACGCCACCGAAGAACGTCAGCCAGTGGTCGTTCCGTTCGTAGGCGATGCCGCAGTGGCTGGCGAAGTACGCGGCGCCATACGTCGGCTCGCTCGGCTGTTCCGCCGGGGGCGTCACCCCGGGCGCGGGGAGATGGCTCTGTGTCTGGGTCATCTGCTCTCAGGTGAGGCGCACTGCCTGCGTGGCATACACAAGCGCGCGCCGCTCGAGGACAGTATGCCAATTCGGCGGCCGGCTGCGGCCCCTTTCTCGCTGTCGAGCGCCGGGCCGAGCGCCGCGTAAACTCCGCCTCGATGCCGCGCAGATCGTCGCCCGCCACGCCGCCTGCCGGCCTGTCCGCCCGGCTGGCCGCATCCGTGCGTGCCATCCCCGACCACCCCAGGAGCGGCATCGTCTTCCGGGACATCACCACCCTCCTGAGCGATGGTGCGGTGTTCCGCGAGGCGGTGGACGCGATCGCCGCCGCATACGCGGACGCGCACGTCGACGTGGTCGCCGGCGTGGAATCCCGCGGATTCATCCTCGCCGCCCCGGTCGCCTACCTGCTCGGCGCGGGCTTCGTGCCGATGCGCAAGGAGGGACGGCTGCCCGCGGCCACCGTGTCGACCCCGTACGCGCTCGAGTACGGCCAGGCGGTTCTCGAGATCCATGCTGACGCGTTCACCGAGGGCCGGCGCGTGCTGATCGTGGATGATGTGCTGGCCACCGGCGGCACGGCAGCAGCGAGCATCGAGCTCGTCGAGAAGCTGGGGGGAGTGGTCGCCGGCCTCGCCTTCCTTATCGAGTTGTCCGACCTGGGTGGTGCCGCGGTGCTCGGGGGCCGCGAGCACACATCCCTCATCACCTTCTGACGGAGACGACAATGAGCACCATGACCAGCACCCAGCACGATGTCGCCGACCTCGCACTCGCCGATGAAGGAGACCGGCTCATCGAGTGGGCGGCCCTGGAGATGCCGGTTCTCCGCCTCATCCGGGAGCGCTTCGAGCGCGAGCAGCCGCTGGCCGGCCTGCGCCTGGGGGCCTGCCTTCATGTCACCAGCGAGACGGCCAACCTGGCCATCGCGCTGAAGGCCGGTGGTGGCGATGTGCGGCTGTGCGCCAGCAACCCGCTCTCAACCAACGACGCGGTTGCAGCGGCGCTGGTCGCCAGGCACGGCATTCCCACCTTCGCGGTGAAGGGTGAGGACGCGGCGCGCTACTTCTCGCACATCACCGCAGTTCTCGACAGCCGTCCCAACCTCACCATGGATGACGGCGCGGACCTGGTCGCCGAGCTGCATCGCAACCGACCCGAGCTGCTCGAGGACGTTCGTGCCGGCACCGAGGAGACGACGACTGGCGTGATCCGGCTGCGCGCCATGGCAGCCGACGGTGCGCTGCGCTTCCCGATCATCGCCGTGAACGAAGCGCTCACCAAGCACATGTTCGACAACCGGTATGGCACCGGGCAGTCGACACTCGACGGGTTGATCAGGGCCACCAACATCCTGCTCGCCGGGCGCACCATCGTGGTCTGCGGCTACGGCTGGTGCGGGCGCGGGCTGGCCAGCCGCGCTGACGGCATGGGCGCGCACGTCATCGTCACCGAGGTGGATCCCACACGCGCGCTCGAGGCCACCATGGACGGCTTCGAGGTGATGACGCTGATCGACGCCGCACCGCGCGCCGACGTGGTCATCACCGTCACGGGCGACATCAACGTCGTCGACCGCCACCACGTGGAGCACTTCAAGGATGGCGCGATCATCGCCAACAGTGGCCACTTCAACGACGAGATCAACCTCGCCGCGTTCGACGATCTCTCGTCGGCCGTCACCAAGCCCCGGCCCTTCGTCGACAGCTATCGCATGAACGACGGCCGCAACCTGCACGTGCTCGCCGAGGGCCGGCTCCTCAACCTGGCCGCGGCAGAAGGCCACCCGGCGGCGGTGATGGACATGAGCTTCGCCAACCAGGCGCTCTGTGCAGAGTTTGTCGCCCGCCACCATGCCGAGCTCGAGGCCCGCGTCTACGACGTGCCCACCGAGATCGACCGCGAGGTGGCCCGCCTCAAGCTCGAGGCGATGGGGGTGACCATCGACGTGCTCACGCCCCAACAGGAGGCCTACCTCGCCTCCTGGGAGTCGGGCACCAGCTAGCACCAGGACCCCGGGACTGTCCGGGCGGCCGACCGGGTACCCTGCCGGGCATGACCCTGGAGACCCCGCTCAACCCGTACGCGCCTTCGTTGACTGTGCTTCCCAACGGCGTCAGCCTGCTCAACGCGCCGTCGGCGTCGCGCAACGTGGGCGTCTTCCTGATCGTGCGAGCCGGCTCGCGCGATGAGACCGCTGAGACTTCCGGGCTGGCTCACTACCTCGAGCACATGTTCTTCAAAGGGACCGCTCGCCGCCCCACCACCCTGCAGATCTCGCGCGAGATCGACCGCCTCGGCGCCAACACCAACGCCTACACCGACACCGAGGAGGTCGCCTACTACGCGGAGGGCCCGGCGACCGCGCTCGACGACCTCACCGACATCATCACCGACATGCTCACCCGGCCCCTGTTCGCGGCCGAGGAGGTGGAGCGCGAGCGCAACGTGGTGCTCCAGGAGCTGTCGGCGCGGCTGTCCGACCCCGAAGGCTGGATCTGGGACCGGCTCGGCACGGTCGCGTTCGGCGGCGACCAACCCATGGCCTGGTCCGCGGCCGGCTTTCCCGCGGTGATCGAGAAGGCGTCGCGCGAGCAGCTGCTCGACTACCACGGCTCGTTCTACGCGCCGGAGTTGATGTGCCTGTGCATCGCGGGCGGAGCCAGCCTCACTCCCGAACGGGCTGCGGAGCTTCTCAAGGACGTCCCAACCGCCAAGCCGCGGCCCCGGGTGCCGGCAGTCTGGGGGCAGGGCGAGCGCTACACCTGCAACGTCCGCCCGGTTACCGACCAGGAGGAGCCGCAGATCCGCCTCGTGTTCGCGGTGCCGGGCATCCCGGCCACGGACGAGGACCGCACCGCGCTCTCGGTGATGACCCACATCCTCGGCGGTGGCATGTCGTCGCGGCTGTTCCACACCGTGCGCGAACGCAACGGGCTCGCCTACAGCATCTTCTCCCACCATGAGGGTTTCGAGGATGCTGGGGTCTTCGTGATCAGCACCGGGACGCGGCCCAAGGATGCGCGCAAGGCCACCGAGCTGTCGTTCGCGGAATTTCGTGGGCTCGCCGACACCATCGTCCCCGAGGACGAGCTCTCTTCCACCAAGTCCGCGATGATCGGCCGCCTCCTGCGCTCCACCGAGACCGCGATCAGCCTGGGCCGCTTCTTCGGCGGCCGGTGGCGCGCCCGCCTTCCCATGGAGACGCCGGACTCTCGCGCGGAGGCGATCAGCCGGGTGACCGCGGAGGAGGTGCAGCGCGCGGCCCAGCGCATCGTCGCCGGCATCGGGGAGGTCCGCCTCGCCTTCGTCGGTCCCGAGGACCAGGGCGCGGACCTCCTCGACGCGACCGGCGCCGCCTAGGCAGTCACCGCCACCGCCGTCCGCCAGAGAGTTGGCTGGAGCGCGGCGAGGACCACCGCGGCGGCCAGCCCTCCCACCACCAGGCCGAGCTCCACGCGCAGCAGCAGAGGCTGCACCGCGAAGACCACCGCGAAGAACACCACCACCCCGGCCAGCCAGCCGGCCACCACCCCGCGGTAGTCGGAACGGGCGATCAGCCCCTGGCCGAGCGCCTGTGCGGCCATCAGCGCGGTGCAGCTCGCTGCCAGCAGCGCGAGGTCGGCGCGGCTGAGCAGGAAGTTGGGGCCGAACACGAGTTGCAGAGCGGTCGGTCCGAGCACGAATGCTCCGGCGGTGGCGACCACGCCGAGCACCACCACGAACATGAGCAGCCTCAGCAGGGTGCGCTGGAACTCGACGAGGGCGGCGCGGCTGTGCAGTGCCGAGAGGCGGGGGAGGAGCGCGGCGGTGACCGCCTGGAAGAGGAAGAGCGGGACGAACGCGAGGACGCGCCCGTTGAGGAAGGTGCCCGCGGCGCGCTGCTCCGACGGCGACGCGAGCAGCTGCACCACCACCGTTCCGCCGTTGAACATGAACTGCGTCGCCAGCGACGCGAGCAGCAACGACCCCAGGGCGGTGGTCACCTCGGCGTTGCTGGTGTCCGAGCCCGCCGCCAGCAGGCCGCGCTCGCGCGCCAGCGCCGTGACCACGGCGGCGAACGAGCCCGCCACCAGGGCGAGGCCGTACGGCCCGGGGCTGCTGACGTGCGCGAAGGCAAGCGCTGCACAGAACACCACGCGGTACACGCCCTCGGCGCCGAGAAGGATGCCGTACGAACGGAACCTGCTGTTGCCGCTGAGCGTGCCACGGGCGATGTGCTCGGAGCAGTACGCGCTGAGTTCGAGCACCAGCGCGATCATCAGCACGCCGTCACCACCGAGAAGGTGGCTGTCGATGGCGCCGAAACCGGCCAGCGCCCCGATGACGAGGACGACGAGGAAGGTTCCGCCGATCAGCACGACCCGCCGCACCACCGGGCCACCGCCATCGCCGCGGGCACGCCGTGCCGAGATCGCCCTGGCCAGCTCCTGTTCGAGCGGCAGGAAGATGCCGGGTGCGACCACGAACAGAAGCGCCCAGAAGCTGGCGAACGCCGAGTAGCGCAACGCTGTCAGGGCGTGACCGGCGATGGCGAGGAAGGCGTACGTGCACAGGCCGGCAAGCAGCAGTCCGATGCCGACAGTGAGCGCGCCCCGCGGCAGCGGGTTGCGATTGGCCAGGCGTCGCCAGCTCGTCATGGACACGTGTAGGTGAACGGGCGGGTGAGCTTGCGGTCGACGGGTTTGAGGATGTGCAGGGTCATGGTGCCGCTCACCTTCTGAGAGCCCTGCAGGCGCCAGGCCTGGGTGAGCTGGAAGGCGCCCTCGTCGGGCGTGATCGGCAGCGACGTGTCGGCGGTGGCCTGGCCGTCGCTCTGCTCCCATCGGTACACCAGCGTCCCCGTCCCGGTGAGCGATCCACGCCCGATGAACGTGAAGGTGGTGTTGCACGAGCCCGTCGCTGGAGTGACCCCCAGCGCCGCGTCGGTGCCGACGGACAGCGGGACGTTCGAAGGCTTCCCACCGGCGGTGTTGCCGCCGAGGAAGACGACGCCCGCCACCACCGCGGCGGCCACCGCGACGGCGCCCAGCGCTGCCACGACCAGGACCCATCGCCGGTGGCGGGGGGCACCGCCCTGCTCGCGGCGGGCGCCCGTCCCGCGCCGGTCGCGCCAGCCGTCGCCGAGCACGCTCGTGGCAGCCGCGTCCACCTCGTCGCGGAGCCGCCCCGCGTCGCCCTCGCGCTCCCCGGTGGCAGCGGCCTCGAGCGGCCTGCGAACGGGCTCGAAGCGCTGCCCGGCGTTGCGAAGCAGGTGCAGCCCCAGGCGAGCGGCGTCGCGGACGTCGGTGTGTGGACCGAACCCTGGCGGGGCCGCCGCCGCGCACAGCGCCAGCTCGGCAAGGCGCGCGCGTCCATCGCCGTCCACCACCACCGTCTCCGGGCCCACCTGGCCGTGGAACAGGCGGTGCGAGTGCAGGACGGAAAGACCGGCCAGCACGTCGAGCACGGCTGCCACCGCCTGGGCGGGCGGCAGCGCGCCGCGTCTGATGGTGGCGGCAAGAGCAGGGCCCGCACTCCACTCCGCGACCAGCCTGAATGCGCCGCCGTCGTCGACGAGGTCGTAGACGGCAAGGAGGTGAGGGTCGTGCACGGTGGCGGCCTGGCGACCCACCTCGCCGAGGCGATCGATCAGCGCGGGCGTGGCGGCGAGGTCGGGGCGAACGTCCTGGATGGTCACGCGCAGCCCGCTGAGCCGGTAGTGACCCTCGTGGATGGTGCCACCCCATCCCTCGCGGATCACGGCCCCGACGTCGTAGCCGCCGCCCTGGTCCGGCCCGGCGACATCTCCGCCGTGACCGGGGGGATCAGGGATAGATGCCACGGACGGCGGTGGCGTCGGCGACGCGTTTCACCGCCACCAGGTAGGCGCCGAGGCGGAGCGACACGTGGTGCAGGTCGGCGTGCTCGCACATCTGCGCGAAGGCGCGTTTGAGAATGCGCTCGAGCTGCTTGTTGATCTCACCCTCCTCCCAGAAGAAGGACTGGAGATCCTGCACCCACTCGAAGTACGAGACGGTGACTCCGCCGGCGTTGGCGAGGATGTCGGGCACCACCACGACGCCGCGCCGCTCGAGGATCAGGTCGGCGTCCGGGGTGGTCGGGCCGTTGGCCCCCTCGATGATCACCGCCGCCTGGATGCGGCCGGCGTTGCGCGCGGTGACCTGGTTCTCGAGGGCGGCGGGCACCAGCACGTCGACGGGGAGCTCGAGCAGCTCGCTGTTGGTGATCGGGCGCGTACCCCGGGAACGCCGCGACCGAACCGGTGTCGCGGCGATGCTCGAGCAGCGCCGCGACGTCCAGTCCCGCGGGGTTGTAGATGCCACCGGCGACATCGGACACGGCACAGATGCGGAAACCGCGCTCAGCCATGAGCTCGGCGCTGACGCTGCCCACGTTGCCGAAACCCTGCACCGCCACGGTCGTGGCGGCGGGGTCGCAGTTCAACCGCCGGCAGATCTCCATCGCCGAGATGGTCACCCCACGGCCGGTGGCGCTCGGACGTCCCTCGCTGCCGCCGATGTCGAGCGGCTTGCCGGTCACCACCGCGGGGATCGAGTACCCGGCCTCCATGGAGATGTGTCCATCATCCAGGCCATCACCTCGGCGTTGGTGTTGACGTCGGGTGCGGGGATGTCCGAGTCCGGGCCGATCAGCATGCTGATCTCGCTGGCGAACCGGCGGCTCAGTCGCTCGAGCTCGCGGTGGTCGAGCTCGCGCGGGTCGACCACCACGCCGCCCTTGGCGCCGCCGTATGGGATGTTCATCAGCGCGCACTTCCAGGTCATCCACATCGAGAGCGCCTTCACCTCTTCGAGGTTGATCGCGGGTGGAAGCGGATGCCGCCCTTGGCGGGGCCGCGAGTGGTGTTGTGCTGCACGCGGTAGCCCTGAAGACGCGCAGCGAGCCGTCGTCCATCTTCACCGGGAAGCGCACCAGCAGCTCCCGCGCACCTCGCGCAGGACCGCGCGGAGTCCGGGTGAGAGGTTGAGGATCTGTGCGGCGTTGTCGAACTGCCGCTGCGCGTTCAGCCAGGGGTCGTCGGCCGGGAGCGCGGGAGCGGTCGCGGTCGCGGTCACGCGGTCAGCCTACCAGCCTGAGCTGGATGCGAACAGGGCGATCCCTATACTCGCGATGTGGCCACCAAGAATGAAGCGACGCCCCAACAGGCGCACGACGCGGTGAGCTCGGGCGAGGCTGTGCTCATCGACGTGCGTGAGCCATGGGAGTGGGAGCAGCAGCGCATCCCCGGCGCCGTGCTCATCCCGCTTGCGGAGGTGCCACAGAGGCTCGACGAGATTCCTGATGACCGCGACGTCTACGTGCACTGCAGGCTCGGTGGGCGAAGCGGCAGGGCGGTGGAGTTTCTGCACGAGCATGGCCGCCCGCGTGCCATCAACGTGGTCGGCGGCATCGAGGGCTGGCAGGAGGCAGGACTGGCCGTCGAGAGCTGACGCCGGCCGCCGCCGGCCGCGTCAGCGGCCGACGGTGAGCACCACGATCAACGCGGCCACCACGACCAGGACGGCCGCCACCAGGAAGAGCAGCGTGTGCGGGCGGCCGCCGGGGTCCGCGGTGCGGGCGGCGGAGAGGACGGCCGTGCCGGCGCCGGGCCGGGCCGGGGGCGGCGCCAGCGGTGGCACGGGCTCCATGCGCTGCCGCCGGCGTCCACGGCCGCGGCCGGCCGGCCTCCTGCGCCGCCTGCCCGGGCTGCGGCGCCTCGCTGCCCGGCGCGGGTGTGGGCTGCGCTTTCATGCGGATGCGACCGTAACGCAGCCAGCCGTCGGCTCACAGCGCGCTGCGTACCATCGCGCGGTGCCGCCGCCCTCGCTCCCCGACCTCGCTCCGCTGGCGGGGCTCCTCGTCCTGCTGGAGCTTGCGGTCGGCACCGTGGCGGTGAGCGCCGCCCTGGACCTGCTCGGCCGGGTGGGCCGGGGCTTCGCCGGCACGACGGCGGCGATCTGCGCGCTGATCATGGGCGCGGACCTGCTAGTGATCTCCGGCAGCTCGGACATCGGGGCCCTGCTGCACGGCCCGGTCGACAGCGCGGCGGTGGCCACGTTCGCCCACTGGGCCGTCGGGTTCACCGTCCTGCTCGTCGTCGACGCCCTCTTCGCGGCCGTCGGCACGGAGGTGGCGCGCCGCGTCGTCGCTGCCGCGACGGTGGCGGTCGGGCTGGCCACGGTCGTCGCGGCGGCCGTGGCTGTCGGACCAGCGCTCGGAGGGACCGCGGCGGCGACGCTGTCATTCCTGTCGGCCGCCCTGCTCGGTGGCAGCGCGCTCGCCGGCATGCTGCTCGGCCACTGGTACCTGGTCACGCCGAGCATGTCGTTCCGGCCGCTCCGCCTCTCGATCTACACCGTGTTCGCAGCGGTCGTGGTGGACTGTGCGGTGATCGCCGTCGCGCTGCTTGCAGCCGGTGGCAACCGCGAGCGCCTGCTCTCGGGTGACCAGGCGTTTCTCTTCTGGTTGCTGGTGATCGGCGCCGGGGTGCTGTTCACGGCGGCGGTGAACGCCTTCACGCTGTACTTCGCGAGGGTCCGCGCCAACCAGCCCGCCACCGCGATGCTCTACGTGCTGATCATCAGCGTGGTCATGGGGCTGGTGCCCGCCCACCTGGTCTACCTGGTCACCGGCATCGCCATCTGACCCGGCGTGCTACCCGGCCGGCGCCGCGGCATACCGCGACTCGCGGGGCGCCGGTCAGGGCCGCGCCGAGCCCGGCAAGGATGAGCACGCCGCCCACCAGCGTGGTAAACGGAACCCTCTGCCCGAGGATGAGGAAGGCGAGCAGCGCAGCCAGCGGCGGTTCGCCGAGGAATGAGAGCGACACCGTGCTCGCTGGCAGCCGGTGCAGGGTCCAGTTGAACACCGTGTGCCCACCGATCGTGCAGACGCCCGCGAGCGCGACGCACGCGACCAGCGTCCGCATGCTCGGCGCGTGCAGCGTGCCGCCCGCGACCGCGGCGCCGACCGCCGCTGCGCTGACGATCGCGTACACGACCGCGGAGTACCCCACCACCCCGCCGTGCGCCCGGCGCCCCCGGCCGATGAGCAGGTAGCCGGCGAGCGCGAACCCACCTGCCAGCGCCAGCAGGTCGCCGCCCAGCGCGTTGCCTCCTGCACCGAACGCGCCTGCACAGGTCACCACCGTGCCGGCCAGCGCGAGACCGATGCCGATGACCACGCGGCCGGCGACGGCGTCGCCGTGCAGACGGGCGCCGAGCGGGGTGACGATGAGCGGATGCAGTGACACCAGCAGCACGCTGGCCGCCACCGACGTGTAGGCGAGAGAGGCGGTCCAGGCCAGGAAGTGGACGGCGAGCAGCATGCCCGCGGCGGCCGTCAGCAGCGCGTCGCGCCGCGAACCGCCCACTACGCGAGCACGAAGCTGCGGTGCTGCCCAGGGAGCCAGCAGCCCGACGGCCAGCGCCATTCGCAGCCACACCACTGTGGCCGCGTCGGTCTGCGCCTCGTTGATGAGGATCGCCGAGACGGAGACTGCGACAGTCGCCCCCACCAGCGCAGCGGGCGCGAGGCGCGGCGCGGTCACACGCTGTCGAGCACGCGCACGTCGGCGAGGTTGCGATAGCGACCGCGGTGGTCAAGGCCGTACCCCACCACGAACCGGTCGGGGATGTCGAAACCCTTCCAGTCGACGTGCACAGGCTGTGCGCGCCGTGCTGTCTTGTCGAGCAGCGCCACCAGGCGCACCGAGCGCACCCCGAGCCCGAGCAGGTGCTCGCGCAGGAATGCGGCGGTGTGACCGCTGTCGACGATGTCCTCGACGATGAGCACGTCGCGCCCGCGCAGCGGCACGGTGGAGTGGGCCGTCAGCTCCGGCCGGCCGGAGGTCTGCGTGTCACCGCCATACGAGCGAACCGCCACGCAGTCGATCTCGACGGGGATCTTCATCCGTCGCACCAGGTCGGCGGTGAAGATCAGCGCCCCGTTGAGCACGCAGAGCAGCACGACCGGCTCCTCGGCGCTCGCGTAGTGGGAGTCGATGTCTGCCGCAAGCTCGCCGACCCGGCGCTCGATCGACTCCGCGTCGACGAGGGTCTCGCCGAGGGCCGCTGTCAATGGGCTCATCGCGACAGTGTAGGAACCCGTTCAGCTCGAGCCGGCCAGCGCCTCCCAGCGTTCGTACAGCTCGGCGAGCGCGCCGCTGAGCCGGTCGTGGTCCCGGCCTGCCTGGGCACCGGTCTCGAGGTCCGCGAACGTGTCGGGGTCGAGCAGGCGGTTGCGCGCCACCTTGAGCTCCGTCTCGATCGCGGCGATCTCCTCCTCGAGGCGGCGCACCTCGCGCGACGCCGAGGTGGGCGCAGTCGCGTCGGGACGGGCCGCCCGCGGCTCCCGCCCCGCGGACGCCGCGCGTTGCGCCTCGCGCTCCGCCTCGCGGCGCTCGCGCTCGCGCACGCGCAGCAGGTCGGTGTAGCCGCCCAGGACCTCTCGGATGCCGCCGTCCTCGATCGCCCACGTCCGGGTGGCGACAGCGTCGATCAGCGCGCGATCGTGGGTGACCAGCACCACAGCGCCGCCGTATCCGATGAGCGCCTGCTCGAGCACCTCCTGGGCCGGGATGTCGAGGTGGTTGGTGGGCTCGTCGAGCAGCAGCAGGTTGGTCTCCTCCAGCGCCACCTTGCCGAGGAGCAGGCGGGCGCGCTCGCCGCCGCTGAGGTCGCCGACCAGCTTGTGCACGTCGTCGCCACTGAAGAGCAGCGCGCCGAGGACGGTGCGCGCGCGCTCCGCGCCCACCGGGTGGTCGGCGAGAAGGTCCTCCATGACGGTGCGCGCGTCGTCGGTGGAGTACGCGCTCGCCGGTGCCTCGTCACTCTCGCGCCCGAGGTCCTGGCGGTACAGCCGCCGGTGGGTGCGCGGCCCCAGCCGGATGCTGCCCTTGACCGGGGGCAGCTCACCAGCCAGGGTGTGCAGCAGCGTCGACTTGCCCGAGCCGTTGGGCCCGACGACGGCGATGCGCTCGCCGGGGGCGAGGCTCAGCGGACGGAGCCGCAGCAGCACCGACGCGCCGCGGCCCACCTCGAGGTCGGTGGTCTTGAGGAGGATCTGCGAGGTGGGCGCGGTGGCGAAGCGCAACCGTGGCCGGCGATCGCGCGGCGGAGCCGTCACCCGGTCGATGCGGTCGAGCTGCTTCTGCCGTCCGCGCGCCTCCTTGGCGCGCTGTCCCGCCTTGTACTTGCGGATGAACTCCTCCTGGTGGGAGATGTGCGCCTGCTGCAACTCGAACTCCTTCTGGCGCCGCGCTCTGCGCTCGCCGCGCAACCGGACGTACTGCGTGTAGTTGCCTGGGTACTCCTCGGCGACGCCGTGTCCCAGCTCGAGCACCGAGGTGCAGACGCGGTCGAGGAAACGGCGGTCGTGCGAGACCAGCACGAACGTCGAGCGCACCTCGGCCATGAACCCCTCCAGCCATTCGATGGAGGCGAGGTCGAGGTGGTTGGTGGGCTCGTCGATGAGCAGCAGGTCGGCGTCGGCAAGGAGGAGCTTGGACAGCTCGACGCGGCGCTTCTGGCCGCCGCTGAGGTGGCGCGGGTCCCGTCCCTGCAGCGACTTGTCGATCCCGAGGCCGCCGAGTGCCTCGCGTGCGCGAGCCTCGACGTCGTAGCCACCGGCGTCCTGGTACGCGTGCTGCAGGTTGCCGTACTGCGCCATCACCGCGTCGAGATCCCGCGGACGTGTCCCCATGGCCGCCTCGAGCCGGCTCAGCTCGGCGTGCATGGCGAGCAGGTCGGCGCGCGACGCCAGCACCTCGTCGAGCACCGTGCCGGCGACCGGTTCCGGGGCGTCCTGGGGCAGGTGCGCGATGCGGAGGTCGCGAGCGCGCTCGACGACGCCCTCGCTGGGCTCGAGGATGCCTCCGATGACGCCGAGCACCGACGTCTTGCCCGTGCCATTGGCTCCGACCACCGCGAGCCGGTCGCGGGGTTCGATGCGCAGCGTGACTCCGCTGACGATGACCTCGGCCCCGAACGCGACCGCGACGTTGTCGAGGGTGAGAAGAGACATGTCAGCCGGCGGTCACGTGGTCAGGCGCTGAGCGATACGGCCGGGACGTGCCCGGCCAGCGTACCCACGGCCGCGCCCTGCAGCTCATCGAGCGTGACCGGGCCCTCGAACCGATCGCTCACGACGCCCTGGCTGTTGACGAAGTACACCCAGGGGTCACTGCGCAGGCCGAACGCCAGGAAGGCAGGGTTGTTGGGCAGGGCGTTCGGCTGCACGAACGCGGGCCCGGGTGGGATGTCGTCCTCGATGTGCTGGAAAGAGAACTGCGTGCAGTACTGCGCGCACAGCTGCTTGAGGATCGCAACGGTTGGCCCGCACGTCTTGCTCGGACAGTATCCCGGCTCGCCGAAGTACAGGACCATGGGCTTGTGCGCCGTCAGCCCCTGGGCGACGGTGACGTCGTGCCACGTGTCCGGCGGCACGCCGCTGTCCACCATCGACAGGGTGACACCGGTATCCGTCACCACCTTCTGCTGGACGGCCGGCACGGTCATGCCCACTGCCAGCTCTGGGCCCTTGGCGGCCACGGTCACGAACGCATTGCCACCGATCGATTCCCCGGCGCCGTTGGTTCCCTTGACCAGGTAGTCGTACTGACCGGCGCTGGGGAAGTTGGCGATGCCGACGTACACGGGAACGCCGCCGTACACGGATGCGATGTCCTCGAGAGGACGGTTGCCCAGCGAGGTCCCGTTGGCCGCGACGATGTCGACCGAGACGTTGGCCGCAGTGACCGGAGTGGCCCGGCCGTCGAGCAGCGCGATGGAGATGCGGTTGACGCCGACCAGGAGCGTGGTGTTCTGCGGTTGCACGTTGAGTGGCTGCACCGGTGGTGCGGTGCACCCGCCGGCCGCGCACACCGTCTCGCCTCCACAACCGGTGACCGGGATCGCGATCAGAGCCGCAAGGAACAGGACCCGCCTGCCGCTCACGCGGGCACCTCTGCGGGCATCTCGTCGCCGTCCTCCACCACCGGCGCGTCGAGCGGTGCTGAGTCGTCCACCAGCGCGCCCTCGAGCCGGAGGATGCGCCGCAGGATCGCCACCGAGGAGGCGTACGTCGAGTCCATCCCGAAGTACGAGAGCCCGCGCGCGCCCAGGGTGCGGGCCTGGGTATAGGGCGTGTCCGAGGCGTAGTGGATGACCCCGAAGTCCACCGGCAGCCGCGAGAAGTTGACCGGCTCGCCCATTGGGTAGCGCGCCGCCTCGCTCATCTCGTACATCGCGCAGCAGTACGGCCCAGCCTCCATCTCCACCACAGAGAACGCCTCGCGGTGATAGAAGTCGAGGTAGCCGCGGTTCTGCAGGAACGTGCCCTTGACCGTGACCGCGCGCTGGTTGTCGAGCCCGCTGCCGAAGCGCAGGTAGGGTGCGATGTCGGAGACCCGGAAGGCGTTGTCCAGCCAGAAGGTGCTGCCCGAGTGCTCGTCGTGGATGACGCCGGAGATCATCACGTCGCCGACGTCGGCGTTCAGCGTGGCCGCCTTGCCGAGCACGTAGACGCCACGAAGCTCGGCGGCGGTCTCGGCGACCTCACGCAGGATGTTGTACGCGGCCAGGCCGAGCGGGTAGTCGACGTTGACGATCACCGCCCGGCTGCTGCGCAGCGCCTCGCCGTGCACCGGCCCGAGGCGCTCGTCGAGCGCGTTGGGGTCGAGGCGGTCGAGCGCGATGACCTGGGCGGAAACGTCCAGCGCGGTGCGGCTGCCCACCGCGATGACGCCCGCCTCGCGTTCCTCGCGGCGCACCGCCGCCCGCTGCGCGTCGGTGAGCGCACCGCGCAGCCACATGCGCGCCGCGTAGTAGAGGAGGTTGTCCCAGTTGCCCTCGGCACGACCCTCGCGGAACGCTCGCAGCTCGTCGCGCAGCTCGTCGGGGCCGTGGTCGTCCACCGACGCGATCAGCTCGTCCTGGTGGCGGCGGGCGAGGCCAGTGACCAGGTTGCCGAGGCTGTGTGAGTCGCTGCTGACGAAGTAGGCCGGCCTGTCGAGAAGGCCCTCTGAGCGCATCAGCCCGGTGACCTGCTGCCACCAGCGCCGGGTCACTCTCGCGTAGCCCACCTGCGTGCCACCGAGCATGCGGATGCGCAGAGAGAGGCGGTGCGCGGGACGCGCTCCAGGTGCGCCGCGAACGCCTCCCCACACCTCCTGGAGCTGCGCCCAGTCATCCCCGCGGCCGCCGAATGCCGCGGCGTAATCCTCCGCCTGTCCCCGCCGACCGGCCCGGCTTCCGCCAGCCGCGTGCAGCTTGTTCCACTCGATCTGGAACGCGACGAGGTGGGGACGAGGTCGTCGACGTCGGACGCCGACGCGATCAGCACCGCCAGCGTGCCCTTGCCGTCGTCGTACCACCGCCGCCGCCGCCCGGGAGCGCCGATCTCGAGCTGCGCCGCGAAGCCGCAGCCCCGCCGCGCGAAGATCTCCGCCCGACTGGCCCATCACCACGAGCTCGGCCGCGAACACGGCGTCGGGCAGGCGGCGCACCGCGTAGAGGAAGGCGCCGAGGTCGAGCTCCGGTGAGTCGGCGAAGGCGTGGAGGCTGCTGTGCATCGCTTTGTGCGACGCCTCGAGGACCCGCAGGCGGGTCTCGCCAGTGCTGCGCAGGACCGTGGTGTAGGTTCGCCGGTAGACCTCCACCGCCTCCGCGAGCGCGGCGTCGTCGGGGGCGTGCGCGGTCGACATCGGCCCCCGGGGGGCCGGGGGCGGGACGCGGGCCGGGGAGCGCCATGGGCCCATTCTCCCCCGAGCCGGGCCGATCAGGCCTTCAGCCGTGCCTGTGACGGCTCGCCCCTATGCTTGCCCGGCCATGGGATCGATCGCCGTCACCGGCTCGGTTGCCTACGACACCATCATGGTGTTCGGAGGCCGTTTCGCCGACCACATCCTCAGCGACCAGGCTCACATCCTCAACGTGTCGTTCCTGATCGACCGCCTCGACAAACGGCGCGGCGGGACGGCCGCCAACATCGCCTACAACCTGGCGCTGCTCGGCGAGCGGCCGCTGCTCTGCGCCGCGGTGGGCAACGACTTCGCCGACTACGGCGCGGCCCTGAGCGCGGCGGGCGTCGACACCTCGCGCGCGCTGCTCTGCGACGACATCGGCACCGCGACTGCATTCATCACCACCGACCTCGACGACAACCAGATCACCGCCTTCTTCCCCGGGGCGATGGGGCGCGCCGCTGAGGTCAACCTCGAGTCCCTGTCCGGCGTCGAGCACGTGGTGGTGGCGCCGGACGCCCCGGACGGGATGGCGCTGCACATCGAGCAGGCCACCCGCATGGGCGCCAGGCTGGTGTTCGCGCCGGCTCAGCAGCTCAGCTCGCTGAGCGACCAGACGCTGACCGCGGGGCTGGACGCGGCATGGCTGGTGGTGGGCAACGACTACGAGCTCGAGGTGGTCCGCCGCCGCACCGGTCGCGACGTCGAGGCGCTGGCGACGGCGGGCGCGCTGGTGGCGCGCACCCGCGGGGGCAGAGGGCAGCGAGCTCCACGTCGACGGCGGCGTGCACCGTGTCCCCGTGGCCGGCGCAGCCGCCGTCGTCGACCCCACCGGCGCCGGCGACGCCTACATCGCCGGGCTGCTTGCCGGGCTGCGGGCGGGTCGTCCCATCCAGGTGGCCGGTCGGATGGGCGCGCTGGCGGCGACGTATGTCATCGAGCAGCAGGGTCCGCAGAGCCACGCCTACACCCGCGAGGAGTTCGCCGCGCGGTACGCCAGGGAGTTCGGCGAAGCGCTGCTCTGACCGGGAGACGGAGGTCCCGCCGGGACTGGCCCGGCGCCGCGAGAGCTACAGTCTGCGACATGGAGAACGCGGTCATCGTCAGCGCTGTGCGCACCCCCGTCGGCACCATGGGCGGTGCATTCGTCGACGTCCCGGCTCCGCAGCTCGGAGCGGTCGCCGCCCAGGAGGCGCTGCGGCGCGCCGGTGTGGACGCGGTCGACGAGGTGCTGATGGGCAACGTGCTCTCCGCCGGGCTCGGGCAGAACCCGGCGCGGCAGGCGGCGCTGGCCGCGGGACTGGCCGAGAGCACGCCGTCGATGACCGTCAACAAGGTGTGCGGTTCGGGGTTGAAGACGATCGCGCTGGCCGCCCAGGCGATTCGCGCCGGTGACAGCGAGCTGATCCTCGCCGGTGGCATGGAGAACATGTCGCGCGCGCCGTACCTCGTCGAGAGCGCCCGGTACGGCTACCGGCTCGGCGACGGCCAGCTCGTCGACGAGATGATCCGCGACGGCCTCTGGTGCGCGTTCGAGCACTGCCACATGGGCAACACGGCGGAGAACATCGCGCACGAGTACGAGGTCAGCCGCGAGGACCAGGACGCCTTCGCCGCCGCGTCACAGCAGAAGGCGGAGGCCGCGATCGCCGCCGGCCGGTTCCGCGACGAGATCGTCGGCGTGCCGGTCAAGAAGCGGAAGGAGACAGTGACCGTCGATGTCGACGAGCATCCTCGGGCGGGAACGACGGCCGAGTCGCTCGCCGGGCTGCGCCCTGCATTCGACAAGGAGGGCAGCGTCACCGCGGGGAACGCCAGCGGCATCAACGACGGAGGTGCAGCGGTTGTGGTGATGAGCGAGTCGCGAGCGCGCGCCGAGGGGCGCACGCCGCTGGCGCGCATCCGCGCTTACGCGAGCGCGGGCGTTCCCCCGCGCGTGATGGGCATGGGCCCGGTGCCCGCCGTCCGGGCGGCGCTGCAGCGCGCCGAGCTGTCCGTCGGCGACATCGACCTGTTCGAGCTCAACGAGGCTTTCGCCGCCCAGTCGGTGGCGGTTGGCAGAGAGCTCGCGGTTCCCGACGACAAGCTCAACGTCAACGGCGGCGCGATCGCGCTCGGCCATCCCATCGGCGCCAGCGGAACGCGGATCATGGTCACCCTCCTGCACGCCATGCAGCAGCGCGACGCCACCATCGGCGTGGCGGGCATGTGCATCGGCGGGGGCCAGGGCATTGCCATGGTCGTCGAGAGGGTCTGAGGCCGCCCCAGCCAAGCGGTCTCACCCCGCGAGGGACAGGCCGGCGTCGCGGCTGTGTCGCGTCGTGGCATTGGGCCACTGATCTGTTGCGGCGGCGCGACGGCCCCGTCGGCCTTGGCATGAAAGCATGGCCACTGTTGTGGTGGTTCAGCAACGGCTTTCTCATCGATGACGCGCGCCCTGCGTCGCGCGCTGACCGTGCTCGCGCTGATCTCCGCGATCACTGTGAGCGGTGGCATCGGCGCGGCCGCACAATCCCCGCCGGCGTCCACCACGCAAAAGCCGGGAATGCTGTCGGTCGTCGACAACCAGGCGAGCACCGGCACGTACGGCGCGCCGCTCATCGACGGCTGTTCGTGGGCGACATGGGTGTCGCGCTGCCAGAACCTCACCGTGTACGGCAACGGCAGCTCTTTCGACGACTCCGGCTGCGGCGCGCCCAACGGCTGCACGTTCGGTCCGGAGTTCCAGTGCACCGAGCTGGCGCAGCGCTACGCGTACTACGCGTGGGGCGAGCCCGCGGTCTGGGACGGTTACGGTGGCGCCAACGGCAGCGCGGCGCAGATGTGGCAGGCCGGCCCGGCGCTGCCCGTGCCCCTGCAGCAGTTCGCGCAGGGCGGCGGAGTGCCTCCGCAGCGCGGTGACCTGCTCATCTTCGGGCCCGGATGGCTGGGCAGCTACTACGACGGCAACGGGCACGTGGCGGTGATCAACTCGGTCGGCTCCACCAGCCTCACCATCGTGCAGGAGAACGGCACCGCGAGCGGGCGCGACACCTTCGGGCTCAACGGCAGCACGGTGACGGCCAACGGCTACACGCCTGTCATCGGTTGGCTGCACAACCCACTGCTCTCGGTCAACGGCGGCGGCAAGCTCAGCGCGGTCTCCTCGAGCGGGCAGCAGAACCTGTACTGGCAGGGTGCCGACAACCACCTCCGTGAGGCCTGGTCGGTCGGAACCACGTGGTACGGGCCCACCGACCTGACCGCCATCTGGGGTGGCAAGGCGCCGCTGACCTCTGCGCCGAGCGCGATCTTCTCTGCCGACGGCCAGTACCAGGCGGTGTACTGGCGAGGCGCCGGCGGCCATCTCTGGCAGGCGGTCTACAGCAACGGCTGGTCGGCACCGGTCGACCTGTCGACCACGTGGACCAGCGACCAGCTCCTCCAATCCGCCCCCAGCGCGGCCCTCGCGCCCGACGGCCAGCAGGTCGTCTACTGGCAGGGCGCGAGCGGAAGCCTCATGGAGGCGTGGTTCGTCGGGACCACCTGGTACGGGCCGGCCAACATCGCGAGCGGCTGGGGCGGGAGCGGCACCCCTGACCTCCGCGCCGACCGCGGCGGTGAGCAACGGCGGCATCCAGTTCGTCTACTGGCAGGCGGCCAACGGTCACCTCTGGGAGGCCTGGTACGGCACGTCGTGGAACGGGCCGAACGACCTCAGCAAGGGCTGGACGGGGCAGGGCCTGGTGGGCTCGGGGCCGTCCGTTGTGGTGGCCGCCAACGGGGACCAGTCCGTGTTCTGGAAGGGCACAGACAACCACGTCTGGGAAGCCTGGTTCAACGGCTCGTGGAACGGGCCCGCCGACTGGAACGCGCTCGGCACCATCACCGCCGCCCCGAGCGCCACCATCACCTCGGCCGGGCAGCTGGTCGTGTACTGGCAGAACCCCTCCGGCGACCTGGCGTCCTCGACCTGGAGCGGTACCTGGAACGGTCCGGCCGACCTCTCCGCGGCGTGGGGCAACACCGGGCTGCTGGCGAGCGCACCGAGCACCACGCTGACGCCTGACGGCAGCACGCAGCTGACGTTCTGGCGCGGCACCAACGGCCACCTTCTCGAGGCCTGGTACACCGGCAGGTGGAACGGTCCGATCGACCTCACCAGCCGCTGGCCGGGGTCGGCGCTGCTCGCCTCGGCGCCGAGCGTCGCCGTGACCCCCGACGGCAGCACCCAGCTGGTGTTCTGGCAGGGCGCCGACGGCCATTTCTGGGAGGCGTGGTACACGGGGTCGTGGAACGGCCCGATGGACTGGACGGCGCGCTGGGGCGCCGGCACGCTGGGCTCGGCCCCGAGCGTGTGGGTCTCGCCCGACGGGCACCAGCAGACGGTCTTCTGGCGCGGTGTCGACGGCCACCTCGACGAGGCCTGGTTCGCCGGCTCATGGAACGGCCCGGTCGACTGGACCAGCCGCTGGGGCTCGGCACCGCTGGCCTCGGCCCCGAGCGCCGTGGTCACCGCGGACGGGGCCGAGCAGCTGGTGTTCTGGCAGGACGGCGCGGGTCACCTCCAGGAGGCCTGGTACGCCGGTTCGTGGTACGGGCCCTCCGACTGGTCCACGACCTGGAGCGCGAGCGCCCGGCTCGGGTCCTCACCAAGTGTCGTGGTGACGCCGGACGGCAACCAGCTGGTCTTCTGGCAGGGCACGAACGGCCACCTCTGGGAGGCCTGGTGGGGTGGGGCGCGCAGCGCACCCGTCGACTGGGCCGCGGGGAGCAACGTGAGCTCTCAGCTGGGCTCGGCGCCGAGCGCGGCGCTGCAGGCGGGTGAGCAGCTGGTCTTCTGGCGCAGCCCCAACGGGCACCTCACCGAGTCGTGGTGGGGTGGACCGTGGTCGGCGCCGGCCGACCTCAGCGGGATCGGCCAGCTGACCTGACCGCGCTGGGCGCGGTCAGACCGGGACCGCCTCCTCCACGGTGATGCCGGCGAAGACGTCGGTCTCAGGGAGCGACACCGGGACGCGCGAGATCACCAGCTGGAAGGCCTCGTTGCCGAAGTGCTCGATGTTCACCTCCTCAGGGATGGCGAGCATCGGCCAGTCGGGCGCGATCTGGCTGTGGTGCGCGATCAGCGCCTGGCGCTTGCGGTGCACACCTGCGCGGATGTCGACAGTGGTGGTGATCCACTCGTCGGGGGTGATGAACGGCAGGTCCTCCGGGTTCTCGACGCCGAAGGGCGGCGGCTTCCCCGCCTCCCTCGCCATGTCGGCGGCCTTGCGCAGGAACGACAGCGGAATCGACGTGTAGTACAGCTTCTGCACGCGCCATGGCTCCCCGGCCTCGGGATAGAGCGTCTTCATGTGCGCGGCCTCGACGGCAAGCAGCGTGACGCGGTGCGTCTGGATGTGGTCGGGGTGGCCGTAGCCACCGATGCCGTCGTACGTGACCACCACGTGCGGACGGAAGCGGCGGATGTGCGCGACCAAGCGCCCGACGGCCTCGTTGACGTCCGCCTTCCAGAACGCATCCGGCAGCTGGTTGGTGTCCGCTCCCCACATGCCTGAGTCCCCGTACCCGAGGAAGTGCACCTCGTCGACGCCGAGGATGGCGCAGGCGGCGCGCAGCTCCTGCTGGCGGATCTCCGCCAGGTGCGGCCGGGTGGTCTCCTCGGGCATGTCCTCGGCGACGATGGTGGCGAGCTTGCCGTCGGTGCAGCAGACGTTGGCGGTGCGGACGCCGCGGTCGTGACAGACGGCGAGCAGGCCGCCCATGGTGATCGACTCGTCATCCGCGTGTGCGTGCACGGACATCAGGCGCAGCTCGCCACTCATGGCGCTATTCCTCGGTCACCGACACGGTGCGCATCACGTCGCCCTGGCGGATCTCGCCGACCACCTCCATGCCCTTGACCACCTGGCCGAAGAGGTTGTAGGCCTTGGCCAGCTTGTGCCTGTCGTCGACAGTGCAGATGAAGAACTGCGAGCCGTTGGTGTTCGGGCCCGCGTTCGCGCACGCGACGGCGCCTGCGATGTACTCGCCCTGCACCGGCTCGTCGTCGAACCGGTAACCGGGGCCTCCGCGTCCTGAGCCCTCGGGGCACCCGGCCTGGATGACGAAGTCGTCGACGACGCGGTGGAAGGTGAGCCCGTCGTAGAAACCGTCACGGGCGAGGAACACGAAGTTGTTGACGCTCTTGGGCGCCCGGGCCGGGTCGAGCGACATGACGATGTCGCCCTTGTCGGTGGCGATCGTCGCCGTGTACTTCCTGGCCGGGTCGATCACCTGCTCGGCGCGCGCGTAGGACTTGGGCATCGCCGCAGTGTAGCCAGCAACGCCGATCGCGAGGCCCGGCCTCGCGCCGACCCACTTCAGGCGGCGGGGCTGGGTGTCGCCGCCGGCGCTGCGGCGTGGTGTCCGGCGTGGTTCTTGAGGGTCTGGAGCAGGCTCTGCGCGTCCTTGAGCAGCTGGGTGCCGGGCTCGGCCATGAGCGCCTCGACCTTGGTCTTGGCCATCGCCAGGATCGTCGCCTCCTGGGTGGCGGAGAGCTTCCCTGCGCTGACCGCGCGAGCAGCCAGCTTGTTGACCTGCGCGAGGATCGCGCTCTCGATGGCAGGCGCCTTGGCCCCGGCGATGTCGTCGACCGACTTGCCGGCCTCGAGCTGGCTGCGCACCGACGCGACACTCTGTCCGGTCTGGGTGGCGAGCAGGCTCAGCGCCCGCTCGACCAGCTGCGCTCCGCGGCTCGCGGCGGACCCGGGCTTGGCCTTGGCCCCGGCGGCCGGCGTGGTGCTGGTCGACCCCGAGGTCGACGACACCGGCGCGGCGGTGGAATGCTGGCTGGCGACTGCGTAGCCGATGCCCCCGCCGGCCGCGCCGATGGCGACCACGCTCGCGGCGATGGCGGGGAAGGCGTGGCGGCCCACCCAGTGGGCGGCGTTGCGGACAGCTCTGGACATGACTCTCATTCTCTCGTGGGGGAGGTGGGGTGCCCATTCTCCACCGGCTGCACCGTCCAGGCCTGAAACATCCCTGAGAAGTCACGGCGTTGTGGCCCCGGATGCGACAGGCGGGCTCCGTCGTGTGGAAACGGTCGGGTAAAGTCACCGGCGCCCATCGGCAGGCCAAGCAGGAGCACGAATGAACGTCGTCGTCTGCGTCAAGCAGGTGCCGGACCCCAACTCGCCCGGCCAGCTCGATCCATCGAGCCACACGCTCAAGCGCGACGGCGAGCTGGTGCTCGACCCCGGCGACGAGTTCGGTGTCGAAGCCGGGCTGCAGCTCGCCGAGAAGCACGGCGGAGAGGTGACCGTGGTCAGCATGGGGCCGGACCGCGGCGTGGACGCGGTTCGCAAGGCGCTGGCCATGGGGGCTGCCAGAGGCGTCCTCATCACCGACGACGCCCTGGCCGGGTCCGACGCCCTGACCACCGCCAAGGTCCTGGCCGCGGCGATTCGCAAGCAGGAGTTCGACGTGGTGATCACGGCCACCGAGTTGACCGACGGCTACACGGGCGTGGTGCCGCAGATGCTGGCCGGACTGCTCGACATCCCGGCGGTCACGTTCGCGAAATCGGTGGCGTACGAGGGCGACACGCTCACGGTGGAGCGCCAGACCGAGACCGGCATCGAGGTCGTGCAGGCCAAGCTGCCGGTGGTCATCAGCGTCACCGCCGGGGTCAACGAGCCCCGCTACCCATCCCTCAAAGGGATCATGGGGGCCAAGCAGAAGCCGCTCGACCGCCCCACGGCCGCCGACCTGGGCCTCGACAGTCTCGGCGGCGCCTCCGCCGGCCAGAAGGTCACCGCCGTCACCGCCGCGCCGCAGCGTGCCGCGGGCGAGATCATCCAGGACGATGGCGAGGCGGCCAAGCGGATCGTCGACTTCCTCGCCGAAAAGAAGGTGATCTGAGATGGCGGTCGGCAAGACCTGGGTCTTCGCGGAGATCGTCGACGGCAAGCCCGCCGCGGCCGTCCTCGAGCTGCTCACCAAGGCGCGCTCGCTGGGCGGCACCGTCGAGGCGGTAGCGCTCTCACCGGACGCCGAGGCGGCCGCAACCGAGCTCGGCGAGTACGGGGCCACCACCCTGCACGCCGGCACCGACGCCGCCTACGGGGAGCTCCTTCCCGGCGGCCCCACGGCAGACGCCATCGCCGCGCTCGCCACCGAGCAGAAGCCCGACCTCATCCTCGTGGCGTCGACGTACCTCGGCCGCGACGTGGCCGGGCGCCTCGCCGCCAAGCTCGATGTGCCGGTGATCGCCAACGGCCTCGACGTGGCGGCCAACGGCGACGTGTCGGTGCAGTCGTCGATCTTCGGCGCCACCCAGGACGTGACCACGGCGTTCGAGGCGAAGAAGCCGGCCATCGCGCTGATCAGGCCGAAGTCGTTCGCTGCGGAGAGCGGGGGCGGCGGGGCTGCGAAGGTGTCGCCGATCGCCGCCGACATCGCCGAGCAGCACCGCGGCGTCAAGGTGACCGAGAGGCGCGAGGAGTCGGCATCCGGGCCCAAGCTGGAGGAGGCCCCGGTTGTCATCAGCGGCGGCCGGGGCCTCGGCGATCCCAAGAACTTCGAGCTTCTCGAGCAGCTCGCAGCCCTGGTCGGCGGTGCGGTCGGAGCCAGTCGCGCCGTCGTCGACGCAGGCTGGGTGCCGTACTCGATGCAGGTCGGTCAGACGGGCAAGACGGTGAAGCCCACCGTGTACATCGCCTGCGGCATCAGTGGCGCCATGCAGCACACGGTCGGGATGAAGAGCGCCAAGACGATCATCGCCATCAACCGCGATGGCGACGCACCGATCTTCAAGCTCGCCGACCTGGGGGTGGTGGGCGACGCGCTCAAGATCCTTCCCCAGGTCATCGAAGAGATCAAAGCCCGCAAGTGATAAGCCCAGCGAGAAACGCCAGGACCGTTCCACCGTCAGCGCAGGCGGGTTCATCCCGCCGGAGCTGACACCGCTGAGCTGGGGGGTGCCCGAGGGGGGAACGCAGTTCCCCCTTCGTCAATTGCCGATATGCGCGAAAGTGGTCTGCTGGGGCGTACCCGCCGGTATACTCGCCCGGCCATGGACGACAAGGTCATTGTCGACCTGCTCGGTCAGGTCGGCAATCTCTTCACCTCCAGCTTGGAGCTGAAAGAGACCATCGACTTCATGCTGAAGGCCGCCTCCGACCTCGTGGCCTGCGACGCCGCCACCGTGTTCCTGCTCGACGAGGACGGCAAGAGCCTCAGCGCAATCGCCACCTTCCCATTCACGGAATCGGTCGCCCAGGTGGCGACGTTCGAGCTCGGCGAGGGGATCGTCGGCTGGGCCTCCCAGCGCCGCAAGGTGGTGTCTGTCGCCGACGCCACCAAGGACAGTCGTTTCAAGAACCTGCCCATGGCCCACGCGCCCCGCAGCTGCCTGGTCATGCCACTGCAGTCGCCGCAGCGCCTGGTGGGAGCGCTCACCATGGCGCGGCGCGAGGTGCGGCCGTTCACCACGGTGGAGCAGGCGCTGATGCAGGTGATCGCCAACCAGGCGGCCATCTCCATCGACAACGCCCGGCTGCACGCTCGTCAGACGGTCCAGCTCGCCCAGATCGCCGAGCAGAAGCGCGAGCTGGAGCGCAGCTACGCGCAGATCAACGAGATCTCGCGGCTCAAGAGCGAGTTCCTCGCCAACATGAGCCACGAGCTGCGCACCCCTCTGAACGCCATCCTCGGTTTCAGCGAGATCCTCAAAGACAACCTGGTCGCCCTCGAGGAGGAGCAGCGCCACGAGTGCCTGGAGAACATCCACACGTCCGGGAAGCACCTGCTCGAGCTGGTCAACGACGTGCTCGACCTCAGCAAGATCGAGGCCGGCAGGATGGAGCTCAGCTACGACGACTTCTTCGTCAACAACGCCGTGCGCGAGGTGCACAACGTCATCCGCTCGCTCAGCGAGCGTCGCGACATCGACCTCTCGATCGACGTGGTTCCCGAGGACCTCCTGGTGCGTGCGGACAAGAGCAAGTTCAAGCAGGTGCTCTACAACCTGCTGAGCAACGCCATCAAGTTCACCGCGCAGGGCGGACGCGTCTGGGTCAAGGCGAGGGCGGAGGGGGACGACACCCTGTGCATCGAGGTGGGCGACACGGGCGTCGGCATCCCACGTGAGCACCACGAGCGGATCTTCAACGAGTTCTACCAGGTGGACAGCGCCACCACCCGCCAGGTCGAGGGCACCGGGCTGGGGCTGTCGCTGACCCGGCGCATCATCGAGCTGCACGGCGGCAGGATGGAGCTCGAGAGCGAGCCCGGCACAGGCTCGGTGTTCACGTTCCGCCTGCCGTTGGGCGGCCTCCAGACCCCCAACGGCCATCACCACAACCGCATCCTGCTGGTCGAGGACAACCGGAGCAACCGCGAGCTGGCCACCATGGTGCTGAGCGGCAACGGCTTCGAGGTGGATGTCGCCGTCGATGGCAACGAGGGTCTGCACAAGGCTCGGAGTTCCACTTACGATCTCGTGCTGATGGACATCGAGCTGCCGGGCATCGATGGCCTCACCGTGACCCGGATGCTCAAGTCCGACCCCAAGACCTCGTCAGTCCCCGTCGTCGCGCTCACCGCCAATGCCATGAAGGGCAACGAGCAGGAGGCACTCGCCGCCGGCTGCTCGGGATACATCTCAAAGCCGATAGAGGTGGCGAACTTCGTGCAGAGGATCGCCATGTACCTGGAGACCGAAGCCTCATGACCGGAGCCGGAAAGACCATCCTCATCGTCGAGGACGACGCCCCCAGCCGCGAGGTCGTCCGGCTCGCCTGCAGCGCCCAGAACCACACCCTTCTCGAGGCCGCCAACGGTGTCGACGGGCTGGCCGCAGCTCGCGAGCAGAACCCGGACCTGATCATCCTCGACATCAACCTGCCGGGCATGAGTGGCCTCGACGTCTGCCGGCGCCTCCGCTCCGAGGGCTCGCGGGTGCCGATCATCATGCTCACCGCCAAAGCCGACACCATCGACGTGGTGGTGGGTCTCGAGCTCGGCGCCGACGACTACGTCACCAAGCCGTTCGAGGTCCGCGAGCTGATGGCTCGCATCGGCGCCCACCTCCGTCGCAGCGAGATCTCCTCGCAGGAGCAGCCGCGCGACCGCTTCGAGTTCCCGGGCCTCACCATCGACCTCGGCCGCCGCCAGGCGTTCCGCGACAGCGAGGAGGTGATGCTCACCCTCACCGAGTTCAACCTCCTGGCCCTGCTCGCCTCACGTCCTGGACAGGTGATGAGCCGGGGCGAGCTGCTCCGCCGCGTCTGGGGCTACGAGGTCGAGATCGAGACCCGCACCGTCGACGCCCACGTGTACCGGCTGCGCCGGAAGATCGAGCCGGACGCCGAGAAGCCGACGTACATCCACTCAGTGCCGGGCATCGGGTACCGCTTCTCCGGCTGACCGCCGTCGGGGCGGCTCGGGGCGGCGACGACCTGGGGTCTGCTGCTTCAGGGCTTCGCGCCAGTTAGCGTCGCTACGTGCTCGCCACTGGCGAGCACTCCGCTCCTTCGGCCCGCTGCAGATTCAGCTGCAGACCCCAGGCCTTCCGCCTCACCCGCTCCCGGACGACGAGCCGCGACAAGTGGGTAGCCGGGAAAGGCACTTCGGGCTGGCATACGTCCAAGGCAAAAGGAAGACCGTCTTCTCCTAACGCCACAGTGGCAACCAACGCCCATCGCGCTCGCTGCCGATTTCGGTCCGTCACCGGGATGGACTGGCCAGAGAGGTACCGCCGGTGTGAGGCGCGAGCAGGTGCAGCGGAATCTGCAGCGGCCGAAGGAGCGAAGTGCTTGCCAGTGGCAAGCACGCAGCGACGCAAACGGCCGACGAAGCCCTGACGCGGCACCTGCACGCGCCTCGCACCGGGGGCGCCCCTTACCGGCTCAGTAGATGTACCCGGTGATGGACCAGAAATCGGCGTGGGTGATGGTGCGATGGTCCACGCGCCCCCAGCCTCCGCCGTCGCCGTAGTAGTTCATCTCGGAGATGACGAAGCTGCCGTCAGGGTTGACGCTCTCGACGATGGCGACGTGGCCGAACCAGCCGGTGTGGAACACCACGATGGCTCCCGCCACGGCGACGTGTCCCTCGGGCCGGATGCCGTTGGCTGCGCTGAACCACCAGCCCGCGTTGCCAGCCCAGGTGACGTTGCGGCGCGACGCTGCGTAGTACGTGCACTGGCCGTAGGGGAACCCGTCGGGCACCGCGGCGTGGACCTCGAAGACGGACGGCACGCCGCCGGCGGCGCGCGAGAAGTAGCGACCCACCAGGGCGCCGGACGGAGCCGCGCTGGCCGGGACCTGCAAGTAGCTTCCCGCCGGCCGCGGCGTGTCCTTGGCGAGTGCGTTGTAGTCGAGGATCACGCGCGGGTCGAGGCCCAGGCGTTTGGCGAAGTGGCTGGGCCGCTCATCGGGGAGCACCTCAACCAGGGCCCCCGCGCTGGGAGGCAGGAGCAGGGCCGTCCCGGGTGTCGGCTCAGCGCCGGTGGGGAGGTCGTTGGCCCAGCGGATCGCCGCGGCGTCGGAGTGGTCGCGGCTGGCCAGCAGCTCGATGGTCTCGCCGAGGCTGACCACGACGGTCTGGGCGGGCCGGGCGGCGATGGGGGGGACCACGGCCGGCCGCTCGATGACGGCACTGAGGATGATGTCGGCGTTGGCGGCGGGGGGCGAGATGACCGCCGCCACCGGCGCGGAGGGATGCGGCGCCAGCACCGGGAGCAGCACTGCGGCGAGCAGGACCCACGCGTGCCGGACGAGTCGATGTCGGTTACCGCGGATGGTTCCCCCTCCAGAACGGGCCGCCCCTCGGGACGTCGTCGACCGTTCCCCCAAACGATCAGGCCGCGCCGCAGGCTAACAAAGGCCGATACCCACAGTCAAAGACGGGCCGGGCGGGGAGGGACACCGCCCGTACACTGAAATCAATGACCGAAGCGCAGGCGCGCGGCGCCCGGGCGCCGTCCGCCACCACCGGGACGGACCCTGCCAAAGGACCGCCCGCGGATATCCGCAGGTCGACCTGGTGGTGGGTTCGCGCGGCCGCGATCCTGGTCACCATCTTCGTCGGCGTCCAGCTGCTCGGGATCGTGCAGTCGGTGCTCGGCGCGCTGCTGACCGTGCTCCTCTACGTCCTGTTCGGCGCGGTGATCGCCTTCATCGCGGGCCCGATCGTGCAGGCGCTGGAGGACCGCGTCCACGTACCGCGCACAGCGGCGATCGTGCTCACGCTGCTCGCCGGGGTGGCCGTGCTTGCCGGCATCGGCTACCTGATCGCGACCCCGATCGTCAACGAGGCGTCCCAGCTCAGCAAGCAGGGACCGGCCCTGATCAAGCAGGTCAACGACATCCTCACGACGGTGCGCACGCAGCTCGCGGCACACGGCATCCAGCTGAGCGGCAACGGTGTCTCCACCACCATCAGCAGCGATGTGTCCAGCAGGGTGGCGGGGATCCTGCTCAACGTGGTCACCTCGACGCTGACCATCGCGCTCGACATCCTGGTGACCCTGGTCGTCGCCTTCTGGATGCTCAAGGACGGTGAGCACCTGCGCGCCGGCATCGTCAACCTGCTGCCGGGCCGCGTGCGCAGCGAGGCCGACTTCGCCTTCGACGCCTTCGGTGTGGTGGTAGGCGGTTACGTGCGCGGCCAGCTGGTGATGGCGGCGATCGTCGGCGTCCTGGCCGGCCTCGGTTGCTGGGTCATCGGTGTGCCGTACCCGATCGTCGTGGCCATCGCAGCCGGGACTTTCGAGCTCGTTCCGCTGGTCGGCGCCTTCGTCGGCGGCGCGGTGGCGATCCTGCTGGCGCTGACCAAGAACCCGGCGACGGCTCTGTGGGCGCTGCTGCTGTTCGTGGTGATCCACGTGATCGAGGGGTACCTGCTCGCCCCCCGCATCCAGGCGCGGTTCGTGAGGCTGCACCCCCTGGTGACCATCCTCGCTCTGTTCGCCGGCATCGAGCTCGGCGGTTTCCTCGGCGCGCTGGTGGCCGTTCCGCTGGCCAGTCTGGCGGCCGTGTTCATCCGCGCTGCAATGGGGGATGCGCGCACCACGCACCCCGAGGTCTTCACCGAGCCGAGGCGCGACCAGCGCGTCGAGAGGCGCCGCAGGCGGCTCCTCGGGGAGTTCCGGCTGTTCCACCGCCCCCACTCACCTACTGGGGCTAAAACTGATATTGACACTGTCGCATAGAGTGCTACCATGCACCCCCATGAGGAAGTACAAGCCCGTCGAACTGCCGCTGAAGGATGTGCCCGCCGAGCTCGCCGAGGAGCACGCGATCTGCCCCAACTGCCTCGACCGTGAGGCGGGGGTGATCGGCAGGCTCGGGCTGCGCTTGGTCTTCAAATGCCAGCGCTGCCGGGTGCGCTTCCATCGCCAGACCGCGATGGTGGGGCTGATCTGACCGTCCGCTGAGCCGGCACGGCCTGCAACACTTGCCGGCCGTGCCATCCTCTCCGCCCGCTCATCTCGCGACCATCTGGCGGGGGACAGCGCTCGAGGCGGTCATCCGCGGCCATGTGACCGTTGCCGGCGGCGACGGAACGGTCCTCGGCGCCGCCGGCGATCCCGCTGCGGTCACCACCCTGCGCAGCTGCGTCAAACCAATCCAGGCGCTCCCGCTGGTGCGTGTGGCCGAACAACTGGACCTGTCCGACGCAGAGCTCGCCATCGCGTGTGCCTCGCACGGCGGGGAACCGGCTCACCTCGAGGTCGTGGAGCGGCTGCTCGGCCGGGTCGGGCTCGACGAGCGCGCGCTGAGCTGCGGTCCACAGCTGCCGATGGACACGGAGTCCGCCGAGGCGGTGCTGACCGCCGGGGGAGGACCGCGGCCGCTGACCAACAACTGCTCCGGCAAGCACGCGGGCATGCTGGCGGTCTGCGTCGTGCGGGGCTGGCCGGCGGCGGGCTACGCGGACTTCGACCACCCCCTTCAGGTTGAGATCCGCGGGATCATGAGCCGGCTATCCGGCGTCGACCTCGAGCACGCCCCAGTGGGGATCGACGGCTGTGGGCTCCCCACCCACGGCCTGCCGCTGAACGCCCTTGCCCGGATGTTCGCTGCCGCCGCCGCCGGCGAGCCCGGGTTCCTCCGCTGCCAGCGGGCGATGGAGGCGAACCCTCACCTCGTCGCCGGCCGTGGCCGGTTCGACACCGCGCTTCTCACCGTCGGCGGCCACGCGGTGACGGTCAAGGGTGGCGCGGCCGGGGTCTGGGTCGCGGTGCGGCGCCCCGACGGGCCAGCACTCGCGATCAAGCTCGAGGGGGGAGAGCAGTCGGCCATCTCCGCGGTGGCGCTGGCGGCTCTTCGGCAGCTGGGCTGGCTCAGCCCCGCCGAGCTCGCCGACCCGCGCCTGGCCGGCTTCGGGGAGCCACCGGTGCTCAACTGGGCCGGCGCGACCGTTGGGGAGGTTCGCGTCGAGCCGGGCTGGGTCCACCAGCTGGCCGGCTGAGGATCGGGGCGGACCTCGAAACCGAGGTTTGTGTCCCACCGGGAGCGGCCCGCCCCCGGGTGGTATAGTGGCCGAAGAAATGTTGACACCGATGTCAAGTTTGGGTGAGCTTGACGCGTTGACCGCCGAGATGCATGGTCATCCCGTGACGCTCGACGACAGCTGCGAGGAGGTTCCGCATGCCTGACCAGAGCCACGTGGGGCGCCGCTACGAGGCTGCGGGACAGGTGGTCGACGCGGGTGCCGCGGCGGCGTTCGCGACCGCGATCGCCGGTTCCGACGACGTTTTCTCACCTGGGACGGTGCCTCCCACGTACGCAGCCTTCTACTGCCTCTTTCCCACCCTCTACCAGCTGTTCGGCGACGCCGAGGTGGGGGTCAACCTCGCCGGGCTGGTGCATGGTGAGCAGTCCTTCGAGTGGCCCACGCCGGTCCACCCCGGCGACGTCGTGGACGCCACCGCCGTCATCGCATCCGTCGAGGAGAAGCGCGGCATGACCTTTCTCGGCATCGACCACGAGGCACGCAGGCAGGACGGCGAGACGGTGTGTCGCGGCCGCTCCCTGATGATCATCCGATGAGTGACGCCGGCACAGCCACGCTCGGCGCGGTCGCGGTCGGCGACGAGATGGCTCCGCTCAGCCGCTCGGTCACCCAGGAGCAGATCAACGCCTACGCGGACGCCTCCGGGGACCACAACCCGATCCATGTCGACCCGGATTTCGCCCGCTCGGTGGGGCTCCCGGGGACCATCGCGCACGGGCTGCTCGACATGGCCATCCTCACCGAGGCGGTGGCCCGCTGGGCCGGAGGCTACGAGCAGGTGGTCTCGGTCGCGTGCCGGTTCTCCAAGCCGCTGCTGCCCGGGGAGACAGTCACCTGCACGGGACGGGTGGTCGAGGTCGATGATTCAGCGGGGGTCGCCAACCTCGAGCTCGAGGCGATCTCGAGCAGCGGCGAACGCGTACTCACCAACGGCCGGGCAACCGTCCGGCTTCCACGCCAGAGGGGTTAAGGACATGGGGTTCGACTTCAGTTTCACCCAGGAGCAGGAGGAGATCCGCAAGCTCGCCCACGAGTTCGCGGTCAACGAGATGCGCCCGGTCGCGGCTGAGTACGACGAGAAGGAAGAGACGCCGTGGGCGGTCATGCACAAGGCCCACGACCTCGGGCTTGACGCGGCCAGCGGCTTCCCAGAGCAGTACGGCGGCGGCGGGATCGACCTGATGAGCTCGTTGATCCTCACCGAGCAGCTGGCCTGGGGAGACGCCGGCATCGGCGTCTCCATCAACGCCACCGGGCTCTGCGGGGCGGCGATCCTGGCGATGGGCACCGAGGAGCAGAAGCAGAAGTACATCAGCCAGTTCTGCGATCCCAAGCAGCTGCGCATCGGCGCCATGGGTCTCACCGAACCGAACAGCGGTTCCGACTCGATGGCGCTGGAGACCACCGCCACCAAGGCGGACGGTGGTTATGTCCTCAACGGCACCAAGCAGTTCTGCACCAACGGCGGGATCGCCGACATCATGGTTGCGTTCGTCACCACCGACAAGTCCGCGGGCGCGGCCGGCATCGCCGGCTTCGTCATCGAGAAGGACACCCCGGGCATGCGCCAGGGCCGCAAGGAGTCGAAGCTCGGCGTGCGCGCCTCGCACACAGCCCAGGTCATCTTCGAGGACTGTTTCGTCCCCGAGGAGGCCCGTCTCGGGTTCGACAAGGAGGGCAACGCGACCGGCCCGGGCGCCATCGGCGCGCTGCTGATGCTCGAGGCTACCCGTCCGCTCGTCGCCGCCGGCGCGGTGGGCATCGCGCGCGCCGCGTACGAGTTCGCCCGCGACTACTCACTCGAGCGCTACGCCTTCGGCAAGCCGATCGCCCGCCACGAGGCGATCGCCTTCAAGCTCGCCGACATGGCGACCGAGATCGACGCCGCGTGGCTGCTCACGCTGCGTGCCGCGTGGATGGCCCAGAACGGCATCCCGTTCGCGAGGGGAGAGGGCTCGATGGCCAAGCTGATGGCCGGCGACGTGGCCATGCGCGTGACCGTCGACGCCGTCCAGGTGCTGGGCGGCTACGGCTACATCAAGGAGTACCCGGTGGAGCGCTTCATGCGCGACGCCAAGATCTACCAGATCTGGGAGGGCACCGCGGAGATCCAGCGGCTCGTCATCAGCCGCCTCATCCTCGGCGAGCGCAAGGCCCTCGCGGCCCGGCCGCGGGTGATCAAGGAGGACCCGGCCGCAGTCGAGGCGGTCGCCGCGGCCGGCTAGGGGCGAAGGGAGCTTCGTTCCCCCCTCGGGCTCCCCCCGGAAGCGGTGTCAGCTCCGGCGACGTGAAGTCGCCTGCGCTGACGGATCTTTACGTGGGGTTCTCGCGGCGCCGTTCTTGGCCTCGTTTGATCTCGGCCTCCGCTGCTCCTCGGTTGTCCCAGCCGCGCACCTGGGTGGCCTTGCCCGGCTCCAGCTCCTTGTAGATCTCGAAGAAGTGGGCGATCTCCAGGAGCAGCGACTCGGGTACGTCGTCGAGCTCCTTCCACTCCACGCGTGTGTCGGCGCAGGGGACCATGAGGAGCTTGGCGTCGGGGCCGTGCTCGTCGGTCATCCAGAACACCCCGAGCGGACGGCAGTAGATGTGGCAGCCGGGGAAGGTGGGCTCACCCAACAGCACCAGCGCATCGAGGGGATCACCGTCCTCCCCGAGGGTGTCGACCACGAACCCGTAGTCGGCCGGGTACCGGGTGGCGGTGAACAGCTCGCGGTCGAGCCGGATGGCCCCGATGTCCGGGTCCCACTCGAACTTGTTGCGGCTCCCCTTGGGAACCTCGACGACGACGTCGACCTCGAGGAGGTCGCTCATGTCGCTGCCCGGCCGCGGTAGCTGATCACGTGCACCCGCTCCAGGGTGACCATGCCCTCGGCCACCATCTCGTCGAGCTGCGGAAGCACCGCGGCGATCCGCTCCTCGGTGTCGACCGCCTCGATGATCATGGGGAGATCTTGGCTCAGCTGCAGCAGGCGCGTGGTGTGCAGCCGCGAGCTCGCGCCGAAACCCTCGACGCCACGGATCACGGTGGTGCCGGCCAGGCCGGCTTCCTTGAACAGGTGCACGATCGCCTCGTGCAGCGGCCGTCCCTTCCAGTGGTCGGACTCGCCGATGAAGATGCGCAGGAGCTGTCCGTCACCCTCGAGCTTCACAGCACAACCCTCGCCACCACGATGCCGGCGAGGACGGCGACAATCCCGAAGACGGCGCTGCCCGCCATGTTGAGAAACGCGGTCAACCATTCGCCTCCGTCGAGCAGTCTGACGGTCTCGAAGGCGAGTGTCGAGAAGGTCGTGTACGCGCCCAGGAATCCAACCGTGAGCGCGGTGCGGAGCCACGGCTCGACGTTGAGCCGCTCGGTCGTGAGGGTGAATATCAGGCCGATCAGGAATGATCCCGACACGTTGACCACGAACGTGCCCCAGGGCAGCCCGTCGCTGCGCGGGTCGATCACCGCCTGGAGGGCGTAACGGCTGAGGGCGCCGAGGGCACCGGCGATCGCGATGGCAAGGGCTGTACGCACTGGGGGACTCCTGTGAGTAGGAGCCATCAGCCGCATCACCGGCGTCAGCGGCGAGCCCCATCGCCGTCACATCGTCGGCGACTATAACCCACCGCCGGCGCGGCACAGGGCGGCGGCGCGCTTGGCGATAATCGGCTGCTGTCATCGCACGCACGTGCACTGGGAGATCACGAGATGTTCGACCTCACCGGCAGGGTTGCCGTCGTCACCGGCGGCTCGCGCGGCCTCGGCCGCGCCGACTGTCTTGCACTCGGTCGCGCCGGAGCGGACGTCGTGGTCACCGACATCCTCATCGAGTCCGATCCCAACATCCAGCAGGCCGCGGAGGGCGCCAACTCCGCGCTCGCGCAGCTCTTCACCTCGCAACACGCGGTGTACTCCGAGCAGACCAGCGAGGACATCCGCAAGATGGGCCGCCGGTCGGTGGCGATGAAGATGGACGTGACCAACCGTGACCAGGTTCATGACGTGTTCGCCCAGGTCAAGAAGGACTTCGGCTCCATCGACATCCTCGTCAACAACGCCGGCACCCTGGACCACATCGCGCAGATCGAGAGCCAGAACGACGAGCTGTGGGAACGCGACCTCCGCGTCAACCTCACCGGGGCCATGCTCTGCACCAAGGCGGCGTGGCCGTACATGCGTGAGCAGAACTGGGGACGGGTCATCTACATGGCGTCGGTTGCCGGGACCCTCGGTGGCTTCGGCCAGGCCTCGTACTCCACCACCAAGGCGGGCCTGATCGGGCTCGGCAAGTCGATGGCACTCGAAGGCGCCCGCTACGGGATCACCGCCAATGTCATCGCCCCGGGGATCATCGGCACCGAGGCGTTCAAGGCGGGCAGCCCGAAGATGAACGACCGGATGGTCCTCCGCACCGCGCTCCGCACCGCCGGGGAGCCAGAGGACATCGCCCACGCGATCTGCTTCCTCGTGTCACCGGAGGCGCGCTACATCACCGGCCAGGTGCTCACCGTCGCCGGAGGCATCGACCTCTTCGTCTACTAGGGCGGCGCGATGACCCGGGCTCGGTCCGACCAGCTCGACGTGGGCGTCACCTACTGGCCCTCCGCGGTCGGCCCGTACATGTGGCACGAGTTCCACGCCGACTCGGTGCGGCACGACCTCGCCACCATCGCCTCGATGCGAGTCCCCACGGTGCGGTTGCTGCTCAGCTGGGACGCGTTCATGCCGACCGACCGTGCACCAAACCCGCACCGCATGCGCGACCTCGAGACCGTGCTCACCGCCGCGCGCGAGCTGGGCCTGCGCATCGTGCTGACGCTGTCCGCGCAGTCGATCGGCGACTGCGTGATGCTCCCGGCGTACGCCATCGACCGGCGCGCACCCCGGCGGGGGGTGCGCTGCATCACCGACGCGCGCGTCGTCGACGGCGGTCCGCGGGACATCTACACGGACCCGCTGATGCTCGAGGCCCAGGTGCGCTGGCTCGACGGCTGCTCGCGGGGTTCGCCGGCCACCCCGCGGTCGCCGCGTGGGAGCTCGGCCACGACCCGGCCAGCACGGTCCGGCCGGTCCGGATCGCCGACATCGCCGGCTGGGCGGCGCTTCTCGCGGAACGCGTGCGCGCCCAGGAGGAGACGCAGCCGGGTCACGCTGGGGACAGGGGACGTGGTGCGCGGGCGGGGCGTTCGCCTCGCGGCCGTCGCCGACCATGTGGACGAGATCGGGTTGCGCTGCGCCCCCAGCGCCTGCCGCTGCCCGGCGACCCGCTCGAGCCCGGCCGCGCCGTTTTCATCGTCGAGCTGGCGCAGGCGCTGGCGGGCGCGTCGGCGCCGTTGTCGGTCGAGCTTGGCGATCGCGTCCGGCGATCCCGTCGCCGCAGAGCCCGCGGCCGCGGTCGCGGTGGACCGTTCACCGCGCCCGCCGACGTCGCCGCCCGTCGCTGTGACGAGATGCTGCAACGCCTCATCACCTCGGGAGTTGCCGGGCGTGCACTCCGCCGCGTGGTCCGACTGGGGCGAACGGCTCCTCAGCGCTGCGCCGAGCGAGCGGCGACCATGGCTCTCCGGCTGGGAATCGTTGACAGCACTGGGGTTTCCAAGCCGGTTGCGCGCGCCTGGGACGCCATCGTCACGCCAGAGCGAGCCCTCGCTGCGCGCTCCCCTACCCGGCCGACATCGACGTCGAGTCGTACTACGCCAACCTCCCGGAAGTCTCTCCTCGACCTGCATGCATCGTGGCAGGGCGACCGGAGTGACATGCCTGCTATTCTCGACTGAGCGTCGATACCGAACGGTCGCAGTCCGCTTGCGGGTCACGCTCTCGATCGTGCAGACCGCAGGTCCCCGGTGCTGACCCGGGGCATCCCCTGAGGGGTCGGTGGCGTGGGCGTGTCGGTTGTTCGATGTCAGCGCGAGCTCCTGGAGGTGCAACAAGTGCCCGCTGGCCGTATCAAGATGATCAGCCCCGACCGGGGTTTTGGTTTCGTCCGCGGTGACGACGGGTCGGAGGCGTTCTTCCACCGCACCGAGCTCACCACCGTCGACTTCGACAGCCTCGAGGAGGGCGAGTCGGTGACGTTCGAGGTGGTCGACAGCCCCAAGGGCCCACGCGCCCGCAACCTGCAGAAGGTCGGCTGACGCCCGTCGCTAGCGCGACCCGGGAAGAGGAGAGCCCGCGCTCTCCTCTTTTTCGTTGCGCTCGCTGCTCCGCGCCGAGGAGCTCGCCGCGGCCGTCGAGCTCGAGCATCGCCGGGCAGCCTCGTGTACCCGCTCCGGTCGCAGTGCCGCGCAGCCGGATGATCACCTGGCGGGCTTCGGTCTGCGGGTACGACCCTGCCGCGACATCGGCGAACTCCTCGGCCAGCCGGCGCAGCGGCGTGTACAGCTCCGCCTCGGGGACGCCCCGGTAGCGCACCTCGACCACCAGGGACGCCGTTCCACCGGTGAAGAATCGCGGGATCAGCTCCTCCTCGACGATGGTGGTGAACTCGCGCGGCACGCCCGGGAGGATGAACAGCCAGCGGTCGGGAAGAGCTCGTACGCCATCGGCGGCGCCATGCCGCGACGGTTGGTCAGCACCAGCCCGCCCGCCGGCACCACGGCGCAGCGGCGGTTGCCCTCGCTGACGACGTTGTCGGCGATCCAGCCGGCGGCGTGCATACGGGACACCATCGCGGTGATGTTGGCCAGAGCCGTCGCGTTCTCCTCGAGCGGCCGGTCCAGGGCCGCGGCAACGGCCTCGAAGGTGCGGTCATCCGGGGTCGGCCCGATTCCGCCGCACACCGCGACCCTGGTGACGCGGGGCTCGGCCATGGCTCGGTGCACGGCTTCGACGACGTCCTCGAGGCGGTCGGCCACCACCTCGATCCGCCGCACCGGGAACCCGGCCGCGAACGCACGCGCGGCCAGGAAGGCGGAGTTGGTGTCCTGGGTGTGGCCCGGAGAGCACCTCGTCGCCGACGGCGATGATGACCGTCGGCCGGGCTCTCTCCCATCTCTTCGAGCCTACACGGCAGCATCGCGTCAGGGTCGCCGGTCGCTACAATCTCGCGGCTACTCCACCGGCGGCCGCCCCGCGCAGTGCCGCCTGCTAGGAAGGAACCCATGACCATCAATGTCCTGCTGCCCATCGCCGCCTGGGGTGCTGGGCCTGGCCTACGCGGTCTACCTGATCTTCTGGGTGCTCCGCCAGCCCGAAGGCAACGAGAGGATGCGGGAGATCGCCCTGGCCATCCAGGAGGGGGCCCAGGCGTACCTCAACCGCCAGTACACGATCATCGCTGCGATCGGAGCGGTCATCTTCGTCTTCCTGCTCTTCGCCCTCGGCTGGCAGACCGCGTGCTCTTCCTGCTCGGCGCGGCATTGAGCGCGGCGGCGGGCTACGTCGGCATGAACATCTCGGTGCGCAGCAACCTGCGCACCGCCGAGGCGGCGCGCGGCGGGCTCCAGCCGGCTCTGCGCATGGCCTTCCGGGGCGGCGCGGTCACCGGCATGATGGTGGTGGCCTTCGGTCTGATCGGTGTGGTGATCGCCTACGGGGTCTTCCAGAACATCGACTACATCGTCGGCTTCGCTTTCGGCGCCTCCCTGATCTCCGTGTTCGCGCGGCTCGGCGGCGGCATCTACACCAAGGCAGCCGATGTCGGCGCCGACCTGGTCGGCAAGGTGGAGGCGGGCATCCCCGAGGACGACCCGCGCAACCCCGCGGTCATCGCCGACAACGTCGGTGACAACGTCGGTGACTGCGCCGGCATGGCCGCCGACCTCTTCGAGACCTACGGCGTCACCGCGGTGGCGGCGATGCTGCTCGGAGGGCTGCTCTACAAGAGCAGCACCGGCCACAGCCTCGCATTCATCATGTACCCGCTGATCCTCGGAGCGATCAGCATCGTCGCGTCGATCATCGGCACCTGGTTCGTGAAGATCCCCCGCAACGGCTGGATCATGGGAGCGCTGTACAAGGGGCTGATCGCGGCGGTGGTGGTGGCCATCCCCCTCTTCTACCTGGCCACGCGCCTGCTCGACAGCAACGGCGAGTTCAACAACACAGCCTTCACTGCGGGCGCCACCAACCTGTTCTGGTGCGCCGTCATCGGCATCGTCATCACGGTGCTGATCGTGGCCATCACGGAGTTCTTCACCGGCTCGCAGTTCTGGCCGGTGAAGACGATCGCACGCGCGTCACAGACCGGCCACGCCACCAACATCATCGCGGGGCTGGCGATCGGCATGGAGGGCACGGCCATCCCGGTGCTGGTGATCGGCATCGGCATCCTCGCCTCCGCCGCGCTGGCCGGGCTGTACGGGATCGCCATCGCCGCCATGGCGATGCTCTCGATGACCGGGATCGTGGTCGCCATCGACTCGTACGGGCCGATCACCGACAACGCCGGTGGCATCGCCGAGATGGCCGACCTCCCGGAGAGGTGCGCAATGTCACCGACCCGCTCGACGCCGTCGGCAACACCACCAAGGCCGTGACCAAGGGATACGCGATCGGCTCCGCCGGCCTCGCCGCGCTGGTGCTCTTCGCGAGCTACACCGACGTGCTTCGCAACCACCACGGCGGAGTGCCGTTCAGCTTCGACCTGTCCTGAACAATGGCGTGGTCATCGTCGGACTCTTCCTCGGCGGCATCATGCCCTTCCTCTTCGGCGCGCTCTGCATGCTCGCGGTCGGACGCGCTGCCGGTGGCGTCGTCATCGAGGTGCGCCGCCAGTTCCGCGAGATCCCGGGGATCATGGATGGCACGGGCAAGCCGGAGTACGCACGGTGCGTGGCCCTGGTCACCGCGGCGGCACAGCGCGAGATGATCATCCCCGGCCTGCTGCCGGTGGTCGCGCCGCTGCTGGTCGGCTTCGTCCTCGGCCCGCAGGCGCTGGGCGCGATGCTGCTCGGCACCATCGTGGTCGGGCTGTTTGTCGCGCTGCAGATGACCACCGGCGGCGGCGCCTGGGACAACGCCAAGAAGTACATCGAGGACGGCCACTACGGCGGCAAGGGAACCGATACGCATGCCGCGGCGGTCACCGGTGACACCGTCGGCGATCCCTACAAAGACACCGCCGGTCCCGCGATCAACCCGATGATCAAGGTGATGAACATCATCGCCATCCTCGCCGCGCCGACGATCGCCCTTCATCACCTGTTGTACTGAGGCGCGGCGGATCGACCGCTATTGGGGACGGACGTGGACGAGTACCAGGTCGAGATCGAGGCGATCCGTTCCACCCTGAACCGGCTGCGCGCCGACGAGGCCGACCCAGAGCTGATCGAGGAGTACGAGGCCGAGCTGCGCATCCTCATGGCGTTGTATGCGGCCGCGACGGAGACGCTCGAAGCGGGGCGAAGCGACGCGCGCCTGCGCACTGTTCTCGCGGACCTCGACTTCGGCGACTGGACGATGGAGAACGTCTACTCCTTCATCTACGACGCCGCCCTCGACATGGACGAGTTGGGACACGACCTGGCCGCGCGGGTGGGGCAGACGGACTTCGTGGGAGCTCTCCTCTCCGCCCAGGAGTGACGGCCCGGCCAGGCCCTCAGTGCGCGCCGGCCGCCTCGAGCTCGGGCTCAGCCTCGTCGACCGCGGGCGCCGCCGGCGACTCCGCGGGATCTTCTTGCCAGGGTTGAGGATGCCCGCGGGGTCGAAGGCCCTCTTGATGCGCCGCATCAGGGCGACCTGCTCGGTGCCGAGCTGCCGCTCTACGAATGCCAGCTTGGCGGTGCCGACGCCATGCTCGCCGCTCAGCGAGCCGCCCATCGACAGCACCGTTCGAAGAGCGCCTCGGCGGCGGACGCGGCGTTGAGGCGGTCACCGGGGACGCGCGGGTCGATCAGGAACGTGGTGTGGATGTTGCCGTCGCCGAGGTGACCGAAGTTGACCACGCCGAGCTCGTTGGCGCTGCCGATCTCGCGGCTGCGCGAGACCAGCTCGGCGACGCGGTCGCGGGGGACCACGACATCCTCGTTCACCTTGCCGATCTGCACCTTGGCCACCGCCGCGCTCACCGACTTGCGCAGCTTCCACAGGCGCGCGGCCTCCTCAGCGCTGGTGGCGTGGTCGACGGTCCGGGCTCCGCCTTGGACCAGGGCCGACCGCACCGCCTCGCCGTACGCGTTGACGTCGCCGGCGTCCCCCTCGACCTCGACGATGAGCAGCGCGCCCGCGCCGGGGGCGACCGCGCCTGCCCCAGCGGCCGCGATGGCGTCCAGCGCCGCTCGGTCGAGGAACTCGAGAGCCGCCGGGACGATGCCGGCCCCGGTGATCGCCGCCACAGCTGCCGCCGCCGCTTCCATGCCGTTGAAGGTGCCGGCCAGGGTTGCAGGGCCGCGGGCGCCGGGACGAGCCGGAGCAGCACCTCTGTCACCACCGCCAGGGTGCCCTCGGACCCGCACAGCAGAGGAATGAGCTGGGGCGCGTCGGCACCCTCGCCGAGCCGCACCACGCGCCCATCGGCGAGCACCGCGGTGAGCCCCGCCACGAAATCGACGGTGGTGCCGTAGCGCAGCGTGTGCGGGCCGGCGGCGTTGCAGGCGACGTTGCCCCCGATCGTCGAGGTGGACGATGACCCCGGGTCGGGTGGGTAGTACAGGCCGGCCGCCGCGGCGCTCGCATGGACCTGGGCGGTGATGACCCGGCCTCGACAGCGATGCGCTGCGCCTCCGCCTCGAGCGTGTTG
>CAVQVY010000014.1:0-10557 GCA_963717185.1 Candidatus Dormiibacterota bacterium | reverse complement strand
GAGTAGGCGGGGCGCGGTCCGCCCCTCGGGGCCTTTGGCTGGGTGATGTGCTCGGCGGCTCGCATCGGCGCGGTGCGCCGGTCGGCCAGGGATAGGGCCCGACGACCCGAATCACAAGGCCCGGCACAGTGCCAGCACGATCGCGCGGCCCATCTAGATGTCCCTTGTCAGGCTGGTGGCCGTCCCCTGCTCGACTGCTAGACGTCTCTTGTTCGCCCTCGGGACGCAGCGTCCCCTGCATGAATCCGTGTGCAGAGGGTGCGCTCGTGGCGAGGATCCAGCGCGGCCGAACTACAACGCTACGTAGCACAGCGCGAACCAAAGCCGCTGCGGGTGGTGAGGATCCCGCTGCCCATCGATTGATCTTCATCGTTCCGCTCGACGGTCCAGCCACAACGGTTCTCACCTAGTGACCAGCTCGACCGCGGAGCGGCCCACGATCGGGGCGTTGGTGTCGGTGCGTGGACAGCAGTGGGTGGTCAGCGACGTCGAACCGGCTGAGCGAGCCACCGTGGTTGCCCTGCAGAGCGTGGATCGTCTCGGCGACACGGTGGAGGTGGTTTGGGAGGTCGAACCGGGTCGCCGGGTGCTGCCCGCGGGATCGCTGCCGGACGTGGTCCCTGATGGCTTTGACCCGCCGGAGCGGTTGGCGGCGTTTCTGGATGCGGTGCGCTGGACGGCGGTGACTTCGGCGGATGTCAAGACGTTGCAGTCGCCGTTCCGATCCGGGGTGGCCATCGAGGACTACCAGCTCGAACCGGTGGTTCGAGCCTGTCGACGCCCCCCGGGTCAACCTGCTGCTGGCCGATGACGTCGGCCTGGGCAAGACGATCGAGGCCGGCCTGGTCGCGCAGGAACTGCTGCTGCGCCACCGCAGCCGCCGGATCATGGTCGTGTGCCCCGCCGGGCTGACGATCAAATGGCGCGACGAGATGGCGGAGAAGTTCGGCCTGGACTTCACGGTCGCTCGAGCCGCTGCGCTCGGGCGCTCCGCCGCGACCCACGGCTGTGAGGCCAACCCCTTCGAGCGTTTACCCGCTGAGCGATCGTCAGCCTGCACTGGCTGCGGACGCCCGGGCGCAGCGGCTACTCGACGAGGTGCTCACCGCCGGTGCGCCGTCACTGCCCGTATTTCGACCTGCTGATCGTCGATGAGGCTCACCACGTGCGCACCTGCCGGCGCCGCAGCAGGTGTACGCGGTCGACTGCAGCAAACGAAGCTGATCCGTAGGCTCGGCCGCACTGCCAGCACCGGCTGTTCCTGTCGGCTACGCCGCACAACGGCTACTCGGAGTCGTGCAGGCGCTGCTGGAGATGCTCGACCCGCAGCGCTTCGCCCGCGGTATCGACCCGGACCGAGGTTCATGGTCCGCGAGTGATGGTGCGCCGGCTGAAGGACGACATCGCAAACGCGGACGGCACGCCGCGGTTCCCGCGGCGGGTCCGGCGCGATCGAGGTCCGACTACCCGACGAGTGAGCGGGCGATCCACGCCGCTGCTGACGCGAGTATCGCGCCAGCCGCCGCCGCGCCAGGCCGTGCTGCGTGGCCGCGGCACCGACCTGGTCGCCGCTGCTGCTGAAGAAGCGGCTGTTCTCCGCCCGGCGGCGTTCGCGCACACCTCGAGGTCTACCTGGAGACCATGGCACCAAGCGCCGATCCACCAGCGGCGGACCCCACGGCCGAGCCACCGGGACGCAGCCGTGCCCGGCAGTGGATGGAGCGACGACCTCATGACGCGGCTGGACGACCGGCTACGACGACGAGCCGCTGACGCTGAGGCGGAGCGAGGACGCGCTCGGGCGCTGTCCGGCCGATGCAGCCCGACGCCTGACGACGATGGAGTCGGCGCTGCTGGCAGCGCATGCAGACCTGGGCCGCCGGCCACGAGGCGCAGCCGGACGCCAAGGCCCGGGCCCTGATCGAGCGAGCTCGACCGGGATCTGCCGGCCGGACGGCGCACTGGAACGACGAGCGGGTCGTGGTCTTCACCGAGTACCGCGACACCCAGGACTGGCTGCCCGGGCTGCTGACGCCCGCGGCCTGGGCGGGGAGCGGCTGGCCTGCTGCACGGCGGCATGGACGAGCGACGCCGCGAGCACCTGCAAGGCCGCGTTCCAGGCCGCCCCGGACCGGGACCCGGTGCGGATCCTGCTGGCCACCGACGCCGCCAGCGAGGGCATCGACCTGCAGAAGCACTGCCACCGGCTGGTCCACTACGACATCCCGTTCAACCCGAACCGGCTCGAACAGCGGATCGGCCGCATCGACCGCTACGGGCAGACGCATGCACCGGTAGATGTGCGCATTTCGTCGGCGCCGGCTGGAGAAGCGCCGGCGGCTCCTACGAGGCGGACCTGGAGTTCCTGTCGCGGGTGGCCAGAAGATCGCGCGATGGAGTCCAGACCTCGGGAAGGTCAACTCGGTGCTGCCCGACGCGGTGACCCGCCGGATGCTCGGCGACTACTCGCCGGTCGACGTCGAGAACGCAGACGTGGGACCGGAGCTGGTGCCTACGGAGACCCGGGTCGGCGAGCAGGTCCGCCGGCTGCGGGAGAGCCTGGATCAGACCGTGCGCGAGCTGGGCATCACCCCGGCCCGTGTCAAGCGGGTGGTCGACACCGCGCTGGTGTTAGCCCGCCAGCAACCACTGCGCCCGCATACTGGCGAACAGTCCCTGGCCGAGGGGCTATTCGACGTGCCGACGCTTGTCAGGCCGTGGGAACGCGCGGCCGAGGGGCTGACCGAGAAGTCCCCGCGTCCAGGCGAGCTGCCCCGCCAGCTCCCAGTGACCTTCGACGCCGAGGTCGCTCGCGGTCGTCGTGACGTGGTGCTCGCGCACCTCAACTCGCCACTGGTCACGATGTCGACCCGGTTGCTGCGCGCCGCGGTGTCCAGCGACGACGTCGACCTGCACCGGGTCACTGCCGTGGTCAGCGACGATCCCAGGCTGGAGGACGTGCTCGTCGGCGCCTACTCGCGGTTCCTGCTCGTGGGAAACGACGGGGTACGGCTGCACGAGGAGGTGCTCTACGCCGGGGGATGGGCTCCCGAGCAGGGCCGGTTCCGCCGGTTGGAGAACCTCAGTGTGCTTGGCGGTCATCTTCAGCGGGCCTTGACCGGCGGGGTTCTCGCCTCGGCGCCGGTCCGGGCGCGGCTGGCGCAGCGCTGGCCCCGAGTCCGCGACGGGGTGCTGGCAGCGATCGACTGGCGCACCAGCACCCGCCGCGCGTCGCTGGAGGCCAAGCTCGCGCAGCGCCAAGAGACCGAGCAACGACGCATCGTGGACAACTTCACACAGTTCGCGGCGACGCTGCGCAACGCGCTGAACCAGGGGGACGCCGAGGATGCGCTGTTCAGCAGGGCCGAAGGACGGCGCCCCGAGGAAGTCGCGCAGTTCCGACGCGACCGGGCGAACTGGGAGCAACGGCTGACCGGGATCGCCGCCGAGCGCGACCGTGAGCTGGCTGCCGTCGCGGCGCGCTACCGCGATCCTCGACCGCATCGGTTCCCGGTGGCGGTGGTCTTCGTCGTCCCGAAGCGGGAGGCGACCCGATGAGTCGCGCTCGCTACCCCCGCGGCGGCGCCGGTGACAACGTCGCCCACCACCGCGACTGGCTCAGCCTGGTCGAGATCAGCGGACCCTTCCTGAGCCTGCCGGTACTGCGCGCCACCTGGCCGGCCGGTCTGGATCCGCTGGACAAGCCGGTGCGCGAACGGCTGCGCCGCGAGCACGGTGTCTGGGCAGACGATCCCGCTGCCGGCCAGCAGGCGTGGATCGAGTTTCTCCTCAGCGACCTGCTCGGCTGGGGCGACGCGTTGCACACCGCCGGGTTGAACAACACTGCGCTGGACGGCCTCGCTGTCGAGGTCGCCGAACACGACACGACGCTCATCCCGTCCTTCGCACTGGTAGAGCCGGGTGAGGACGTCAAGCCGGACACCACCCGGCTGCTCGGCATGCTGTGTCAGCCGGGGCAGCACCCGACCTCCCGCCTGCCGGGTTTGGCGTGGGCCGCGACCCCGGTGGATCGGGTGGCGCACCTGTGCCGCCACCACGACATCGAGCTGGGCCTGGTCACCGACGGGCGCTGGTGGGCGCTGGTGTGGGCGCCGCGCGGCGGGGTTACGGCCACCGCGGTGTTCGACACCGCGTCCTGGGCCGAGGCCGCCGACCGTGACGTGGTGCGCGGATTCGTCTCGCTGCTCAACCGTCGACGGTTCTTCGGCGTCGCCGACGACGAGCGACTGGTCCCGCTGCTCCGGGCCAGCCTCAGCAAACAAGAGGAGATCACCGAAGCCCTCGGTGTGCAGGTCCGCAAGGCCGTCGAGTTGCTGGTCGCGGCGATCGGCCAGGCCGACGTCACCGCGCGGGAACGCGGCGAACGCGCCCTGGCCGATATCGACGCGCACGACGTCTACCGCGCTGCAGTCTCGGTGATGATGCGCGTGGTGTTCCTCCTGTTCGCCGAGGAACGCGGGCTGCTGCCGGCCGACAACGAGCTCTACGCCCGGGCGTACTCGGCTAGACGGCTGGGCGCCGAGCTGCAGCAGCGCGCCCGAGAGGACAGCGAGGTCGACCTGGAGCACAGCTCCGCGGCCTGGCACCGGCTGCTGGCGCTCTTCGACGCCGTGCACACCGGGATCGATCACCCGCGCCTGCACATGCCGCCCCACGACGGCGGCCTGTTCGACCCCGCGGCCTACCGGTGGTTACCGCTGTCACTGGATGACCGGACCGTGCTGCACGTTCTGCGCGCCGTGCAATACGTGCAGATCGGAAGGGGCCGCAACGCCGAGCTCCGCGCGTTGAGCTTCCGCAGCCTCGACGTCGAGCAGATCGGCTACGTCTACGAAGGCCTGCTGTCCTTCGAAGGGTTCCGCGCGGGCGTGGTCGTGGTCGGCCTGATCGGCAAGGAGGGCCACGAGGAGGAGGTCCCGCTGTCCTCGCTGGAAGAAGCAGCTGCTGCTGCAGGCGACCTGCCCGCGCTCGCCGCCGCGCTAGCCGACCAGTACAAGAGTTCCGGGATCGGATCGGCTACCGCGCTGGGCAAAAAACTCACGCCGCTGGCGGACACCGACCGCGAGGAGGTCCGAAAGAAACTGCTTGCCGCGACCGGCGGGGACTACCCACTGACCGAACGGCTATTGCCGTTCCACGCGCTGCTACGCACCGACCTACGCGACCTGCCGATGGTCATCCTGCCCGGCGCGCTGTACGTCACTGAGTCAGCCCTACGCGGCAACACCGGCACCCACTACACACCGCGCGAGCTAGCCGAAGAGGTGGTCCAGCACGCTCTGGAACCGCTGGTGTTCGCGCCGGGACCGCTACAGACCGCTGCACCGCCGTGGACGCCGGTATCGAGCGAGAAGATCCTCGCGCTGAAGGTCGCCGACATCGCGATGGGTTCAGCCGCGTTCCTGGTCGCCGCCGCCGCTACCTCGGCGCCCAACTCGTCGACGCATGGGTCCGCGAAGGCGACCCGCGAATCACCGACTACGCGGCGCGTTCCGCGGAACACAGCCCCGACGCTGACAACGACCCGGTCGTCGTCGAGGCGCGGCGGCAGGTAATCGAGCACTGCCTCTACGGGGTCGACATCAACCCGATGGCCGTGGAGATGGCCAAGCTGTCGCTGTGGCTGGTCTCGATGGACCCCCAGCGCACGTTCACCTTCCTCGACGACCGGCTCGTCACGGGAGACTCGCTACTCGGTATCACCGCGCTCGACCAGCTCAAGTACCTACACATGGACCCGAAACGAGGCAGGAGCTACACGACGACATCTTCGACTGGACCTCGGGCCTTCGGTCCCTGGTCGCCGAAATCACCGCAGAGCGCACCCAGATCACCGGGATTGAGCTGGGTGACGACCCGCTGGCTGCGCTGGCCCGCAAGCGCGACCTGCTCGCCGACGTCGGGCTTCGGGCGAAGCAACTGCGGCTGTTCGCCGATCTGGCGGTGGGAGCGGCGCTGGCGTACGCGGGTCGCGCGGACCGCGGCCTTGCGGCGGGGTCGACCGCGGTCGCCCAGCTGGTCAACGACGTGGCCTCCGGCAGGGGTGAGCCGGCTGCGTGGGAGCAACGGAAAGGCGGGTCGCGTCGACCGAGATCGACGGGGCGTTCGACCCGGCCATGCCTGGCCAGGTGTTCCCCGAGGTCTTCCAGGGGGTGGGTTCGATGCGGTCGTGGGGAACCCGCCGTTCCTGGGAGGCCAGAAGCTCACCGGTGCGCTGGGCACCGCCTACCGCGAGTACCTAGTCTCCGCGATCGGCCGGGGGGCGCGCGGCAGTGCCGACCTGGTGGCCTACTTCGTGCTGCGCGCCCACGATGTGCTCGGCGTTGGGGGACAGAGCGGGCTGATCGCGACCAAGACGCTCGCCCAGGGCGACACCCGCGAGGTGGGCCTCGACCAGCTCACGGCGGACAACGTAACCATCCGGCGGGCCGTGAAGCAAGCCGTGGCCGTCCAAAAGCGCGGTGCTGGAGCACTGCGCGGCGTGGACCAGCCGCGCGCCACTGACGGATAGCGCCGAGCGAAAGGCGGACGACCTGGTCGTTCCGGGGATCACGCCGTCACTCGACCCGGTTACCCGGGTCACCGGGAATCCGCACCGGCTCCGAGTGAACGCTGGTTTGTCGTTCCAGGGTTCGAACATCCTGGGCCTGGGCTTCACGATGGAGCCCGAGCAGGCAACGGCACTGATCGCCAAGGATCCGCGCAACGCCGACGCGCTGTTTCCCTACCTCAACGGACAGGACCTCAATTCCGACCAGGACTGCTCGGCGCGTCGATGGGTCATCAACTTCCACGACTGGCCCGAGGAGCGCGCGAAGGAGTATCGAGAGGTATTTGGGATAGTCGAGTCTCGAATCAAACCCGAACGTCAGCGACGTAAGCCTGACGGCTCGTATGTGCTTCGAAGGCCGCTGCCCGAACGGTACTGGCAGTATGCGGAGAAGCGCCCAGCCATGGTCAAGGCCATCGCGGATTTGAAGCGGGTCATCGTGATCACGCAGACCAGCAGAACGGTGATGCCTGCGCTGGTACCAACGGGTCAAGTGCTTTCGCACATGCTCATAGTATTCGCTTCCGAAGAGACTGCACTGCTCGCACTGCTGTCCAGCGCACCGCACTTCTGGTGGACCATGAAGTACTCGGCGACGATGAAGGCCGACCTCAGGTATATTCCGTCCGATGTATTTGAAACCCTGCCACTCCCCGCTTTAACCCAGCAGATGCGGGAGCTGGGGGACCGGCTGGATTTCTACCGCCGCCACGTGATGCTCTCCCGACAGTGCGGGCTGACCAAGACTTACAACCTCGTCCACGACCGGGCTTGCATTGATACTGACATCGTCGAGCTGCGCGCGATCCACAGGAGCGTCGACGAGGCCACCGTCCGCGCCTACGGCTGGGACGACCTGCTCGACCAGCTCAACCACGGCTTCCACCCCGGCGCCCGTGAGACCCGATACACCATCGGCCCTGCCGCGCAGCGGGAGATTCTCGATCGGCTGCTGGAGCTCAACCACGAGCGCTACGCCGAGGAGGTCGCCTCCGGGCTGCACGACAACGGTAAGAAGCGCGCCACGGCACCCGCGCGGAAGACCGCCGACGACCAGGGGATGTTGCCCTGATGGCGGACCGCGTCCCCGGGCTGTTAGCGAGCCCCAGCGGTGTGCAGGCCGCCCTTGACGATCCCGACTTCACTCCGCCGCTGGACACACCACAAGAGTTCTCCGGTGTGGGCTCGCACCAGGTCCGCGACGAGTTGGGTGAGCTGATCGAGCGCGACCTGCTCGGCCCGTGGGACGGCGAGACCGAGCAGTTCGGGCCCAACGCGGGCGGTCCCCGGGAGCGCTACCTGGTCGGCATGCTGGGCCCCAAGCACGACCCAACCTCCACTCTCGCGCAGGCCGACGAGGTGCCCGACCCCGAGGACGGTGTCCGCGGTGATGGCGAAGCTGAGCTGCCCGAGGTGCTCACCCCGCAGTCCCTCGGCCGGATCTGGGCGTCGTCGATGGGCCTGTCCTTCGCCGTGCCCCGGGACGTCGACGTCCTGGCCGTCACCATCGCCTGGGGCCAGTACACCAAGCAGGAGTTCCCCGAGGATGGCAGGAAGCGTCGCGCCTGGACCCGGGAACCGGTGTCGCACGAGCGCGAGTTCCGCCTCGACGGTGAGGAGCCGTACCGGATCCGCTGACCGGCACCGACGAGAACGCTCCTGGTGTAGTGCTCGCCGTCGCCGTCCGGGCCCGCGACGGCCGCCGCGTCGTCGAGCTGACGTTGATCAACAATCAGCTCCAGCCGGCGTCCAACGCGGATACCGCCTGGCTGTTCCAGACCACGCTGACGGTCACCGCGCTGGACGGACGCGCCACGGTGTTCTTGCCGATCGACGACCCGCTGGAGGACCTCACCGCGATCAGCGACGATCCGGAGGAGGCGCACCTGCGGTTGCTCTACCGCCGCGAACGCCGCTATGCCGCTGGCCGCAACGTCGCGGTGCACGCCGAGGTCGGCGACGGTGAGCGGTGCGCTCGGCGCCTCCGCACCACGTGGCTCCCCACTTACGATGTCGCGTCCACCATCGCGCCAATCGGGGAGGGTCTGGCCGGTGTTGTGCTGTCGATGGACGCGCTGGGCGCCACCGCGGACGCCGCGACGCTCCGGGCCGGGCTCATGCCCTTGGTGGTGGGCTACCGGTCCTGGTTGGAGGACCGATCCGCCGAAATCTCCGGCCTGCCGGAGCCGCTGCAGGCCGCCGCCACCCACGCCGTGCTGGTCGCGCGCGAGGCAGCGACCAGGATCACCGCAGGCATCGACCTGCTGACCGACCCCGGCGCCCGCGGCACGGTCAAGCGCTCGCACGCGTTCCAGTTCGCGAACCGTGCAATGGCCGAACAGCGTCGGCGCACCGATATCAGGCCGGCTGCGGGAGGACCACCTGCCTCGACTATCCACAGGCCGCGAGGAGGTGAGGCGCAAGGGACGGAGGCAGCGTCCTGGCGGCCGTTCCAGCTCGCGTTCGTGCTGCTCAACCTGCCTCGCTCACCGACCCGGACGCATGCCGAACGGGCAGCCGCGACGTCGGCTACCGTCGACCTGTTGTTCTTCCCGACCGGTGGCGGCAAGACCGAGGCCTACCTGGGGCTGACCGCGTACACGTTCGCCATCCGCCGGCTGCAGGGCGTGGTCGGCGCGGCGGCCCGCGACGGTGGCGCGGCGTTGCGGTGCTGATGCGCTACACGCTGCGGCTGCTGACCGCTCAGCAGTTCCAGCGCGCCGCCACTCTGGTCTGCGCTGCGAGGTCGCTCCGGAGCGATGACGCGGCGACCTGGGGCGAGACACCGTTCCGGATCGGGATGTGGGTGGGGCGGACGCGTCATCGCCAACTGGTATCGAGGATGCCGCCGCGCAGATCGCCGCCGGCCGGGGAGAGCGGGCGCCAGCGACCACGTCCTCCAGCCCCTGTCCTGCCCCTGGTGCGGAACGAACCTCCACGCGGACGAGCGACCTCGACCCGGACAGACGCTGGCGGCCGCATCACTGCTGTTCTGCGGCGACGCCGAAGGCGTCGGCGCTGCCCGTTCTCCGCGGCGCGGTCGGGCGAGGGCATCCCCGTGGTCACCGTCGACGAGGAGATCTACCGGCTCCTGCCCGACCTGGTCATCGCCACCGTGGACAAGTTCGCTCAGCTGCCGTGGCAGGCGCGCCGCCACTGCCTGTTCGGACGGGTCAGCCGCACTGCCCGCGGCATGGGTACCGCACCCCGACCTCGACGGCACGATCGAGCTGCGGCGACACCGGCACAACCAGCCAAAGGCGCGAACTGCCCGCCGTCGACCAGCGCAGCCCGTCGCTCCGACTCGCGCCCGGACCTGATCATCCAGGACGAGCTGCACCTGATCTCGGGCGCGCTGGGGACGATGGTCGGGCCTGTTCGAGACCGCCGTCGATCGAGCTCTGCACCTGGGAACGCCGGCGGCACGGCCACGGCCCCAAGATCATCGCCTCCACGGCGACGACCAAGCGCGCGCGTGAGCAGGTGCTCGGAGTCTTCGCCCGCGAGCTGGCGTGTTCCCGCCGCCAGTGTTCGACGTTGCCGACACGTTCTTCTCGGCAGGTGCCCGTCACCCCGGACACGCCGGGCCGGCGGTACCTCGGGCATCTGCGCGCATGGCGACCGGCTGAAGTCGGCCGAGATCCGGCTCGCCGAATCCTGCTCATCGCCGGGCAGCCCTGTTCGACCGGCACGGCGCACCGGCAGACCCATATATGACCTCTTTAATAGCCACAAAAGTTGCGTCCAGGATTAACAAACGGCTTCATTCGACAATCACTGTCAAAGATATCTTCGAGTGCCCAACCATTAGTGAACTTGCGAAACGCAATCTAAGCCAGTCTGGGCTCTCTCACCGCTATGCAACTGATTCCCGAGAGAACACCTAACTGCCCACTCAGCAGCCATTCGCACAAGAGCGCCTACGTGCTCCTGGACCAGTCACGCCCCCTTCTCATCATAGCAATACCAACCAGCCAGTACACACA
>CAVQVY010000013.1:0-10225 GCA_963717185.1 Candidatus Dormiibacterota bacterium | reverse complement strand
GAGCAGCGGCAGGGTGGGGTCGGTGAACGCGGTGGGCAGCGGGATGAACGCGTAGGCGAACGTGGTGCGCCCGTCGGCCGGGACGAAGACGGGGTCGCCGGTCTGCTGGGCGCCGATCACCCGCGCGGACGGGACGGCCTGCTGGACCGCGGCGAAGGTCGCGTCGGCCTGGGTGGGATCGATGCGCTGACCCGCCGGCGCCCGCAGCGTCAACAGGTAGGGGGCGACGTCGGCGGCCGTGCCGTACGAGTGCAGGACGCGGCTGGCGGTCTCGTAGCCGGGCTGCCCGGGCAGCGAGAAGCTGGTCGACAGGCGGCTGACCGACGTGCTCACCCCGGCGATCCCGGCGATGAACACGACCACCCAGCTCAGGATGACGATGCGGCGGTGCCTCAGGACGAGGCGGGCGAGCTTGCGCACGCTAGCCTGACCCGGCTCCGGCGTCGAATGTGACGTCGCTGGTCGCCACCGTCCCGGCCGTCCGTCCGGGGGCCTCCTGGTAGGTCCAGTACAGGTTGGTGTGCGCGATCACCGCGTCCACCGGCGGCGCCCCCCACTTCGTCTTGTCCCCCGCGGTGTGGGCGTCGCTGACCAGGGTGGTGTCGTAGCCGCGGACGAACGCGCCGTGGAGCGTCGAGCGGACGCACGCGTCGGTCTCCGCGCCGGCGACCACCAGCCGCCCCACGCCGAGGTCGGCGAGCACGCTCTCGAGGGTGGTGTCCTCGAACGAGTCGCCGTACTCCTTCTCGACCAGCGGCTCGGCGTCGTCCGGGTTCAGCTCGGGGACGATCCGCCAGACGTCGCTGCCGCGGGCCAGCTCCTCGCTGTGGTGCTGGACCCACACCACCGGGACCCCTTCGCCGCGCGCCTTCTCGACGAGGCTGCCGATGTTGGCGACGACCGCGTCGCGCCGGTGGGCGCCCTCAACGACGCCGTTCTGGACGTCGACGACCAGCAGCGCGGTGTTGGGACGGTTCTCGAGCGTGCTCACCGCTACTCGAGCTCGAGCTCGCAGATGCGCCGCGCCGCCTCCATGTAGCGCTTGCGCGTGCCCTCGACGACGTCGGGCGGCAGCTCCGGCCCGGGCGGCGTCTTGTCCCACGACAGCGTCTCCAGGAAGTCGCGCACGAACTGCTTGTCCATCGAGGTCACCGGCTCTCCCTCATGCCATTCCGAGATCTCCCAGAACCTCGACGAGTTGGGGGTGAAGATCTCATCGATGAGGGTCAGCTCGCCGTCGACGTGGCCGAACTCGAACTTGGTGTCGGCGAGGATCACGCCGCGCTCGTTGCAGTGCTCGGCGGCCGCGTTGTACAGCTCGAGGCTGGCCTGCTCCAGCCTCTCCGCCAGCTCCTTGCCGACGACGTCGGCGAGGTTGGCGCGGCTGATGTTCTCGTCGTGGCCGGTGTCGTTCTTGGCCGCCGGGGTGAAGCGCGGGTGGTCGAGGCGGCCCGACTCCTTCAGGCCGCTGGGCAGCGGCTCGCCGGCGAGGGTGCCATCCTTCTTGTATTCCTTCCAGCCGCTGCCGGAGATGTAGCCGCGCACCACGCACTCGATGTCGATGCGCTCGGCGCGGCGGACGCGCATGGAGCGCTGCAGCCAGTCATCGCGCTCGGCGGCGGGGACGGCGTCCGGGTCGTCCGGGAGCAGATGGTTGGGCACGATGTGGTTGGTCTTGTGGAACCACCAGCGCGACATCTGGGTGAGCACCCGCCCCTTGTCCGGGATCGGCGTCGGCAGCACCACGTCGAAGGCGCTGAGCCGGTCGGTGGCGACCATCAGCAGGGTGTTGTCGTCGAGCTCGAACGTGTCGCGCACCTTGCCGCGGCGGAAGACGCGCAGGCCCTCGGCCTGTGCTGTGGTCATCACCGGCATCAGAGACGTCCTCCTCCCAATCCCGCTTCTACTGCCAATTCCTGTGGCTTCGTGTTGGTGTCGGCGCTGCCTCGGCCTTTGTCGACAGGCCGAGGCGTGTGTACGTGTCGTCGATGTGGTGCAGGAAGCCCTGCACGTCGAGCGCGCGCTGCAGCTGCTCGTCGCCGAGCGCGTTGCGCACCTCCTCGTCGCGGTCGACCAGCTCGCGGAAGCCGGCCTCGCCGTCACGGGCGCGCCGGGCCAGCTCCTGGACCGCGCGGTACGCCTTCTCGCGCGACCAGCCCGCGTGCATGATCAGCGCGCCGAGCACGCGCTGCGAGAAGACGACGCCACCGAAGGCGTCGACGTGCGCACGCATGTTCTCCGGCTTGACGAGCAGGCCGGCGACGATGCGAGTCGACAGGCGCAGCGCGTAGGCGGTGAGCGCGCAGGCGTCGGGCAGGATGAGCCGCTCCGCCGAGGAGTGCGAGATGTCGCGCTCGTGCCAGAGCGCGACGTTGTCGAGCGCGGTCATGGCGTGGCCGCGCAGCACGCGGGCGATGCCGCAGACCCGCTCGCAGAGGATGGGGTTGCGCTTGTGGGGCATCGACGAGCTGCCCTTCTGGCGCTCGCTGAACGGCTCCTCGGCCTCGTCGACCTCGGTGATCTGAAGCAGACGGACGGTGGTGGCCAGGCGCTCGAGCACCGCGGCGAGGATGGCCATCGCGGAGACGAACGCAGCGTGGCGGTCGCGCGCCAGCACCTGGGTGGCGGCGGGTGCGACGGTGAGGCCCAAGCCCCTGCAGACGTGCTCCTCGACCAGCGGCGACACGCTTGTGTGGGTGCCGACGGCGCCGCTGACCTGGCCGACGGCGATCTCCGCGGTGGCGGCGCGCAGGCGCTCGCGCGAGCGGCGCACCTCGTCGTAGTGGTTGGCGAGCTTGACGCCGAGGGTGAGCGGCTCGGCGTGGACGCCGTGGGTGCGGCCCATCATCAGCGTGAGTCGGTGCTGCTCGGCCTGACGGGCGAGCGCGTCCTCGAGCTCGGCGGCGTCGCTGTCGATGATCGCGGCGGCGTCGCGCAGCTGCGTGGCCAGGGCGGTGTCGACGATGTCGGAGACTGGTCAGCCCGAGGTGGACGTAGCGGCCCTCGTCGCCCAGCGTCTCCTGGACGGCGGCGACGAACGCGGCGACGTCGTGGCCCTGCTCGGCCTCGAGCTGGTTGATGCGCTCGACGTCGATGCGCGCCTTGCGCATGCGCGGGGAGCGCGTCCTTGGGGAAGCGGCCGATCTCGGCCCATCCCTCGGCGGCCAGGAGCTCGATCTCCAGCCAGCGCCGGAGCCGTGACTCGTCACTGAAGATCTCGGCGATCTCAGGAGGGGTGTAGCGGGGAATCACGTGCCGTCGATTTTACTGAGGGACGTGGCGGAGCCGTCGTCGGGCGGCGGCCGGGCGACAGGAGGCACAGCGTCGCTGGTTCAGATTCGCGGCCATTGGCGTCGCTGCGAACTCGCCACTGGCGAGTTCTCCGCTCCTCGGGCCGACTGCATTATTCACCTGCGTCGCTGTGCCTCCTGTCCCCCGGCCTGGTCCATCTGGCTTTTCGCGGACACTCGAAGGGATCGACTGCGTGTGTTTCCATGGCCGCTTGGTGGAGTGCCTTCGCTGGCTGCTCGGCTCCGCTACGCTCCACCCCCATGGGCGCCGGCGACTTCTTCCAACTGAAGGACCTCGTTTGGGCGCTGATCGGGGCCGTTGTGGGCGGAGCGATCGGCTGGTTCATCTCTCTCTACTTCTACAGACGAAGCCGAACGGACACGAGGAAGGACGTGGAGACAGCAGCGGGAGAGAAGGCCCAGGCGGCCCGGCGACTGGCTCAACGAGTGGTTGATCGGCTGAACGCAGCAGTGGCCGCGGCGTCGGAATTGGAGGTGGAAGCGGCTCGCCGTAGCTCGAGGCCGGTCGGCAGCCACTCATTGAGACCGACCAGGAGGACCTGGTCAACGCCGCCGACGATGCTATCGAGGCTGTGCTGGACTGGCTCTCGGGAAGGTGCGCTTTCAGCGGGGGCGCCGGCCGTACAGGCCGAGGTGAACAGGCTCTATGCCGCCGCGCACAGCGCTCAGGCAGTAGTGCCCCCGCGCTTACGTAGTCGCCTGCGCTCGATCCGCTGCTGGGGAGTCGCCTCAGCAGTGTCTTGGCTCGCGCTCTGCCGCAACTCGTTCTGATACGAGATCACGTCGGAGAGGCGCACCCGACGGTGACCCCCGCGTGTTTGGGTATGGGGGATCACGCCTCCGTCGAGCAGTCCCACCACGTACGGCCGAGAAGCCTTCAGCAGGTCAGCTGCCCGCTGTGTGGTGAGCAACGCGGTGTACGGCTCGATGACGATCGCAAGATTGCGAGCGAGGTAGTCGATCGCCAGCCGTAGCGCTTTGACTGCTGAGGGTGGCAGCGGAGCATCCTCACCGTTCGCCAACCGCAAACTGTCGGGTAGGCTGTCTCCAGCCTCGACTGCAGCGCTCTCAGCGCACTGAGCTCATCCTCGGTGGGCTGGATGGCAAGGTCGGTTTCGCTTTCCTGAACGGCGGGTCCGGCGGTGGTGGATGTCACCACAGGCCTTGGAGACTTCCCCCGGAAAATCGCAATAGTCGAAACATGGCCGTGACTTCGTTGCCTTCTCGCTGTATGGGTGGACAGGGCCACGAATGGGGTGCGCCTGGCCTACGATCCGCCGGTGCGGGGTCGCGGTCGAGGTGTGATCGGCGGGGCCGTCTCGTTCGTATGGTCAATCGTCAGTACCAATCAATCCACAGGGGGGTTCGCGCGATGAGCGTTTTCATGGTTCTTCGGATGAAGGGTGACCCGGAGAAGGTCAAGCAGGCGATCAGCGGAGCCGACTGGCAGTCGATCAACAAGAAGGCCAAGGAGAACGGAGCGATCCACCACCACTTCCTGGCGGCGGGCGACGAGACCGTCGTCCTCGACGAGTGGGAGAGCGCCGAGGGCTTCCAGCGCTTCTTCGAAGCGGCCACCGAGATCCCGCCGATGATGCAGGCGGCCGGGGTGCAGGGTGAGCCTCACCCGGAGTTCTGGCAGGTGCTGGACACGCCTGACGTGTTCTAGCCCTGCCCCGGCACCCTGGCAAGGAATCTTCACGTAACCAAATCTTGGTAGAAAAGGTTATAGTGTCGATGGTGCTAAATCGCACCACCGTTCTTGGAGGCTACTTGCCATGGGACTTGGTGTTGGGATTCTGCTGATAGCGGTCGGAGCTGTGATGGCGTTCGCCCTGAACGTCGACACCACAGGTTCGGGCGTGAACCTGCACACGATCGGGATCATCCTGCTCGTGGTCGGCATCCTGGGGACGCTCCTCTCGATGTTCTTCTGGTCCTCGTGGGGTGGCTTCGGCGGCGGCCGTCGCGGCGGCAGCACCACCGTGTCGCCTCCGGGCAGCACGACCACGACCGTCGAGTAACCTCAGAAATCCTCGTAGCAGGAAGCGGGTCGGCATCGCGCCGGCCCGCTTCCGCCATTTAAGCTCCGCCGAAATCCGCCCCCCTCGTACCATCGAGGCATGACCGACACCATCGAGCAGACTGCCCCACCGTATGTGGTGCAGCGCCGCCGGATCCCCGAGGGTCTCTGGATCGAGCCCACTCCGCGCTGGGTGCGGGCGTATTTCGGCGGGGTCAAGGTGGCCGACAGCGTGCGGGCGCTCCTCGTGTTTGAGCACGGCCCGATCCCCACGTACTGGTTCCCGGCCGAGGACGTGGACACCGGGCACCTCACCCAAGACGGGGCCGCGTCCGGGTCGGGCACCGTGCTCTGGACTCTGACGGTCGGCGATCGTACCGCCGAGAAGGCGGCGCGGAGCGAGCCGGAGGCCAGCGGCGAGCGTGCCGCCCTGCGCGACCATATCGCGTTCTACTGGGACAAGATCAACTCCTGGTTCGAGGAGGACGACGAGGTGTTCGTCCACCCGCGTGACCCGTACCACCGCGTCGATGTGGTGCACAGCTCCCGGCACGTGCGTGTCGAGATCAACGGGGTGACCGTCGCCGACACCCGCCGTCCGGTGCTGCTCTTCGAGACCCGCCTGCCAACTCGCTACTACATCCCCAAGCAGGACGTCCGGATGGACCTGCTGATGCCCACGGAGACGCACACCAGCTGCCCCTACAAGGGCACGGCGTCGTACTGGTCGGTGCGCGCCGGCGACGAGCTGGCGCCCGACATCGTGTGGGCCTACCCGTCGCCCATCCCGGAGTGCACCAAGATCGAGAACCTGCTCAGCTTCTACAACGAGAAGGTGGACGTGTTCGTCGACGGCGAGCTCGAGGAGCGGCCGCAGACGCAGTGGTCTTGACGCAGAACTCTGCGGTGGATCTAGCGGGTCGCGCCTGCCGGAGGCCCGGCGGAAGCCCCCTAGGCCGTGCCGGAGCAGCCGAAGGTGCCCGCGAGGTCCAGCGCTGCAGGCGACGGGCTCCCCGGCCCGGCTGCCAGGTGCAGGTTGACGGTCCCGCCGTGGGCGTTCACGACCACCGTGCCCGAGCCGATCTGCCGGCTGGGATCGGCTCCCCAGTTGCCGGTGCCCTGGAGCGGCGCGAACTCGACCACGACATGCGATGAGCCGGCGGTGGCCAGGTCGGTGCTGCCGTTCGGCGCGTTGAAGGCGAGCACGTAGCCACCCCCGGCAAGGGTGCCCTGGATGGTGACCTCGTTTCCCGCGGGGCCGCCGAGGGCGCACCTCGCGCCGGGCGAGTTGAAGGTGCCGCTGATGGCGCCGGTGACCGCCATCGAGGTGGGTGGAGTGGTGTCGTTGGGGGCGACCGTTTGGCTCGGCGGCAGGGTGACCGTGCCGGAGTCACACGCCGCCAGCAGCAGCGCCGCGCCCGCGGCCAGGAGCAGTTGGACGGCGGATCGCTTCCGCCAGATCGTGAACTCGCGCCTCACGTCCGCCATCGTGACACCCATGCCCGCTGTCCGGCGACGTGTGGCGCGGCGCGGTCAGCTGCCGGGAGGGCTCCAGTCCCACGTGAGCATCACGTGCTCGCTCTCGGCTGTCGCCCCCGCGGAGCGGTACGCGGCCAGCGCGGCCGTGTTGTCGGCGTCGGTCAGCACCCACATGTCGTAGCAGTTGCGCTCGCGGGCGATCGCGGCCAGCTCGGCGAGGAGCGCCTTGGCCACCCCCTGGCGGCGCTCCTCGGGGGCCACCGCAAGCTCGTAGAGGAACATCTCGGTGCCCTTGTCGGGGTGGGTGGTCTCGACGCCGGTGACGAACCCGACCGGCCGGCCGGCGCGGCAGGCGACCAGCAGGTGGTGGGTGGGGTCGCGGAGGAACTTGGCGACCCAGGGCTGCTGCGGGGGCTGGTCGAACAGGTCGGCGGCGTCCATGACGTCGGCGTCGTCGCCGCTGCCGAGACGTCGAACCGTGAGCTCTTCCTCCGCCACGTGCTCAATGTTCGGGCATCAGCGCGCGCGGAGGAAGGCGCGGAGCGTGGCGTCGAGCCAGGTGGCGTAGCGGGCAGGGGTCCAGCCGCGGTCGCCGGCGAGGCTGACGATGGTGCGTGGGCCGGCGAGGACCCAGAGGATGTCCGTGATCGCGGCGGGAGTGGTTGCCACCGGGAGCAGGCCGTCGGTGCCGAGGCGCTCGGCGATGGCGCGCAGCTCGCCGAGGGTGCGCTGCATGGTGACCCGCTCCATGGCCGCGATCTCGGGCTCGAGCGCGGCCGCCTGCGACGTCACCGCCAACAGGGCCGCCGATCGCTCCATGGTGGCGCGGGCCGTCTCGACGATGGCGTCGATGCGCTCGTCGAGGATCGGGCTCTCCAGGCGTGGGCCGGCCTCGGGCTGATCGCTGGCGACGCTGGTCTCGATGCAGCGCTCGAGGAGGCGGGCCTTGGAACGGAAGCGGGCGTAGACGGTTCGCGGTGACACGCCGGCCGCCGCTGCCACGGCGGCGAGGGAGGTGGCGGCGTAGCCGTGGTCGGTGAACAGCGCGGTGGCCGCGTCGAGCACGCGCCGCTCGGTCAGGGCCACCTGCTCGCGGCGGATGCTGCGGGGAACGCTGCCATCGGGTTGCACTGTGCGCATTGTGGACGCAGTGCATGCAGTGCCACTGCAGCGAGCGCCCTGGAGGGCAGGCGCTCAGGCGGGGGCGACGGGCTGCGCCGGCACCAGCTCGGCGACGGTTCGGATGGTCGCGAAGCGACCGGCGAGCACGTACTCGGTGCGCGCGATGATGTCGTCGGTCGACAGCGTGCGCGGGTCGGCGAGGATCTCCTCGACGCTGCGCCCCGGCGGCGCATCGCGGTGCTCGATCGGTGTCGTCGCGGTCGCGTCGGTGACGAACGTGACGTCGAAACCGAGGTCCGAACCGATGCGCGCGGTCGTCTCGCAGCACTGCTCCGTTCTGATCCCGCTGACCAACAGCTCGCGAATCCCGCGCGCGGTGAGCAGCTGCTGCAGGTTGGTCGTGGTGAACGCGTTGTGCGCCGTCTTGGTGATGAGCGGCTCGCCGTCGCGCTCGGGTCAGCCCATCCATGAGGCGCACGAAACCGCTTGCAGGGTCGAACACCGTGCCCGTGCCGGGCTCGGCGTGCAGCACCCACACCACGAGGTCGCCGTCTGCGCGCGCGGCGTCGGCGAGCCGGTTCACCTGGTCGACGAGGCGCGGGTTGGAGTTGTGCTCCCACATCGCCCGCTGGCGGAAGGACTCCTGGACGTCGACCACGATGAGCGCGCGGTGCATGTGTCGATTGTGATGCTCCGCGGCCGCCCGCGCGAGCGCGGCGACGCGACCGCGGGCTGATCCCTGCGAGACTCCGGCGGGTGATGATCGACGTCGAGCGCGCCACGCCAGTGCGGGAATCCGTCGACGCCGCGCAGGTGCTCGTCGAGGACCTGGTCAAGCAGTACCCGAAGCGCCCGACCAACGCGGTGGACGGGGTGAGCTTCGCGGTCGGGCAGGGAGAGGTGTTCGGGCTGCTCGGCCCCAACGGCGCCGGCAAGACCACGACCGTCGGCGTGCTGACCACGCGGGTCAAGCCGACCAGCGGGCTGGCCATGGTCGCGGGCATCGACGTGGTGCGCGACCCGGTGGCGGCCAAGCGGCGGCTGGCCACCGTGCCCCAGCGCTCCAACCTCGACAGGGCGCTCTCGGCGCGCCAGATCCTGCTCTTCCACGCCGCCTACTTCGGGATCCCGGCCGCCGAGCGGACCCGCCGGGCCAACGCGCTGCTCGACGAGTTCGGGCTGGCCGACCGGGCGGACGACCGCGTCGACTTCTTCTCGGGCGGCCAGTCGCAGCGGATCATGATCGCGCGGGCGCTGATGCACCAGCCCGAGGTGCTGTTCCTCGACGAGCCCACCACCGGGCTCGACCCGCAGGCCCGGCTGTTCGTGTGGGACCGGATCCGTGACCTCAAGGAGCGCGGGGTCACCATGATCCTCACCACCCACGACATGGACGAGGCGGCGTCGCTGTGCGCGCGGGTGGCGATCATGGACCACGGCCGGATCCTCGCCATGGACACGCCCGACGCCCTCACCGAGACCGTCCCCGGAAAGAACAGCCTCGAGGTGGGAATCGCGCTCGACGGCGGCGACCGCGACGCGCTGCTGGCCGCGCTGGCGGCGCTGCCGGGGGTGGAGCGCGCCGAGCCGGTGACCAAGGGCAGCGGCGGCGCTGCGCCGGGAGCGGGGGCGAACCCGTTCGCGGGTGGCGGCGGTGCTCCCCCAGCCGAGGCGCCGCCCGGGGGCGATGGAGCGCCTGCCGGGACGCGCTACCACGTGCGGCTGTACGCGTCGGTCGACGCGCCCTCGCTGGTGGCCCCGGTGGCGCGCCTGATCACTGCCAACGGCGGTGAGCTCGTCGATCTCAGCATCGCCAAGCCCAGCCTCGAGGACGTGTTCATCCACCTCACCGGTCGGGCGCTGCGCTGATGGCCGCCATCGCCGCCCGCGCCCCGGCCCCGACCCTGGATGCGCCCGGCAACAGCCCGCTCGTGGCGTTCCTGGCGATCCTGCGCCGCGACGTCGCCGTGACCGGCCGCGAGCTGCCCGCCTTCCTGGCCCAGGTGATCCTGCAGCCACTCGGGCTGCTCTTCGTGTTCGGGCGCGTGCTCACCGAGCTCGGCTTCACCAACCCCGCCTACGCCCGGCAGCTCTTCCCCGGGATCGTGGCCATGACCATCATGCTGACCGCGATCCAGAGCGTGGCCTTCCCGCTGGTCATCGACTTCTCGTTCACCAAGGAGATCGAGGACCGGCTGCTGGCCCCGCTGCCGGCGAGCTGGGTGGCGGCGGAGAAGATCGTGTTCGCGTCGTGCCGCGCGATCGTGGCCGGGGTGGTGATGTTCCCGGT
>CAVQVY010000012.1:0-26865 GCA_963717185.1 Candidatus Dormiibacterota bacterium | reverse complement strand
GCTTCCTCTCCGTGGCGAGCGGGAGCTCGGTGCTCGGCGTCACCACCATCGACACGCCGTCGTACCAGACCGGCGGCGCCCTCGACGTCACCACCCCCGCGCGCGCCGACGCTTTCCGCGCCGTCGACAACGGGCCGGCGGTGCTGGCCCCGAGCAGCTTCGCGGCCGCGCACGGCTGGCTGGTCGGCTCGTCGGTGCCACTGGTCACCAGCCGCGGCACGGTGCCGTTCCTCGTCGCCGGCATCGTCGACCACTCCTTCCCCTCCGGCAACGGCGAGGAGTCGCTGATCATGGACCGCAACGTCGCGGTGCACTACTTCGGTGACAGCGCGGGCGGGTTCGACGACCTCGACGTGGCGACCACCGGCAACGCGTCGGCGCGTGATGGGCACCGCCGCCTCCTTCGGACTCTCCGCGGTCACCGTCGACGACATCCGCGGCAGCGCCGCAGCGCGCGCTCGAGCACGCGCTCGGGCTGCTGCTCGCGGTGGCGATCGTCGCGCTGGTGATCTCGATGATCGCGGTGGTCAACACCCTCCTCGTCAACATCCGCCAGGGATCGCGCGAGCTGAGCATGCTGCGCGCCGTCGGGCTCGATCGCGGCGGGGCGCAGCGCCTCGTCCTCACCGAGGCCGCGGTCCTCGCCGCCAGCGGGGCCATCCTCGGCGTGGCCACCGGCTGCGCCGTCGTGGTCGGCATGCTCCGCGCCGTCGCCACGCCGGGCTTCACACCGAGCTTCGCCTTCCCGCTGCACCGCGGCCATCGCGGTGGTCAGCGCGGTGGTCGGCGGCAGCATCATCGCCACCGTCGTGCCGGCGATCCGCGTCGCGCGCAGCAGCATCGTGGCCGCGATCCGCCAAGATTGAGCTGAGTGCGATCCGGGTGGGGCGTCGCGGCGTGCGTGGCGGCGATCGTCGCCGGCTGCGGCCAGGCAGCGGCGCCGTCCACCCTGCGCGCGGCGAGCCGGCGACCTACCTGCTGGGCATCGACCAGCTGGTGTCCCCCGACTTCATCCTCGACACCGCCCCGCACCCGCTGAGCGCCGCGCAGGTCGCCGCCGGCGACGGGCGCGTCGACCGAACAGCTCGAGCACCGCGGGACTGCTGGCCGGCGCCGAGCGAGGACTTCTTCCGCTCGGCAGCGACCCTCGCGGTCGCCGAACGGCCCGGTCCAGGTCCGCGACAGCGTCGAGGAGTTCGGCGTCGGCCGCCGGGAGCAGCGACGGTGTACGGCGCCGACGTCAGCCGGCTCGACAAGGTCACCGGAGCCACGCCGACCTCGACCGGCGCGCTCGGTGACGCAGCCCACGCCACCACGCGCATCGCCACCTCGGCGGACGGCGTGGCGGCGATCGAGATCACCGTGGAATGGCGCGTCGACAACCTCCTCGACATCCTCGTGGTTCGCGGACGCAACGGCGGCACCCGCCTCGACGACGCGCTGCTGCTGGCCCACCGCCAGACGGCCATCGAGCTGGGCCTGTCGACGCCCCCGGGCACCGCGGCGCCGGTGACGCCGTAGCGGCGCGGCGCCCGACGCGTCACCACCATCGCGTTACAGCCACACCACGCATGCGGGACATCCCCGTGCCGGTCTCCCGCGACCCGCGTCGCGCATGATCGGTGTGCGATCACAGAGGTCGCTGACAAGACCCCCCTCCCAAGAAGCGCCGCGAACCGAGAGGGTCGCGGTGCTCTCTTTAATGCCCTGCGCAGACGCCGCGCGACGCGTCACCGGCAGCCGCGGCTCGAGCGGGCCGGACGGCATACTTCGCCGCCATGCCTGTGATCACGGCCACGGGGCTGGTCAAGCGCTACGGGAACCTCGCGGCGGTCGACGACGTCAGCTTCGAGCGTCGAGACCGGCGAGGTCTTCGGCATGCTCGGCCCCAACGGCGCCGGCAAGACCACCACGATGGAGATGCTGGAAGGGCTGCGCAATCCCCGACGCGGGCAGCGCGACGGTGCTGGGCTCGGACGTGGTCCGCGACGCGCGGGCCATCAAGGCGCGCATCGGAGTCCAGCTCCAGGCCACCGCGCTGCCGCCGCTGACCAAGGTTCGCGAGGCGATCGACCTCTTCGCCGCCCTGTACCCGAGGGCGCGCCCCACCGCAGACCTGCTCAGGGAGTTCGACCTCGAGGAGAAGGCCGACGCGTACGCCAGCGACCTCTCCGGCGGGCAGATGCAGCGGCTCTCGATCGCGCTGGCGCTGGTCAACGATCCCGACGTGGTGTTCCTCGACGAGCCGACCACCGGGCTCGACCCGCAGGCGCGCCTCAACATCTGGGACGTCATCGAGAGGATCCGCGCGCGCGGCAAGACGGTGGTGCTGACCAGCCACTACATGGAGGAGGCCGAGCGGCTCTGCTCGCGCATCGCGGTCATCGACCACGGCCAGATCGTGGCGCTCGACACGCCCCAGAGCCTCATCGCCGCGCACGCGCCGGGTACGACCATCGAGTTCGACGCGCCGCACGGCGTCGACGAGGAGGCGCTGGCCGGCATCGACGGGCGTCGACGGCGTCACCGTCGACGGGCGGGTCGCCGTGTCGACGCGCTCGCCCGAACGGGTCCTGCGCGAGCTGCTCGACCCGCAGGCGCGCTGGCTGCGTCGCGGTGACACCGATGAGCCCGCCGGGATCCGCGACCTGCGGGTCCGCCAGGGAACGCTCGAGGACGTGTTCATCGCGCTGACCGGCCGGAGCCTGCGCACATGAGGGCGTTCCGCGCGCTGACGCTCAACACGGTGCGCTCGAGCCTGCGCAACCGGGTGTCGCTGTTCTTCACCCTCGGGCTCGCCGTCCTGTTCATGGTCATCTTCGGCGAGCTGTTCGGCGGCAACAACTTCAGCATCACCTTCGGGATCGTCGACGACGACCATTCCGCGCAGTCGCAGCAGTTCGTGTCAACGCTCGGTCACATCAAGGGGGTCACGGTCGAACAGGGATCGCAGGACAACGAGATCAACCGGCTCAAGAACAACAACGTCGACGTGGTCGTGGACATTCCCAGCGGCTTCGGCGCCGCGCTCGCCAACCCCGGGGCGCCCGCCGGTGCAGGTGGTCCCATACCAGGCAAGCCAGACGTCGTCGACGCGCGTCGATCGCCGACCAGATCCTCGGGCAGGTGCTCAACGGGTTCACCTCGAAGAGCGCGCCGCAGGTGAGCCTCTCCACCCCGAGGTCCGCGTCGGTGAACGTGCTGACCGCGATCGACTACTTCCTGCCCGCGATGATCGCGTACATCATCCTCCAGAGTGGCATCAACTACGTCGCCATCGGGCTGGCCGACCTGCGCGTTCGCAAGGTGCTGCGGCGCTTTCGCGCCACCCCGCTCCAGCCCGCCCAGATCCTCGGGGCGCAGATCACCGGCGGCGCGCTGATCGTCATCCTCCAGCTGGTGGTGCTGATCGCCGTCGGCCTCGTCTTCTTCCAGGCCAAGACCTACGGCTCGTGGTTGGTGGCGGCGGTGCCGATGCTGATCGGGACGGCGGCGTTCGTGGGCATCGGCTTCCTGCTCACCAGCGCCGCGCGCACCAGCGAGTCGGCCCGCGGGCTGTCCTCGATGGTGGCCTTCCCGATGATGTTCCTGTCGGGAGTCTTCTTCCCCATCACCACCCTGCCCAGCTGGCTGCAGACCGCGGTCCACGTGCTTCCGCTGACGTGGCTCACCGACGCGATGCACCGGGTCATGAACGACGGCGCCGGCCTGTCAGTGATCGCGCTCGACTGCCGTCCTCGCCGGCTGGGCGGTGCTCACCTTCGCGCTCGCACCTGGCGCTTCCGCTGGGACTGAGCGCCGGGCAGCCGGCGCGACCGTCAGGGAGCGGGCGGGGCGGGCGGGGCCTCGGGCTCTGACGCGGGCGGCTGCGGAGCGGGCTCGGCTGCGGGCACCGCTCGGCTGCCGCGGTCTCCACGGTCCGTCCGCACGCCGAGCAGAACCGCGCGCCCGGCGCCAGCGAGGCGCCACATCCCGCGCAGACATGCGCCTCGGCCGCCGGCAGCGCCGCTCCGCAGCTCGCGCAGAAGCGCGCCCCGGCCGAGTTGGCCGTGCCGCACGCCGGGCAGCTGTACCGCCGTGGCGGCTCCATTGCCCTGCGGCGACGGCTGGTAGCCACCCCCGCCGCCCGCGAAACCGGGCGCCGACGGCGGGGTGGGACCGACCCCGGGCATCTGCGTGGCCTGGCCGCCGACGCCGAGCCCGGCGCCGAGGAAGGCGCCGCCGAGCGCCTGGCCTCCCTGCGACATGCCCTGCCCGGCGCCGAGCTGGAGCTCGCCCGCGGCGTACTGCTGGAACGAGCCGGCGAGCCGCGAGTAGGCGGTGTCGCGAGCCAGCGTCTTGAGCTGCGCCTCGTCCTCGTCGCCGAGGCTGATGGTGAAGTTCCCCATCCGTGCCACCGACAGCCCGTACGCCGCCAGCTGCTGCGCGGAGAGCGAGATCACGTCCGCCTCCACCTCCGGGACGTAGGCGGCGAGCCCGAGGATCGGCCAGCCCTTGCTGACCACGTGCTGGGTCACGTCGGTGCGCAGCACCTTGAGCAGCTGCTGGGCGACCCAGTCGGTGATCGCGTCGTTGTCGGTCACATCGACCGTCCCGGTCAGGTTGGTGAGCAGCGTCGGCGGGTCGACGACCTTGAGCGAGTACTCGCCGTACACGCCCAGCGAGACGACCAGCCCGGTCACCGGGTCCTGCACGTTGTCGACGCGGCCTCCGAACTTGAGGTCCGGGTATTCGCGGCTGCCGACGAAGTAGATCTCGACCCGGTACAGGTCACCGCCGGTGAGATGGTCGGCGAAGATCCCCAGGAACGGGATCTCGGTGGCGTCGAGGCTGTGACGACCGGGCGGCAGGGTGCCCTTGACCTCGCCCTGGTACATGAAGACCGCCACCTCGTCGGGGGCGACGATGGCGTAGCTGAAACGCCGGATGTTGAGGTCGGGCCACTTGAAGACGATCTGCCCCTTGCGGTTCTCTGGGACAGCGATGTTCTCGCGCTTGGCTGGGAAGAAGCTGGGCATCACAAGCCTCGGGTGTGGGCGTTCTGACAAGCATTATCCGCGCTCGGCGTCCCGGTCAAACCCGCAACGGGACTGAACTCTTCACAGGTTCGTTGCGCGCCGGTGTCCGGGCGTCCGCCGAGCCCGACAGAGAATGAGCCGGCGGCTCCCACGGACGCCGCTTCACACAACGACGGGGCAGGTGTCGATGCGATGGCGGTTCAAAAGCGTCGCACCGGCTCGTGACTGCGCCGTGACCGGACCATGGCGGCGCAACCCGAGCCGATCCGCCACATTTCGGGACATGAGCGCTGGAGGCAGGCACAAGCTGTGATCGCGACCAACGAGGCCGTCCAGGTTCTTCGCCACGGCTGGCAGGATGCCGCGAGCACGCTCGCCGCGGACGTCCCGGAGGTCGCCGAGCTGCTCCAGGCGCGCCTGGAGATGGCCATCGCGACCCAGCGGCTCAACGAGCACGACCTGCTCGAGACCATCCAGGAGGTCGAGTCGGTGACCTCGCGCGCCGGCAGCCCCTCGAGCACCGAGCTGGCTCGCCGGCTCCGTCGCACCGTCTACGAATACCTGCTCGCGCTCGACGCGGCGCGACCTTCGGAGACCGCCAGGACGGCGGTTGGCCAGCCCGCCACCTCGCCGGGCAGCCCCATGGTGGGCGCCGAGGAGGTCGCGGCCCTGGGCCACGCCGCCAGGACGCGCGCCTCGGACCCGGCGGAGGTCGAGGAGACACTCGTCGAGACCTTCGACGCGAGTGCGGTGCTCGAAGCGGCGCCGCCAACGACCGTGCCGCCGCATCCCGCCCCGGCGTCGCAGTCACCTGCGGACAGCGAGGATGAGGACGCCGGCGCCGAGGCCGACCCGTCCGCCGCGCCGGCGACGGCGACACGGCGTCGGTTCGCCCTGCGGCGCAGGCAGCGAGCCACCCCCGTGGCGGGACTGACCGAGGCCGAGTACGACGACGCGGACCTCCTCTCCGACGCTGCTGAGGCGCTTGGCGCTATCGACGATCTCGATGCTCTCGACGCAACAGTCGTGGACGCCGAGGTGCCCGCGAACGGGCCGCCGCGGTTCACGCCCGCCGGGGAACCGGCGGTGTTCGAGGGTGACCTCGGCGACGCGCCCCCTCCCCCGCCTCCCCCGGACGACCTCGGCCCCAGCGCGGAGGCCGCCGCGGCGACCGACCCGGTGTCGGACGAGGCTCCTGCCAGTGAGGTCCCTGCCGACGAGGCTCCTGCCGTCGAGGCTCCTGCCGCTGAGGCAGCGACCGCCGAGGTGGCGGCGGACGACGTCGCGCTGACCGCGGAGATCGCAGCCCTGACCGAGCCCGCCACTGAAGCCGAGCTCCCGGATGAGCACCCCGCCGACACGGCAGCGACCGCCGTCGAACCTGTGCCCGATGAGGAGGCCGCCACCGCCGGGTCCGGGTTCGTTGCGCCTCGGGCCGGCTTCCACATCGTCGAGGACGCCCCGGCCCACCGCAGCGCCCCCCCGGATGAGCTGCGCATCGAGATGCCGGCCTTCAGCGTGGACGAGCCAGGTGCGGCCTCAACCGCCGAGGCTGCCGCGGTTCAGGAGGCTCCCGTCGAACCCATGCCCACCGACCCCACCGGCGCCGAATTCGTTGCTTGGGAAGGAACCCCCGCGCCGCTCGAGGAAGCGGTGCCCCCGCCTTCGGTCGAGGACGTTGCGCCGCAGCCTCGACCCGCGCCGGTCGAGACGCCGGCGGTCGACGACGACAGCGACGCAGAGCAGCGCGGCTGGGGGGTGCGCAAGCCCGGCCAGGCGCGATCCAGTCGAACCGGCGGGTCGAGCGCCGCGCCGCCCATCGAGGACGACCCCTTCGAGGGCAACAGCAAGCTGTCCGACCTGCGCCGCCGCATCGAGGACCGGCTGCGGCGCAAGCGCTGCGACGAGGCCGCGGCGCTGCTGCAGGAGCTCGCCCAGGAGACCGGGGGCGCACCGTCGCCGAGCTGGCGATGAACGCCGGCGACCGCTGTCGCGCCCTCGGCAAGTCCAACGCCGCGCTCAACTGCTACCTCGCGGCGGCGCGGTCGGACCCCGTCTACGAGCTGCCGCTGAGCCGTCTCGCGGACATCTGCATCGACAACCAGGACACCGAGCTCGCGGTGTCATACCTCGAGCGCATCGCTCGCCTCTACCGCTATCGCGGTGAGGAGAAGGCGGCGCTGCGCGTGTACCGGCGCATCGCGACCATCGCGCCCTATCGCGAGGACGTGCTCACCCTTCTGATGAACGCGCAGCGCACGGGCCGCCTGGAGTAGCCGGCCAACCGCCGTCTTCATGACCCGGCGTCAGAACCGGATCGGAGAGTCGATGGGTTTGTTACCGGACGGCGACACCGGGCCCTCGATCCTCGGCGAAACTCGACGACAAGACCGACAGCACGTCATCCATCGCTCATCGATGGGTGCGGCATCACCGCAACACGACATCTATCAAGGGGAAACTGACGTTGGCCATTCAGCCCAATAAGCCGCAGAACCGGGTGTTCCTGATCGTGGGCATCGTGCTGGCCGCAGCCGCGGCTGCCGCAGTGCTGTTCGCGGTCAGTGGCACCGTCAGCAAGAACAACGTCCCCACCGCCAACGTCGTCGTGGCCAAGACCTCGATCGCTGCCGGGACCTCGATCACGCCCGACCTGCTCACCACCGCGCCGCTTGCGCAGGGCAGCTTCCCGGCGGAACTCGTTCACGGACCCGAACCAGGCGGTCGGCAAGATCGCGCCGGTCACGCTCAGCGCCAACATCCCGCTCACCGCGTCGCTCTTCGCGTCGGCGACGACGGGCACCACGGCCACCGGTGTGGTGTCGCACCTCGACATCACCAAGGGCTACGTCGCGCTGGCCATCCCGGCGGGTTTCTCGGGGAACTCGGCGCTGGTCGGCGAGCAGATGTCGGTGGGCTACTACATCCAGCCTGAGGACCACATCGACATCCTCGTCACCCCCGGCAACAAGCCCGGCGTGCGCTACGCCTTCCAGGACGTGCGCGTGCTGCGTGTCGGCGCCTCGGGCGCAGCCCCGGCTGCCGGCGCCGCCAGCGCCGCGGTGAACTCCTACGTCATCGAGCTCCCCCGCAACCAGGCGGAGATCATGACCGCGCTGGTCACGGACCCGACCCAGGCGGTGCTCAAGTACGTGCTTCGCCCGCAGGCCGAGTGGGGCAAGCGTGACGGTGCCAACGGCTTCGACAAGCCCAACTACGAGCCGAACGTCGGGACTCCCCTGACTCTGCCTGCCGACACCGCGGTGACCCCGGACTCGCTCAACGCCCTCTTCTCGCACTGAGCTCACGGCCAATGATCACCGGATCCTCTGACCGCGGGGACAGGCGATGACCCTGACCGTGCCGGCGATCGCCGCGGCGGTCCTGGCCGCGGGCACCGTCATGTCGCTGACCGTGTGGGCGGCCGGCCGCCGGGTCACCGAGGCCGACCGCGTCGCCGCCCGGCTGAGCCAGTACGGCCGGCCGGCCGAGGTGGTCGCGCCGCGAGTGCGCACGGGCAACCCGATCCGCGACCTCATCGAGGTCGTCAGCACCGCGATCGCGCCCCTGCTGGCGCGCTCGTCGCACACCGGCAAGCTGGCCGACGACCTGCAGAAGGCCGACCTCAAGCTGAAGTCGTCCGAGTGGGTTCTCGCCGTGGCGGGCGTCGGTGTCGCGCTGGGCCTGCTGCTGACCCTGCGGTTCTCGACGCCGGTGATGCTGCTGGTGGGACCGGCGGTCGCCTGGCTGCTGAGCGGTGTGTTCCTGAAGTTCCGCCAGGGACGGCGCACGCGAGCCTTCAACAACCAGCTCGGCGACACCATCACCCTGCTCAGCAACGCGCTCAAGGCGGGCTACTCCTTCGCGCAGGCGCTGGCGTCGGTCAGCCGCAACGCGTCGCCACCGATCAACGAGGAGTTCGGCCGGGCCACGCGCGAGATCGCGCTCGGCATCAACGTCGACGACGCCCTCAACCACATGGTGCAGCGGAACAAGTCCGAGGACTTCGACCTGCTGGTCACCGCTGTGCAGATCCAGCGCGTGGTCGGCGGCAACCTCGCCGAGATCCTCGACACCATCGCCTACACGATCCGCGAGCGGGTGCGCATCCAGGGCGAGATCCGCACGCTCACCGCGCAGGCCCGGGTGTCGGGGATCATCATCACGCTGCTCCCGTTCGGGCTGGCCGGCGTCCTGGAGATGATCTCGCCGTCGTACTTCGGGCCGATGCTGACCGAGACGCTCGGCCACATCCTCCTCGGCGTCGGCATCTTCTCGATCGCCATCGGCGCCGCCGCGATCCAGAAGATCGTGAAGATCGAGGTCTGACGTGCTTCTCGCAGCCGTAGCCGCCGTCTTCGCGTTCATGGGCGTGAGCTTCATCGTCTTCGGGCTCACCAACCGCTCCACGGCCACCCAGGCCGACCTGCTCGAGGCACGCCTCTCCCAGTTCAACGAGACTGGCCGCCAGGTCGTCAGCCTCACCGAGGCCGAGCTCAGCCTGCCGTTCAGCGACCGCGTCATCAAGCCTGTTTTCGACAGGTTGGGCAAGATCATGACCAGCCGGATGCAGGGAGGCCAGCAGCAGGCGATCCAGGAGAAGCTCAACCTGGCCGGCCGCCCCGGCGGCCTCACCGCCGGCGGCTTCGTGGCGCTGCAGCTGATCTCGCTGGTGCTCGGCCTGGCGCTCGGCCTCGGCCTGGCGGTCCTCACTGCGGTGGAACCGCCCGTGCTCTACCTGGCGCCGGTGGGCGGCGGTGTCCTCGGCTACCTGATCCCTTCGATGACGATCGCGCGAAAGATCAAGAAGCGCCAGAAGGAGATCCTGCTGGCGCTGCCGAGCGCGCTCGACCTGCTGACCATCAGCGTGGAGGCCGGGCTGGCGTTCGACGCGGCCCTGGCACGGGTCACCGACAAGTACCGCAACGTGCTCGCGTCGGAGTTCACCCAGGTGCTCAACGAGGTTCGACTCGGCCGGCCGCGGCTGGAGGCGCTCGACGACATGGGCCGGCGCAACAAGGTGGAGGAGCTGAACAACTTCCTGCAGGCGATCATCCAGTCCGAACAGCTCGGCGTGGGCATCGCCAACGTGTTGCGCATCCAGTCCGAGGAGATCCGCCGGCGCCGCCGGCAGCGTGCCGAGGAAGCCGGCCAGAAGGCTCCGATCAAGATGCTGATCCCGATGATCGGCTGCATCTTTCCCACGCTGTTCATCGTGCTGCTTGGTCCCGCCGTCATCCAGGTCAGCAAGAGCTTCCACTGACGTGGGCGCGACGCGCGCACCCGTGGTAGGTTGACCGCACCATGCTCAACGCCGTCGACAACACCGTGCCACAGCTGACCGCCGACGCAGTGCTCGTCGTGCTGATCGTCGGCAACGCGGTTCTCGGCTGGTACACCGGCTCGGTGCGCCGGGTGCTGGCGCTGGTGGGCGTGTACGCCGCGTTCCTCGCCGCCTACTACACCGGCAACGGCTTCGCGTCGATCTTCCGCAAGGGCGACATCTTCGCCAACGCATGGGCCTTCGTCGCCATCGTGGCGGTGGTGGTGATCGTGTTCGAGGTGCTCGGCCGGGTGTTCGCCGATCGCCTCAAGAGCATCGCAGTCATCGCCTTCGACCGGGTGGCCGCCACCGTCATCGGCGCCGCCGTCGGACTGTTCCAGGCACTCGTGCTGTTCATGGTCGCGCTCGCGGTCGGGGCGGCGACGCCGGGTCCCGGCAACACGGTGCCCCAGTCACGCGACGTCGCCGCCAACGCGGTGCGCAGCGCCACGCTGTCAGGTCACGCCGTGGGTGCCGAGCCGCTGATCCGCGACGCGGTCGCGCCGCTGACAAGCAGCGACCTGACCACCCATCTCGAGGACGGAACCCAGGTCCCCCTTCACTTCTGAGCCATGCGGCCGGCCGGACGGGGGACGCGCGGAGGGTCAGACCGCGATCGGGTTGTCTGGTGAGAAGAACGACTTGACCACCGAGCCGAGCCCCACCAGGTTGAACGGCTTGGTGATCAGGTGGTTGGCGCCCACGAGCCGAGCGCGCTCCACGTCCTCGTCGCCGGACAGCGCGCTGAACATCAGCACGGGGATGGCCGCTGTCGCCGGGTCGGCGCGGATCCGTTTGCACGTCTCGATGCCGTCGATGCCCGGCATCATGATGTCGAGGATGATCAGGTCGGGAGCCTGCTTGGCGACCTCGGCCAGGCCGTCCTCGCCGTTGGCGGCGATGGTGACGTCGTACCCCTCGATGCCCAGGTACATCGCCACGATGTGCAGAAGGCGCGGGTCGTCATCAACAACCAGAACGCGTCGACTCATTCGCGCGGGACTCCTGCTCTGCCAGACCGGGGGGTGGGGCCGGCGTTCGAGTATACGGGGGTGCCCGGGCAGTGCCGGCGCAACATGCGAGCGGCTACCAGATGAATGGGATGAGCCGCCGCGTGTGGCGCGCGTAGTCGCGGTAGTGCGGGTACGCCGCCGTGAGCAGACGCTCCTCAAAACGCGAACGCACCAGCTGCGTGGCCACGAACGGCGCCAGCACCGCGACCGGGAGCGCTCCTGGGTTGACCATCACGAATGCGCAGGCGGCGAGGATCTCGGCGGCGTAGAGAGGATGGCGCACCACCCGGTAGGGGCCGCCGGTGACCAGGCGCCGCACCTCGGGAATGATGCTGAGGCTGCGCCGCAGGTACAGAAGCCCGTACACAGCCAGCGCGAACGCCACCACCGACACCGCGGTGGAGAGACCGCCCAGCCACGACGGTGGCGAGTACAGGCGTGCGCCCTGCGGCAGCGCACCCACGACGAGCAGCATGACGGTGCCCGCGAGCCCGGCGGCGCGCGGCAGCCACCTGCCATCACGTGCGCGCGGCGCCGGCCTGCCCACGTAGATGAACACCGGGATCGCGCAGAAGAGCAGGTACAGCGCAGCGGGCAGAGGACCGCTCATCACCGCCACCGCGTTGACCGGGTTGGGCAGCGCGCGCACGTCGCTCGCGAGCCGCTGGAACTGGATGTATCCGAGCATCGCGAAGAAGGTCGCGGGCACCAGCCGCCCGAACAAGAGCAGGCGAATGTTGTCCGTCGATGTGCTGCGCAAACGGGGTGCGGTGGCCTCGATCGTCATCACCAACAGTCTATGGGGACAAAGGGAAAAGTCGGGTTCCGGATGTACGAGGCTTTGTTACGATCCCTTCGCAGACTGTCCATCCCTGTGGAACATTCGAGGGTCATAGTTTCGGAGGTCGCCGGGAACTGACCCGGGACGCAATTCGACACTCGATCCCAGGGTAAAGGAGGTGAAACCGGAAATGCTTAGTAATCTGTACCTGCGTCTGCGCGAACTCATGGTTCGCAAGCAGGAGGAGGATCAGGAAGGCCAGGGCATGGTTGAGTACGCCCTCATCCTCGTCCTCATCGCCGTTGTCGTCATCGTCATCCTCACCGTTGTTGGCAAGCAGGTCAACAACGTCTTCTCGAACATCAGCAGCGGCCTCGGTACCTAAGAGACCGTCGCGTTCGCGAGAACTGACAAGGGGAGTCGCCCAGTGCGGCTCCCCTTTCTCTTTGCCCGTGCACTGTCCCGGCGGGGTGCGCGCGGCGAGCCCCCGCAGCGGTCCGGTGCGGCGGCCTACCATGACTCCGATGAACCGCACACGGGTCCGGCCTGCGATCCGCGTGGCCGTGGCCGCGCCGTTCCCCGAGATCGTCGGCATCCACCAGAGCGCTGCCGAGTACGCCGACGAGCTCGAGGTGTGCGCGATGATCTCCGACCCGGAGGCCGTGCTCGACCATGCGCGGCTGCTGCAGCCGGACGTGCTGCTCCTCAGTGAAGGACTGGGACCGGGTCGAGCCGACACGCTCGCCCGCCTCGCCAGCGTGGCACCGGGGACGCGGCTGGTCATGCTGGTCGCGAGCCCTGCCGGGGCGGCACCGGTCATCGCCGACGCGGTGGTGCGGCTGGGCGCGCCGGCCGCCGAGCTGCGCGAGGCGATCGTGGCCGTGGTCGGCGGCAATCGGGCCGAGACGGCGCCGCCGGCGCACGCGCGCGACGTGGGCAGCGACGTCACCTCAGTAGCCGAGACTGCTGGGCCGCCGCCCTGGCTGCGGGTCGCCGCCACAGCCGGCGCGGCCACGGAGCCCGAGGCGGTCCCCGTCTTCGCGCTGCCGGCGCAGCCCGGCCCGGTCGCGGGGGCGTCGCTGCAACGTGACCCGCCACCCGCGGACGATGAGGCCGCCGCCGGCGCCGAGCGGGCTGCCGCGCGCACCGTGCTCGTCTTCAGCGGCAAGGGCGGTGTCGGCAAGTCCGTCGTGGCCACCAACCTGGCGACCGCGCTCGCGGCTGGTGGCGCACGGGTTGCGCTCGTCGACCTCAACCTGCAGTACGGCGATGTCGGCGTCCTCCTCCACCTCGAGGCCCATTCGATCTCGATCGACGCGGTTGCCCAGCACGGCGACGACATCGGCGGCGACGTCCTCGAGGACGCCCTGGCCACGAGCGCGGACGGGGTGCGGGTGCTGCTGGCTCCGTCCAGCCCCGAGTTGTCCGACCTGGTCAGCCCCGCCGCCCTGGAGGCGATCCTCAGCCAGCTGACGCGCCGGTTCGACTACGTGGTGGTCGACTTGCCTCCGCACCTCGAGGAGCGGATCGTCGGGGTCATGGAGGTGGCCGACCAGATCCTCCTGGTCAGCTCGTACGGGATCACCTCCGTGAAGGACACCAAGGTGACGCTGCGGCTGCTTCAGTCGCTCGGGGTCGAGCGTGAGCGGGTGGCGCTGGTCCTGAACCAGACCCGTCCCCGCAGCACCTTCCCCGCCGACGAGGTCGAGAGGGCCCTGCGGTTCCCCGTCCTCAGCCACCTGCCCTACGAGCCGCGCATGGACGAGAGCGTCGACAGTGGACGGCCGCTGGTAGCCGGCGAGCCGCGCTCCGGCTTCAGCAGGCAGCTGGCGCTGGTCGTCGACCACGTGGCGCGCGAGCGGGGTGCCGGCGCCGGCACCAAGGTGCGCCGGCACGCCGCCGGCTGGCGCCTGCGCATGCGCCACTGAGGAGGTTCGCCCTCGATCTCGGCTCTGTAACGCCGCTGATGCGTTGAATAGTGGCGATGATGCAACGACGCGTCTGACACGCTTTGACGACCCGCGAACACTGCGTGAACCGGGGCCGGGATCAGCGCTCGGCGGCCATACCCTGCGGCGGTGCGCAAAGTACTCATCGCCGTGCTCGCCGGCGCCCTCATGCTCATCGCGGTTCCTGTCCAGGCGGCCCCGGGCGCGCCCCCGCCGGCGCCGACTCCGACGCTCGACCCCATGGCCGCGCAGCTGCAGGCGCAGTTGCAGCAGCAGGCGTTGCTGAACAGCACGGTCAGCTCACTGACCGCCGAGCTCCAGGCTGCCAGGCAGTCACAGCAGTCGCTCCGCGACCTCGTCACCGCCAACCAGCAGGCCATCGCACAGACCCTCACCCAGCTCACCGCCGCCGAGCAGCGCTACAGCGACGCCACCAGCCGTGAGGCCACCGAGAACGCCAACGCCGCCGTGGCGCGGCGCCACGCCGTGGCGGACAAGGGGCTGCTGGCCATCTACCTGCGGCTCGGCTACGAGACCCACGACAGCCTGGTCTCCTACCTGCTGTCGAGCGCATCCGTCTCCGACCTGCTCAGCCGTGCCGCGGACCTGTCCCATGTCCTCCACCGCAGCTCGGAGCTGGTCGACCAGATCAATGCCGACGTCGCGCAGGCAGAGAGCGCGGAGGCCCAGGCCGCCGCCGACGCGGTCATCGCCCAGCAGGCGACCGCGCAGCTGCAGCAGCAGGAGCAGACGCTCCAGCAGCAGACCCAGCACGCGCAGGACCTGATCGGCCAGCTCGGCTCGCAGGCAGCGGCGACCGCACACGAGATCAGCGCGGCCAACGGCCAGAGCCTCGCCGTCGCCCAGTCGATCGCGCAGACCCGCCTCGACGAGCTCGACCAGACGATCGCCGCCGCCGAGCAGGCTGCGTGGGACGAGGCCACCTTCTACCTCAAGAACAACCTCGGCACCCTGCCGGCGAGCATCGGCACGCCGCCGGCCACGCCGATCAACGCCAACGGCAGCCAGCTGATCTGGCCCGCGCACGGCGTCAGCATCGCCCAGCCCTTCGGCCCCAGCCCGTACCCGTTCGAACCCGCCTTCGGCGGCTACCCCCATTTCCACACGGGCATCGACCTCGCCGGGCCGTTCGGCACTCCCATCATGGCTGCCGCCGACGGGATCGTGGCCGCCGCGGACGTCAGCACGGTCGGCTACGGCGACCACGTGATCATCGCCCACGCCGGTGGCCTGCTGACGCTGTACGGCCACCTCGAGGCGATGATGGTCAAGCCCGGTGACGCGGTCAAAGCGGGCCAGGTCATCGGCCTTCTCGGCTCGACCGGCAACTCGACAGGGCCTCACTGCCACTTCGAGGTGCGGGTCAGCGGCACACCGGTCGACCCGCGCCCATTTTTGCCGCCGCTTCCAATCAACGCGACCGGACCGTGACGGGCGCTACACAGGATCACAGATAGACTCCGCACGATGTTGGTGCGTGTGACATGTCCATGATCCGGGTCCTGATCGCCGACGAGAGCCGGCAGGTGACCGACAACATCTCGCGACGCCTGGCGCTGGAAGGCGACCTCGAGGTGTGCGGCACCGCCAGCGACGGTGAGACGGCGGTGCAGGAAGCCCTCTGGCTCAAGCCGGACATCGCCATCGTCGACGCGGGACTGCCCGGCATGGATGGCGGCCAGACCACCGAGATGCTCGTGCAGGCGCTGCCCGGCACCGGCGTGATCATGATGTCGATGGAGGCGGAGAACGACGCCTACCGGCTGGCCATGCTGGCCGGGGCACGCGAGTTCCTCCAGAAGCCGTTCAAGGGCGACGACCTGGTGGCCGCGGTGCGCCGCGTTCACGCATTCGAACAGCGCCGCGCCGTCACCTCACCGATCGCGACCGCGAGCGCGAGCCCAGCCCCGGCCGCGGCCGACGCGACCAGCGAACCCGCCGAGCCGGACACGTTCACTGTGGCGGCGCCTCGAGTCGCCACCCGCGGCGTGGTCACAGCGGTGATCTCCGGCAAGGGCGGCGTCGGCAAGACGGTCATCGCCATCAACATCGCCGCCGTCCTTGCCGAGAGGCACCCGGGCCGGGTCGCGCTCGTCGACCTCTCTCTGCAGTTCGGTGACGTGGGCGCCGCCCTCAACCTGCCGACGACGCACAGCATCACCGAGCTGCTCGGTGAGAACGGCACCGCGGATTCCGACATGGTGCACCAGGTGCTGCTCGACGGCCCGGGCTTCCAGGTGCTGCTCGCGCCCACCTCGCCGGAGCTGGCCGACTACGTGAGTCCCGCGCATCTCACCGACCTGGTCGAGACGCTGCGTGGCGAGTTCGACCACGTCGTCATCGACACGCCGTCGTACCTCAACGAGGTGAGCATCCACACGATCGAGCTCGCCGATCACCTGGTGATGGTCACCGACCTCAGCGTCACGGGCATCAAGACCGCACGGCTCACCCGCGGCGTCCTGGAGACCCTCGAGGTGAACCCCTCGAAGGTGATGGTGGTGGGCAACCACCGCGAGGGCGCGGGCGAGCTCGACCGCCGCGGCGCCGAGACATTCCTCGGCGCCCACATGTCGGTGGAGATCCCCTTCGACTCGACGCTGGTGGCCGCCTCCGTCAACAAGGGCGTGCCGTTCGCCTCGAGCAGCCCGAAGGCTCCAGCCAGCGCGGCCATTCGCGCGATTGTCGCGACCATCGATCCTCTGTCACGAAACGGCAGCGAGCCAGCGCCGAACGGCGATTCATCTGCTAAGAAGAAGAAGTCACGCCGCAAGCTCAGCTTTTCACGATAACGACGTGGTTCATTCAGGAGCGCACATGCCGGCAGCCGTCGTCACAGTCGACCTCGTAGACGAGGACGACGCGCAGGCTACCCGCCGCGGCCAGCGCGGCCAGGGCATGGTCGAGTACGCGTTCATCCTCGTGCTCGTCGCCATGGTGGTCCTGGTGTCCGTGGTCGTTCTCGGCAAGCAGACCAGCAACCTCTACTCGAACATCTCGAGCGGCCTCGGACCATGAGCGAGGGGGGATCAGGATCCCCCCTCGGGCACCCCCCTTCAGCGGTGTCAACTCCGGCGGGATGAACCCGCCTGCGCTGACCTAACGCCCAAACAGGCCTTTGCGGCGCTTGCGATCGCCGCTCTCTGGCGCCGCGGCTGCCGCCATGGCTCGCTCGGGCACGATGCGCGCCACCAGCTCACGCACGGCGCGGCTCACCTCGGACTCGGGGTGCGCGGTGACGAACGGGAGGCCGCGCGTTATCGCGTCGCCGATGACGCGCGGGTCATGTGGCACCTGCACCGCGACCGGGGTGCGCAGGCTCTGCTCGATCGACTCCTGGTTGAAGTCGGCGTAGCCGTCCACGCGGTTGACCACCAGCATCGTGGTCTCCGCGTCGACGGAGAGTGACTCCAGCACCTTGAGGGTGAGCTTGGCGTCCTTGATCGCCGGGATGGTCAGCGCGGTGACCACCAGCACGCGCTGGGCGAGCTCGATCACCTCGAGGTTGAACTCGGTCAGGTGGCTGGCGCTGTCGACGATGACGTAGTCGAACGTCCGGCGCAGCTCGGCGATCACCGCGCGCACATGGTCGGCGGTGACCAGGTCGGCCAGCTCGGGGCTGATCGGGGCGAGCAGCACCTTGACACCGGACGGCCCGGTGGCGAGCACCTCGCCGACGCTCTCGTCGTCGATGCCGCTCGAGCCGTCGACCAGCTCGGTGATGCTGCGGCTGTGGTCGAGGTTGAGCATCACCCCGATGTCGCCGAACTGGAGGTCGAGGTCGACCAGCGCGACGCGGCCGCCGGTCTGCTCGGCGAGCGCGACCGCGAGGTTGACGGCGATCAGCGACTTGCCCACGCCGCCCTTCCCGGAGAACACCAGGATCACCTCGGCCGGGCCGCTGCTGCGCGGCGCCGCCGGGGCGTCCGGTTGCGCCGGGGCCGTCTTGGCGAGGAACGTGCCCTTCTTCTGCTCGAGCTGGTAGACCCGGCGGATGGCGGCGACGAGCTCGTCGTGGCTGAACGGCTTGATGAGGAACTCGCGGGCCCCGGCCTGCATGGCGCGGCGCAGGTAGTCGCGCTCCCCCTGCACGGACATGATGATCACCGGGGAGGTGGGCAGCTCAGACGCCAGGGTCTCGGTCAGCTGGATGCCGTCCATCACCGGCATGTTCACGTCGGTGAGCACGATGTCGGGTTGCAGGCGGTGCGCCGCCTCCAGCCCCTCGCGACCGTCGGACGCCGTCCCCGCGACCTCGATGTCGTCCTCGAAGCTGAGCAGCTTCTGGAGGTTGTCCCGCGTGCTCGAGATGTCGTCGACGATGAGCAACCGGATCACGGGAGCTCTCAGGCCACCGACATGCGTGCCGCGGCGGCGGGGTCGACGACCACGCCCGGACCCATGGTGGCGGCGAGCGTCACTGTTTTCACGTAGGTCCCCTTGGCGGCCGACGGCTTGGCCCGGACGATCGCGTCCATCAGCGCCGCGAAGTTGTCGCGCAGCTTGGCGTCGTCGAACGAGGCCTTGCCGATGGCGGCGTGGATGATCCCGGCACGGTCGACACGGAACTCGACACGGCCTCCCTGCACGTCGCGTACCGCCTTGGCGATGTCGAACGTGACGGTGCCGGCCTTGGGGTTGGGCATGAGCCCGCGCGGGCCGAGCACCTTGCCGAGCCGTCCGACAGCGCCCATCAGGTCGGGCGTCGCCAGGGCCACGTCGAAGTCGATCTCGCCGGCCTGCACCTTCTTGACGAGGTCGTCACCACCGACCAGGTCGGCGCCCGCGTCGAGCGCCTCCTTCGCCTTCTCGCCGGTCGCGAACACGGCGATGCGGCGGGTGCGGCCGGTGCCGTGCGGCAGCACCACGCTGCTGCGCACCATCTGGTCGGCGTGGCGCGGGTCGACACCGAGGCGCACGTGGGCCTCGATGAACTCGTCGAACTTGGCCGTCGAGCTCTTGCGCACCGCGCTGACGGCCTCGTCGGGTGGGTAGGGGTGCGCCGCCTCGAGGGCGGCGGCGGCCTCGCGGTACTTCTTTCCGTAGCGGTGGGGCATGTCGATTCTCCTGTGGTTCGTGCGGGCGCCGGTGCGCCCTCCCACGAGCGGACGTCCTAGTTGACGGTGAGCCCCATCGAGCGGGCGGTGCCCTCGATGATGCGCATCGCGTGTTCGATGTCGTACGCGTTGAGGTCCTGCATCTTCAGCTCGGCGATCTCGCGCACCTGGTCACGGCTGACCTCGCCGACCTTGTCGCGGTTGGGGACCGCTGACCCCTTCTCCACCCCGGCAGCCTTCTTGAGGAGGTTGTAGGCGGGCGGCGTCTTGGTGATGAACGTGAACGTGCGGTCCTCGTAGACGGTGATCTCGGCCGGGATGACCGTGTCCCCCATCGACGCCGTGCGCTCGTTGTACGCCTTGCAGAACTCCATGATGTTGAGCCCATGCGGACCCAGCGCGGTGCCGATCGGCGGCGCCGGGGTGGCCTTGCCGGCGGGGATCTGCAGCCGGATGACGGTCTTGACCTTCTTCTTGCCCACTCGAACTCCTAACGCAGCCGCTCGACCTGGAGGAGGTCGAGCTCGACGGGCGTCTCGCGCCCGAACATGTTCACCAGCACCTTGAGCTTGCCCTTCTCGGCATTCATCTCGGTGACCTTGCCGTGGAAGTCGGTGAATGGGCCGTCGGTGACCCGGACGTTCTCACCGATCTCGTACTCCACCGACACCTTGGTGGGCGCCTCGGCCTTCACCTGCTTCTGGATGCCGCGAACCTCGTGGTCCTGGAGTGGCACCGGCTTGTTGCCGCTGCCCACGAAGGAGGTGACACCGGGCGTGTTGCGCACCACGTACCACAACTCGTCCGACATGATCATGTTGACCAGGATGTAGCCGGGGAAGATCCTCTTGGCGACCTTGCGGCGCTGGCCGTCCTTGATCTCCATCACCTCTTCGGTGGGGACCAGCACGTCGAAGATCTTGTCGTGCATGTCCATCAACTCGACGCGCTTGAGGAGGTTGGCCTTGACCTTCTCCTCGTGCCCCGAGTAGGCGTGGACGACGTACCAGCGGACATCGGTTGTGGTGGCGGTCTCGTTCATGTTGCTGTGCTCACGGTGAAACGGGGGCGGTGGCTCCGCCGGCTGACGTGGGTGCGGTGGTCGGGATGGTCGGGGCTGAGGTGGCGGCGGCGCTGGGCTTGACCACCGAGGGCTGGGCGGTCACCTGGCTTCCGGTCGTGCTGCTCGACGAATACAGCTGCTTGACCACGAACCCGAGCCCGTAGTCCGCTGCAGACACGATGACAGCCATGAGGATGACGGTGGTGACGACGACGCCGGTCATGCGGCCGAGCTCGTTCCAGGTCGGCCAGACGACCTTGCGCAGCTCGTCGACGACGCTGGCGAAATAGTTGCGATCACTGACGCCCGCCGGTGGTCCCACCGGGGCACGCTGTCTGACCGGCTGGCCGCGTACCGCTCTGGCCACCTGACCTCAGTTCCTCCTGGTGGATGCCGCAGCCGCGGCGTCCGTGTGCTGTTGCGTGGCAGGGGCGGCAAAACTCGAACTCGCGACCCTCGGTTTTGGAGACCGATGCTCTACCGGCTGAGCTACGCCCCTGTGCGCTGACCGGCGTCGCCGGCCTGCCTGGATGATGGTTACTTGGTCTCGCGATGGACGGTGTGACACCGGCAGCGGTGACAGAACTTGCGGAGCTCCAGGCGGTCGGGGTCGTTCCGCCTGTTCTTGACCGTCGTGTAGTTCCGTTCCTTGCAGTCGGGACACTGCAGAGTGATGATCGCCGACCCGCCCTTCGCCGTAGCCACGTGTTTGCCTCGACACAAAAAAGAAACCTAGCGGCGCTAGGTCAAGTCGGATTGTATCAGAGGCCCCGCGAACCCGTCCACGAACCGGGGCGCCCCCTGAGCCCGGCCCTGCGGGCGGCGCGCGAGGCGGTTGATACCATGGCGCCGCGCGAGCCCAAGTAGCTCAGAGGTAGAGCAACGCCTTGGTAAGGCGTAGGCCGTGGGTTCAATTCCCACCTTGGGCTCCAGCCAGTTCCTCAGCGGCGGCCCCGGGCGAGCAGTCGCGGCAGCGCGACGGCGAGCACGCGCCACCCGGCGGTGGTGAGCGTGATGAACCCGAACGCGACCAGGACGAAGGCGAGCGGTGTGTCACGATGCGTGGCCGCGATGCGGATGACCAGGCCGAGGCCCACCCCCACCACGATGGTGGTCGCCAGGCGGCCCGAGAGGCCCGGCAGCGCTGCGTACAGCCGCACCGCGATCGCCACCGCGAACCAGCCGGCGGCGATCGGCCACAGCACCACCAGGAACCAGCCGGCACCACTGTCGAGGCCGTGGCTCTCACGGCCCGCGACCACGAAGACGGCCAGGCACAGTGCGTCGAGGAGAGGCGCGACGGTGGCCAGACGCGAGGTGGTGCGCACACCACATCATCGCGGGTCGTGATGCAGTCGCGGCCGGAGCGCTGAGGTGGCGGACGAGACCCGTGTCGCGCTCATCGGGTACGGGCTCGCCGGCCGGTGGTTCCACGCCCGCCTGGTGGCGGCAACCCCCGGTCTTCGGGTCACCGCCGTGGTCACCGGCAACCCGGGGCGCCAGGCGGAGGCGCACGCCGATCTCCCCGACGCGACGGTGCACGCGCAGCCCGACGACCTCTGGGCGAGCAGCGACACGTTCGACCTCGCCATCGTCGCCACCAGCACCCCGTCGCACGTGCCGCTGGCCACCCACGCCATCGAGGCGGGCAAGCCGGTGGTGGTGGAGAAGCCGCTGGCGGCCACCGCGCCCGAGGCTCGCGGCCTTGTCCAGCTGGCGTCCGCCCGCGGCGTGCTCCTCGTCCCGTTCCTCAACCGGCGATGGGACTCCGACCAGCTCACCCTGCGGCGGCTGCTCCGTGACGGCGCGCTGGGCACCGTCCTGCGCTACGAGTCGCGCTTCGACCGCTGGCGCCCCGATGCGATGGCCGGCGCATGGCGCGAGGAGCTGTCCTCCTCGCAGGGCGGCGGCGTGCTGCTCGACCTCGGCGCGCACCTCGTCGACCAGGCGCTGTCGCTGCACGGTCGCGCCACGCATGTGTACGCCGAGGTGTCCGCCCGCCGCGGCGGTGCCGACGACGACGTCTTCATCGCCCTGGAGCACGAGTCGGGGGTCACGTCGCACCTGTGGGCCAACGCGCTCGCTGCCGCGCCCGGCCCGCGCCTGCGCGTGCTCGGCAGCCGGGCCGCCTTTGTCGTGCAGGGCCTGGACGGCCAGGAGGATGCGCTGCGCGCGGGACGGTCGCCCGACGATCCCGGCTTCGGCGTGGAGCCGCGGGCGCGCTGGGGCCGGCTGCTGCGCGGCGACGAGGACTCCGTCGAGGTGGAGCCCGAGACGGGGCGCTGGCTGAGCTTCTACTCCGCTCTGCGCAGCGCGCTCCGCGCGGACGCGCCGCCGCCGGTGACGGGCGAGGAGGCGGTGGCCGGACTGGACGTGCTGGATGCCGCTCGCGAGAGCGCGAGCACGGGGAACGTGGTGCGGCTCGCGCCCGGCGATCCTCGGGCAAGCGCGTGATGCTGACCGCGGCCGAGCTCGTCGCCGCTGTGCAACGCGGTGAGCTGACCGCCGAGTCCGCGACGGAAGAGAGCCTGCGGCGGATCGACCACCTGGATGCCTCTATCGGCGCCTTCCAGGTGGTGCGCACGGTCGCCGCGATCCGAGAGGCACGGGAGCTGGACGCCCACCCCGACAAGACGTCGCTCCCCCTGGCCGGGCTTCCCATCGCGATCAAGGACAACGTTCCGGTCGCGGGTGAGCCGATGCGCGACGGCTCGATGGCCAGCGACGCCCGGCCCCAGCCGGCCGACCACGAGGTCGTCCGCCGGCTGCGCGCCGCCGGGGCGGTGGTCGTGGGCCTGACGCGCGTCCCTGAGCTGTGCGTGTTCGGCGCCACCAACTCGAGCTTCGGCGTGACGCGCAACCCCTGGGACCGGCGCCGGACCCCGGGGGGCTCGTCCGGTGGCTCGGCGGCCGCGGTGGCGGCGGGCATGGTGCTCGCGGCTCATGGCAACGACGGCATGGGCTCGATCCGCATCCCCGCCGCCTGCTGTGGCCTGGTGGGGCTCAAGCCCGGGCACGGGGTGGTGCCGGCCGAGATCGGTCACCGGTCGTGGTTCGGCATGGCCGAGAACGGGGCGCTGGCCACCACCGTCGACGACTGCGCCCTGCTGCTCTCGGTGATGGCCGATCGCCCCGAGCTGGCGGTCGCCGGTGAGCCGGGCGCGCTCCGGGTCGCCGTCTCCACCGCGGCGCCGGCCCCGCTGATCCCGGTCGACAGGCACTGGGCCAGGGCGGCCCCGGACACCGGAACCCTGCTCCGCCAGTCCGGCCACCGCGTGACCACGGCCGACCCCCCTTATGGACAGCGAACCGCGCCATCGGAGATCGTCCGTTGGGTGGCGGGGACCGAGCTGGACGCGCGCCTGCTGGCCAGCCCAAGGCAGCTCGAGCGGCGGACCAGGCGCCACGCGGCCCTCGGTCGCTTGGCACTGCGCCTGGGGCTGCCTCGTGAGCAGGGACGAGAGCGCTGGCTGCGCGCTGCCGAGCGGTTCTTCGCCGAGCACGACGTGCTGGTCACGCCCGCTCTGGCCCAGCCGCCGATCAGGGCAGTCGCCTGGGGCCGGCGCGGCTGGGTCGCCAACATGCTCGCCAACGTCCGCTACGCGCCGTTCGCCGCCCCGTGGAACCTCGCCGGCTGGCCGGCGATGGCGGTCCCGGCCGGCCTCCACGCGAACGGCACGCCATTGTCCGTGCAGCTGGTGGCGCGCCCCGGCGGCGAGGCGATGCTGCTCGCCGTCGCCCGCCAGCTCGAGGCGCTGCGGCCCTGGCCGAGAACCGCCCCGCTCGACTGACCGACCGCGCCGCTACACCCGGTGCTGCGACCGCCGGCGAGCGCGCCGGCGCAGGCCACGCGCCCCACCCGCGGCCAGTGCAGCGGGCATCAGCAACAGCAGCGGCAGCGAGGGCGACTCGGGCACCACCGTGGCGGCGACCACGTAGCTCGACACCGAGGCCGCGCAGTCGGTGACCACCTGCATGGAGCCGTCGAGGCCGCTGCCCTGGAGCTGGATGTCACGCGACGAGCCGCCCACCCAGACGGGGTGACAGCCGGTCTCGGGCTGCCAGCTGCTCGACGACGTGTCCCAGTACTCCACCGAGGTGGGGTCGAGCGGGATGGTGAGGTGCGTGATGCCGCCCGGCTGCAGCGACACCTTGCGGTAGCCGCGGAGCTGGTGCAGCGGCTCGTCGACGTAGTTGTTCGCAGGCGAGCCGACATACACCTGCGGCACCGTCGACCCGGCCACCGAGCCGGTGTTGGTGATGTCGAAGCTCACCGAGGCGGGGCCGCCGGGTGTGGTCGGCGCTGCCAGGGCGTAGTTGCTGTACGAGAAGCTCGTGTATGAGAGCCCGTACCCGAAGGGGAAGAGCGGGGTGATCCCCATGTCGTCGTACCAGCGGTACCCGACGTTGAAGTCCCTCGGAGTAGCTGGAGTGGGGCCCCACCGCGTCACCCGACTGGGTCACACCGGGGTACTGCGCTGCGCTGGTGGTGGGGAGGTCGGACTGCGAGGCGGGGAACGTCTCGGGCAGGTGACCCGACGGGTTGGTGTCGCCGAACAGCACCGAGGCGATGGCGTCGCCCTCGTCCTGGCCGGGGTACCACGCCTCGACCACGCCCTTCACCTGGCTGAGCCACGGCATCAGCACCGGTCCGCCGGTCTCGAGCACAACCACGGTGTTGGGGTTGGCCGCGGCCACCGCGGAGATGAGCGCGTCCTGGTTGTAGCCCGACCCGGTGGTGCAGCCGACCAGCTGGCAGGTGGTGCCCTCGGGGGGCAGGGACAGGCTGGTCATGTCGGTGCCTTCGGTCTCCGTGTTGTACGCGAACACCACGGCGACGTTCGCGGTCGTCGCCGCCGCCACCGCGTCCGCAAAACCGGGAGCGTTGCCGTTGGCGAAGGTCACCGCGTCGGTCTTGGTGGCGGCCAGCGTCTGCATGCCGGTCAGCGGCGTCACCACGTTGGCCTTGTAGCCGGCCTCGGGGATATGGCCGCTGCCACCGCCGTTGTACGTGTACAGCGCGTCCGGGGTCGTGGCCGGGCCGCCGATCACCGCGATGGTCTGCGCGGGCGACTGCAGTGGCAGCACCGCTCCTGGTTCTTGAGCAGCACCATGCCGTTCTCCGCCACCTGCCCGGCCAGCGTGTTCTGGGAGGGAGTGTCGGTGGGCGTCGCGGCGGCCGCCGCCTGCGCCGTCGCACCCATGGCGACGGGATGGTCGAGAGTTCCTGCGCGAACATCGAGGTGAGGATGTCGAGCACCATCTGGTTGAGCGTCGCCTCGCTGACCTGGTTGTTGGTGATCGCAGTCTGCAGGGCGCTCCCGAAGTACGTGCCCGAGCCCATCTCCATGTCGAGACCCGCGTTGGCGGAGGCGGCGGTGGAGTGGGTCCCGCCCCAGTCGGACATGACGAAGCCGCCAAAGCCGATCTGGTTGCGCAGCGCGGTGGTGAGCGTGTCGGGGTTCTCGCACGCGTACACGCTGTTGATGCGGTTGTACGAGCACATCACCGCGCCGGCGCCGCCCTGCTGGATCGCCGCCTGGTACTGCGGCAGGTAGAGCTCGTGCAATGTGCGCTCATCGATGTCGGAGAAGTCGGTGCTGCGGTTGCTCTCCTGGCTGTTGGTCACGTAGTGCTTGACGGTCGCGATGACGTTCTGCGACTGGATCCCGCGGACCACCGCGGCGGCGGTCTGGCCGGCGAGGAACGGGTCCTCGCTCATGTACTCCCAGTTGCGCCCGTTGAGCGGCACCCGGTCGGTCTCGATGCCAGGCGCGAGCTGCACGTTGACGCCCTTGGCGAACGCCTGGGCGCCGAGCGCGGCGCCGAAGGTCTGCTGCGCCGTCGGGTCCCAGCTCGCCGACTGCGCGATCGGCGCGGGGAACGCGGTGGTGCCGGTCATGAAGTCGCCGACGCCCTGGCCGGCGTCATTGAGCACCAGGTCGGGGATGCAGAGGTTGGTGTCCGGGGAGGGGATGTAGCCGGCGACGCCGTAGTGCGCCCAGCCGATCTGCTGGTATGGGTTGGGGGCCTGCGTGAGAGCGATCTTGTCGGCCTGGGTCATCGCCGCCAGCAGTGCCTGCGCACGAGCGGCAGGTGCCTCCGTCGGGTCCATCCACGCGCTGCACGTGCTCGCGGCGGCGTGGACCGCTGTGACCGGTGCGGTGAACGGCGTCATAGCGGACACGGTCGCGACCGCGATCACCGCCCTGGTGGACCAGCGCTTCAGGCGCGCGTGCAGTCTCATGCGGACCTCCCTTCCTTCCCCGGCCGGCGCAAGCGGCCGCGGGCAGCGTACCACCGTTGTCCCGGGGGGCTGAGCGGCTACTTGGTCGCGGTCTTGCGCCGACCGCCGCGACCGCGCTCGCGATGGGGCAGGTAGGAGCGGTCGCCGATCCACGGCGCAGGCGGCACGCCCATGTACTTGGTCGTCTCGTTGAGCCACGACGCGTAGCTGGAGCGCAAGCGCACGAAGGCCTGCCACGCCGTCTCGGCATCGCGCAGCGTGAACCCCGCCCGGCGCAGGCGGCCGCACGCCTCGTCCCACTCCTCACGCTCCACGCCCGGCCAGTCCTCGCCGTCGCGGTAGCGGAAGTACAGGCGCATGTCGGCGACGAGGTGGACGCCGACCTTGTACATG
>CAVQVY010000011.1:0-51247 GCA_963717185.1 Candidatus Dormiibacterota bacterium | reverse complement strand
TGTTTGTCCTTAGCAGCAGGTCGCCGCGCGCGCGTGCTCTCGCCGATCACCTCACTCATCAGCGCGGTGCCCGACGCCGGCACCCTGCGCCGACGGCTCCACCGCCATGAACCGGAACCGTCTGCGCCGCGCACACCGGGCTGCCGGGGCACGCCTCCGGGAACACCGTGACCACACCGACCAGCCGGTCGCCGCGGAAGGCGCCCGAGGTGCCACGTGCTCGGGGAGGTCGTCGCTCGGCGCGTCGCCGGCGCGCCGGGGAGGTGGTTGCGCAGCACGCGCGCACGCAGGTCCTTGGTGGCGGCCAGCTCGATGTCGCGCACCTGATGCCGCCCCGCGCTCGCGGCCATGCTCAGGCCGCGACATGCTGCCGCGCGGCGACGTAGCGCATCCGCTCGAGGAAGCCGTCGATGATCTCCGGCCACGCGAAGTCGGCGGCGTCGCGCCGCGCGGCGCTGCGCAGGCGCCGCGACAGTTCGGGTCGCTCCACGAGCCCGCTCAGCGCGCTGGCCAGCTCGGCGCCCTCGGCCGTCTCCACGACGATGGCGTTGCCGTAGGGACGCGCGTACTCCTCGCCGGTGGCGCCGACGACCGCGACCCCACCGGCCGCCATCGCCTCGAGGCCGACCAGGCCGAACGGCTCGTGGCCGGAGTTGGCGAGAACCGCCGTCGACGCCAGCGAGATCGCCGGCAGCACGGACTCGGGAAGGAAGCGGCGCAGGTTGACGACGGCGGCGGTGCCCGTCTGAGCGAGCGCGCGCGCCACGTCGGCGGCCCCGCGACGGGCTCGTCCCAGTCGGCCACGTCGAGCCCGAGCTGGCGCGCGTGGCCGAGCACGCCGTGGCCGAAGTGCTCGATGCCACCGCGCATCAGCAGGCGCGCCGGCAGGCCGCCGGCGCGCAGCTCGGCGATGGCGTCGAGGCTCTGGTGCCAGCGCTTGTCGGGGCTGAAGCGGCCGATCTTGAAGGCCAGGCAGGGGGTGCGCGGCCGCGCCGCTGATGATCCGGCCGCGGCGCGGCGTCGACGGGCTGCAGCGCCTCGACGGGGATGCCGTTGGGGATGACCATCGGGTTGACCCCGTGCGGCCACATCAGGTGCTTCATGTAGCGGCTGACCGTGGTCACCGTGGCCGCCCGCTCGAGCGCGCGCCAGTCCATGTCGTCGAAGCCGAAGTGGTTGTTGGCGTTCCAGAGGATCACGCAGCGGTCGCGCATGCCGCAGCTGGCGGAGCTCGCGGTCGAGCATCTCCACGAGGTCGGCCGTCTGCCACTCCTCGCACATGATCGCCAGCACCCGGCCGGCTGCCGCCGGCGGGCCGCACCGACCCGTCGAGGAGGAGCGGCGGGCAGCTCCTGCCACATCGCCTCGATCTTGTCGTGCTCGCCGTCGTACACCCCGGCGGGATGGCGCCGGCTCACCGACTGGCAGATGCGCACCAGCCGGAGCCCTCGACCACCTCCTCGGCGCGGCTTGGTCGGGGTCGCCGACGAAGTACAGGGTGGTGCGGAAGCCGACGGCGGCGAACGCGCGGCAGATCTCCTTGGCACGCACCCCGAGCCCGCCGGCCTGGCTGTACTGGTCGGGCCCCTCGAAGGAGACCATGGCGATCTCGAGCGTCTCGGGCGTGAACACAGCCCAAGTGTGCCAGCTGGCAGAGCAGCCGCGCGAGCCGCATGGCCGCCGCGTGCAAAGAAGAAGCGGAGCGTCCGGCTGGCGGGCGCCGGACACTCCGCCGTCGCGTGACTCTGGTCCGGCGCCGACGACGAAGCGGACCATCATCCGGCGACGGGACGGTGACGACGCCGTCGCGGCGCTCAGAGGTGCAGCAGCCGCGCCGCGTTGCCCCCGGTGATGAGGTCGCGCGCTCGGGCCGTCGATGCCCGCCGTCGTCGAGGGCGCGCAGGTAGCGGGGCACGTCGAGGAGCGGGTGGTCGCTGCCCAGCAGGATGCGCTCGGCGCCGACGCCGTCGACGAGCGCGCGGTACACCGATGGCTCGTACACGAACGGCTGCGCGGCGGTGTCGAAGTGCAGCCGCTGCGCACGCCGCGCGCACCTCGGGGATGTGCGCGTACAGCGGCAGCCCGCCGCCGAGGTGCGCGCAGATCAGCGTCAGGTCGGGGTGGCGCTGCGCGAACGCCATGACGCGGTCGGGGGTCGACCGTCCCCTTGCCGGGGTACTCGCGGCCGACCGGCTCGCTGCAGTGCAGCGTCCAGGGCATGTCCGCGGCGACGGAGGCCGCGCACCGACGGGTCGACGCGTCCGTCGAGCAGCGCCCATCCCTGCGCGTCGGCGTTCATCTCGCCGATGCCCGACAGCCCGAGGTGCGCGCAGCGCTGCACCTCGCCGCGCCGCGCCGGGGTCGAGCGGCTGGACGACGCCGAAGCCGACGAGCCGGTCGGGAAGGCGGCGCACCGCGGCGGCCACGTAGTCGTTGGCCTCGGCGCACAGTCGCCGGGTCGGCGAACGGCCAGCTGAAGCACACGGCGCGGTCGACACCGTGCTCGTCCATCGCGGCCACGCAGCGACTCCGCCGACGCCATGCGCTCGCCGCGGGCGTGGCATGCCGCGAACCACGGCTCGCGCCGCGGCGACGCGCGGTCGAGGTTGTCGCGGACCCGGTCGGGGAGGATGTGGACGTGGGCGTCGACGATCATCCGATCCACCCACCCTCGCGCGAACACGAACGCGCCCCAGGCCAGCACCGCGGCGCCGGCGACGAGGAGCACGGGACGGGCCGCCGGGCGCGAGCGGTGAGGTCGGCGACGACGATCACCACCGGGAAGAGCGCCAGGTCGTAGCGCGGCACCGAACGCCAGAAGGTGATCGACACCGCGCTGAGCCACACCAGCGTGGCAGTACAGCGCCAGCGAGCGCGGGAACCGGCGGTCGATCCAGGACGCGATCACGGCGGCGAAGCCCAACCATCCCGGCGATGATCTCGCGTACGAAGATGGCCGGTTGGTGGGGTCCGTGGAGGTGGCGGCGGTCGTCCAGGTGGCGCGCAGCCCATCCCACGGCCAGGCGAGCGCCTCGCCGAACGAAGGCAGGGACTCGGCGTGGAGGAACGCGAGCGCGTCACCGGTGCGCAGCTGCAGGTATGCGGCGAAGCCGAGCAGTGGCAGGGGGATGAGCGCGAGCCAGGCGCCGTCCGACCGCGTCTTTCCCTGCCTGACCAGCTCGAACGCGATGACCGGCAGCAGCACCAGTCCCGTGACACGCATCGACACCGCCAGCGCCGCGGCCGCGGCGCGCCCAGCGCATGCTGCCCGGCACGCATCAGCAGGAGCGCGGCTGCGGCGGCCGCGATGAAGCAGCTCTCGGTGTAGACACCGGTCAGGAAGAACCCCAGTGGCGCCAGCGCGACCGCCCACACCGCGAAGCGCGCGGCCCCGCTGTCGCGCTCGCGCCGCACCAGCTCATGGATGAGCAGCAGCGCGGCCAGCTCGGCCACCGCGCTCACCAGCACCGCGGCCAGCACCGCGTCGCGCGTGACCACCGACACCGCGCTGATGAGCAGTGGGTACCCGGGCAGGAATGCGTCGTGGTAGTCGAGCTGCGCCGGGTAGCCGTTGGCGGAGATGTCGAGGAAGGAGACCGCGTCCCAGTGGCTGAAGGCGTCGTGCAGAGTGGTCCAGGTCACCGCCCCGGCGTGGTGGTCCACCGACACCACCACGGCGGCCAGGGTCAACAGCTTGGCGGCGACGAACGCGGGCAGCACCGCCGTCCACGCGCCTGGCCATGCCCTCCCACGCAGCGCCGCGGCGCTCACGAACCGCGCACGTCGTACACGGTGACGTGGTCACTGCGCGCCACCACGCGGAATCCCTGCGACGCCCACCAGGCGAGATCGACGTGGTTGTCGAAGACGCCGGCGTCACCGACGCGGTCATCGATCTCCGCGTACGAGACGTGGTACGTGCGCAGCAGCCCGAACACCGCGCAGTCGGCGCGCTGCTGTGACCCGCAGCCCTCGAGCATGGTGCGGACGTCCTGGGGACGGCTGCCGAAATCGGTGCCGTAGCTCCACAACCAGCCGTAGTAGCCCATCACCGCGGTCCGCCCGGCGAGCGTCAGCACGGGGTCGTTCGGCTTGCCCTCCGTGAGGAACACTGCGTTGGACGGGGTGGCCGCGGCCACCGCCGCCGCCAGGCGCACGTCGTCGACCGTCGCGGTCGAGTACGGGCCGCCGACCGAGTCCTCCACCGGCGTCCACGGCAGGAGCCGGGCAGCACCAGCACCCCGGTGCCGAGCACGGTGGTGACAACCACCGCGGCCACCGCGCCGCGCCACCATCGCCGCCACCAGCGCACCACCAACGAGGCGATCAACAGCGCGGCGCCGAGGTACCAGTACGCGAGCAGCTTGGTGTTGTCCCAGTCCCACGACTGGAAGACCACCAGGTTGGCGACCACGAACACCGCCGTGAACGCCATCGCCACCCGGACGAGGTCGGCGGCGAACAGCGCGCGCACGCGCGATGCCACGGCGCCGACGCGTCCCGGCACCCGTGCCAGCACCACCGCCAGCGCCACCACCGCGCAGAGTGGCAGCGCCAGGCCCGTGTTCTCGACCCAGAAGCCCCAGTACTGGGGCGTCAGCACCGCGCGCACGAGCCCGCCCACGCCACCGAGCAGCGACGCGGCGGAGAGAACCGGCCGGTCGGCGCCGGGGAGGTACATCCACCCGGGTTCCACCGTGGGGAAGACGTTGGCCGCAAGCGCGGACCCGTGCGGGCCGCCCACCAGTGTGACCAGCCGCGGCGCCGCGACGACGACGGTGACGGCGAGTGCGACCAGCCAGCCGCGGTGGCGCCACCGCGTGGCCAGCACCACTCCGACGATGACCATGGCGATGAGGGTGTGGATGTGGATGAGCGGCATCAGACCCATCAGCAGCCCGGCGAGCGCAAAGCTCTCGTAGCCGCGCCGGCGCGACCGCGCCGCGGCGAGCACGAGGATGAGCGCGGCCAGCGCTCCCGAGAAGCCGTACAGGATGCTGCGCTGGGGCAGCCACCACGCGAAGAGCGGGGTGTACCACTGCTGGTTGGGGAGCGGCTGCAGCTGCGCCGGGGTGAGCAGGCCGTCGTAGGCGCGCGGTTGCGCGGCTACCAGCCCCGGCAGCTCCTTCAGCGTGCCGGCGACGATCGCCGGGATGTCACCCGGGTGCGACGCCAGCCCCGACCAGGTGCACTGCGCGGCGCTGAAACCGTGGTGAGTGCAGGCATCGGCGAGGATGCCGGTGAACCCGAGCCCGCCGCCCACCATGCAGATCGCCGCCGCCAGCACGCCGACTCCCAGGCCGGCGCCCAGCCGCACGGCGAGGACGGCGATGAGCAGCGTCACGCACACCGCGAGCACCGCGCTCGGCAGCGCCAGCGCCAGCGCCGGCGACGCGCCCAGGGTCATGAGCGTGGCCGACTGGAAGTCCGGGAGGAACGGGTAGCGCAGGTCCTGGCCGCCGAAGAGCGGGTTCTGTGGCGGCAGGTTGTGCGCCACCGCGAAGCTGCTCGCGGTGGTGAGGTGCTGCGACCAGTCCGCCCAGACCGTCTGGAAACCGGCGTTGAGGTTGCCGGCCGCGTCCACCCCCAGGGTGTGCGCGAACAGCACCGTGAACACCAGAGCAGAGGCGAGCGCGGTGACGCCGAGCCCGACGCGGTGGCGCAGGTGCTCCGGCGCCATCAGCTCAGCCCACCCGTCACGCCACGCGGTCATCGCCGCGTCGCGCGACCGCCAGGACAGCGCGCCGAACCCGAGCACGACCAGAGCGCTGCCCCCGAGCACGGTGGCCACGGAGAGGCCGGCGACCAGCGCCAGCAGGTAGGTCACCGCGCTCCCCACCAGCACCGTGACCACCACGCCGATGAGCACGCGCTCCTCGATGCGGAGCTCGACCCGCGGCAGCGCACCTGCCGCGAGGGTCCCGGCGGCGAGCAGCAGGGCTGCCGCCGCCAGCCAGACGGACGTCACCAGGCGTCGACCCAGAGTCGCATCTGGTGATCCGAGTCCGGCATCGGGACAGCGGTCCACACGGGGTAGAAGAAGATGAACCCGGCGACAACCGCGAGCGTCGCCGCCCAGGTCAGCGGGGCCAGCGAGAGCTTCCGCCCGCCCACCTGGATGACTGTGTTGCGCAGCCCCGCCAGCACGTAGGCGAGCGCCAGGGCGGCGAAGATCAGCATGCCGAGCGCGTGGTAGAAGAAGAGGACGCGGCGTTCATTGCCCACCACCCACAGCATCCACGACGTGATGTAGCCGAGCACGATGAAGGCCGGGACGAAGCGGCGTGACACCACTGCGCTGATGGTGATCAGGGCGGCGAAGACGACCACGCCGACGAAGGCGATGGTGAACAGCACCCCGGGAGACACCCGGACGCTGACGGTGTCGGGCTGCTGTGCCGCGTGGAAGGTGATGATCATGGTGCACAGCGAGGCCAGCCCGAGCACGCTCACCAGCAGGCGCCACCACGGGGGACCGCGGCTGAGCCGCCAGACCAGCGCGAGGAGCGCGGGCACGGCCAGCCACCACACCGCCGGGTTGCCCATGTCGGTGATCGACGAGACGGTGGGGTTGTCCGGCACCGCTGTGCTGGTCTGCACGTAGTAGAAGAGGACGGGGTGGTACATGACCGGCCACGTGTACCAGCGCGACGCGTACGGGTGGCTGTGGCACTCCTGCTCGTGGTACTGCAGGCCGGCGCCCATGATGTCCGAGATGTCCGCGATCGCCTGGACGGGGTTCGGCACCGTCGCCGAGCCGATCTTCATGGTCGGGACCTGGATGGTGTCGGCGGTGCCGGTGAGGCCGGTGGTGCCCGGGTCACACGCGGTGAAGCGGTACACGTCGGTGTGCGCGATGGTGAGGTAGCGCGAGAACGAGGCGCAGAAGATCGCGCCACCGATCAGCACAGCGATGGTGTAGTGCACCAGCGCGAACCGGCCGGCGGCGGCGCGCCACATCGACACCTCGTGCCGCCGCGGGCCGGAGATGCGCCGCACCGCCGGCAGCAGACGCGCCAGCCAGGGTGAGAGGCCGCGCCCGGCGATCAACGCCGCCGCGACCACCAGTGGGGCGAGCGCGGTGAGCTTGGCGGCGAACGCCAGCCCGGCCACCAGCGCCATCACGTACGAGGGTGGCGCGCCACTGGCGGCGTGTCCGCGCCTGCCAGTGAAGCAGGAACACGTAGTAGAACAGCGCCACGAAGAAGATGGCGATGATGTCGATGACGCCGGTGCGCGCCTCCACGAAGGCAAGCCCGTCAAGGGACACGAACAGCGCGGCGGCGCCGGCGAACCAGCGGTCGCGACGCAGGCGCAGGGCGAGCAGGTAGACGATCCCGACCAGCAGGCTGCCGAAGATGGCCGTGCTCACCCGCCACGACCACGTCGTGAAGCCCATGGTCGCGATCGGCGGTGCCATCAACAGCTTGGCCAGCGGGGGTTCGGGGTCGAAGTACAACTTGGCGGGCTGGCGCAGGTCCTTGGCCGCGTCGACTGGGAAGTAGATCTCGTCGAAGATGAAGCCGCACTGCTTGACGTCGGTGTGGTTGACCGGCTTGCCGGTCGAGTCGGTGCCGGGCGGCCCCACCGGGACCTCCGTGCACTCGGCGGGCGGGCTGTTGTTCGAGGTGGCGGCGCCGACCCCCGAGATGTTCACGCCCCCGCTGCCCGACAGGAAGTCCGGGAGGATCGGGCTGGCGAAGCGCAGCAGCAGCGAGAAGAGCACCAGCGCGACGACCGCGAGCACGTCACGGCGCTCCAGGGCGAGGAAGCCGCGCAGGCCCGCGCGCACCAGCGGCTCGCCCCCGTCATCGCGGGCGGCGCGCGGAACCCGCGGACGGCGGCGCCACCACGCGGCCCGGGGCGGAACCCTCACCGCCGCCGGCCCCTGCGGCGCTGCCCGGCCGTGGCGCTCACCGGCCGAGGCGGGCAGACGTGCTCCATCACCTCGGCGAACAGGCCCGCGGCGTCGACGACCGGCACGACCAGGGTGTCGTCGATGACGCAGCGTGCCCCGACGACGCGACGCAACGCGCGCTGGTCGACCCCGTCACGAAGCTTGACCGAGATCGCCTCGGTGGCCAGCCAGCGGTCGGCCGGACGGGGCAGCAGGTGGCGCCGCTCGGGCCGGTGGAAGACGGCGCTGAGCCGGATCAGCCGAGGCCGGTCGATGTCCGCGCTGCCCAGGCGACGGCTCGCCGCCATGGCGCGGATGACCAGCTGGTCGTCCTCGCGGGAGAGGTAGGTGAAGCGCTGCCGCGTCCAGAGCGAGCTGGCCACCGCGTAGAGACAGGCCGCCACCACCGCGTAGCCGACGGCGCCGCCCGAGGTGGGCTTGAACACCGTGACGAAGACCGCCGTGAGGGCGAACACGGTCGCGGGCAGGAGCAGCAAGGTGCGGTACTTGCGCCAGCGCTCGACGTCGTAGAGGATCGGGTGGCGTGCGGCCTTCGGCAAGGTTTGCGAGCATACGCAAGGCCCCACGGCGCGGGGGTGCGCCGAAGGCTCCCGGGCCCTCCCGGGGCTGCTTCACATTCCTTTACAAAACTTGACCGGACGTTTACTGCATTTCGACCACGCGGTCGGTAGATTGGTCTCTGGCGACGAAAGTCGCCCCCAAACAGGAAACTCATTCCCTTCCTGAAAGGCCGGGGGGTTCGCCCTCCGGTCTTTTCTTTTGCCGCGCGAAGGGCTCCGGAGCAAGAGTGGCTTTCGGGCAAAAGAAAAGACCTCCGGTTCTACAGGGGCGGGCAGATCCCGCCCCTCGCCAGGTCGAAGTGAATTCGACCTGGTACACCCCACCCTCGGCGCACCTCGTGCGCCGGACGGTTCTTCATCGGGCCATGGCGGCCCTTTCGGGCGTGGATGGGGTGGGTGTTTTTGGGACGCTTCGTGCGGTTGGGCTGGGCTATTTGGTGTTCGTGCGGACGCGTGCTACCGCTTCTTGCCACGCTGCGTACTCCGCCTCGGGGCGCTTGCCGGGGTTGACCGGCTCGAAGCGGCGGCCTGGGTGGTAGGCCTTCTCGACGCCGGCGGGGGCTTCGACCAGGTCCTCCCCCACCGCTGCCAGCAGGGCGGCACCCATGGCGGTGGTCTCCGCTGACGCCGCGCGGGTGACGGTGAGGCCGAGGAGGTCGGCCTGGAACTGGCAGAGGCCGTCCATGACGCTGGCGCCGCCGTCGACCCGCAGCTCCTCGAGCTCGATCCCTGCGCCCGCTTCGACCGCCTCGACGACGTCGCGGGTGCGGTAGGCCATGGCCTCGACGACTGCGCGCACCACGTGCGCGCGGGTGACACCTGCCGAGAGGCGGAGCAGCGCGCCGCGCGCATTCGGGTCCCAGTACGGCGCGCCCAGGCCCGACAGGGCGGGCACGAAGATACAGCCATTGCTGTCCGGAACCGAGTCGAACAGCGGGCCGGCCTCGGCGGCGTCGGCGAGCAGCCCGAGACCGTCGCGGAGCCAGCTCAAACCGGCGCCGGTGACGAAGATGCTGCCCTCGAGCGCGAAGGTGTCCGTGCCTGCGATGCGCCAGGCGACTGTGCCGAGCAGCCCGTGCACCGGTGATGGCGGGGCGGTTCCCGGTGTTGACGAGCACGAACGAGCCGGTGCCGTACGTGTTCTTGCTCATGCCGGTGGCCAGGCAGGCCTGGCCGAACAGCGCGGCCTGCTGGTCGCCCGCGATCCCGCTGACGGGCAGGCGCAGGCCCAGGAATGCGCGCGGGTCGGTCACGGCGACCCGGCCGGCGCTGGCGCGGACCTCCGGCAGCAGCGCCGGCGGAACCGAGAACAGCGCGCACAGCTCGTCGTCGAAGTCGCCGCGGCGCAGGTCGTAGAGCAGGGTGCGGCTGGCGTTGCTGGCGTCGGTGAGCAGCTCGGCGCCGCCGGACAGCCGCGCCACCAGCCAGGTGTCGACGGTCCCGGCACAGAGCTCCCCGCGCTCGGCCCGCTCGCGCAGCTCCGGCTGCTCGGTCAGCAGCCACTCCAGCTTGGTGGCCGTGAAGTAGGGGTCGAGCAGCAGCCCGGTTCGCTCGCGCAACGCCGGCTCCTCACCGCGTTCGCGGTGCGCGGCGCAGAGAGCGGCGCTGCGGCGGCACTGCCAGACGATCGCGGGCGCCACCGGGCGCAGGCCGTCGCGCTCGAACACCACCAGCGTCTCACGCTGGTTGGTGATCCCGATCGCCACCGGGACGGGGTCACCGGCGGCCTCGATGGCGGAGCGCGCGGCCGCCAACACCGAGCGCCACAGCTCCTCCGCGTCCTGCTCCACCCAGCCGTCGCGCGGGTAGCGCACCGAGACGTCGACGTGCGCGCGGCTGTGCACCTCACCGTCGACGCCGACCACCAGGCACGTGGTGCCCGACGTGCCCTGGTCGATGGCGAGCACGCGCGGCTCACTCATCGCGTCGCTGCCCTCCCGCCCCGGCTCAGACCGGGACGGCGAGCATCCGGTCGATCGCCCGTCGCGCGCGTGCGGCGATGTCAGGTGCGACGGTCACGCGGGGCGAGAGCGTCTCGAGCGCGGCCTCGACCTTGGGCAGGGTGATCATCTTCATGTACGGGCACACGGCCCCAGGGGTGGCCGGCAGGAAGCGCTTGTCCGGGGCCAGCTTCTCCATGCGATGAAGGATGCCGACCTCGGTGGCGACGATGAACGTCGACGCCGGGGAGGTGGCCGCGCGGCGAACCATCCCCTCGGTCGAGGTGACCACGGTGGTGGGGCCGGGAAGGTCGCCGGAGGAGGATCGATACAGCGTGGACGTCGTGCATCCGCACTCGGGGTGGATGAGCAGCTCGGCGTCGGGATGACGGCGCCGCGCGCTGTCGAGGTGCTCGGGGTCGATGCCGGCGTGCACGTGGCATTCGCCCATCCAGATGTGCATGCGCCGGCCGGTGACACGCTGCACGTGCGCGCCGAGGAACATGTCCGGGCAGAACAGGATCTCGCGGTCCTCGGGGATGCTGCCGACGATCGCGGCCGCGTTCGACGAGGTGCAGCAGTAGTCCGACTCCGCCTTCACCTCGGCGGTGGTGTTGACGTACGACACCACCACGGCGCCGGGATGCTCCGCCTTCCAGGCGCGCAGCTGGTCGGCGGTGATGGTGTCGGCAAGAGAGCACCCGGCGTTGAGGTCGGGCAGCAGCACGGTCCGGTCCGGGGAGAGGATCGCCGCCGTCTCGGCCATGAAGTGGACACCGCAGAACACGATCACGTCGGCATCGGTCCTCGCCGCCTCCTGGGACAGGCCCAGGGAGTCACCGACGAAGTCGGCGATGTCCTGCACCTCGGGCAGCTGGTAGTTGTGGGCGAGGATGACCGCCTTGCGCCGGCGCCGCAGACTGTCGATTCGCTCAGGGAGGCCGGGGTCGATCGCGACCGGCTCAGTCGGGCGGACGGCGAGCACCGCGCTCTCTCCTCGAGGTTTAGGTCAGATTGACCTTAGCCATTGTACTGCAGCGCACCAACGGACGGCCGCCTTCGAATCACACCGACGCATACAGTGCAAATCCATGCCGGCCCTGCCCCTGGCCCATCCGCGCCGGGTACTCGGCGCGGCCGCTGCGCGACCGAGCCTGGTGACCGGCGCGCTCGCCGTCGCGGTGACCGGGCTCCTCTGCCTGGCCCTCGAGGTCGGCGCCGTCGCGGTCGGTGGCGGCGGGTCCGCGGCCCTGGTCCTGTCGATCGCTGTGCCGGTGATGCTGCTGGTGTTCTGGCTGGTCTCCGCGCTGCTGGTCAGCGCCGGCGCGCGGTTGATGGGACAGGAGCCGCAACGCCACAAGCTGCTCGCCGTCAGCGGGCTGACCTTCCCGGTGCTGGTCCTGTACGCGGCGGTCGCCATCGTCCAGGCGGCGAGCCCGCGCTGGGGCGGGGACGCGCTCTCGACCGCGGTCGGGCTGCTGGCGCTGCCGGTGGTGGCCTGGTTCGTGGCGCTCAACGCCATCGCGGTCCGCGCCGTCTACGACCTCCCTGCGCTCAGCGCCGTGGCCATCGCCCTGCTCCCCTACGCCGCGCTCAGCGGCGCCCTGCTCCTGCTGGTGATCGTGCTCAGCGTGCTGCACTCGGTGGGCGCCGTCTGAGGCACCCGCGGAGGCGCGGGCTCGCTCAGCCGCCTGCACCGCCTGGCGAGCCGCCGCGCGGGCCGCGCCGGCGGCGCCCGCTGACGCCGGGGCGGCGGGGCGCGTGGGGGATGTCCTCTGCCGGAGCCGGCACGTCCGCCTCTGGAGCCGGGGCGGGCTTGCGTCGGCCGCTGACGCCGCGCCTGCGGAAGCCACCGCCCCCGGCCGGCGTGGGAGCGCTGTCCGCCGCGGCTGCGGCCGTGGGCGCGGCCGGGGTCGCGGTCGAACCAGGCACGGCGCCCCGGCGCCGCCGGTCGGCCTCGGTCTCCGCGCGAGGCGCCGGCGAGGGGCGCTGTTCGGTGATGACCTCAGCCTCTGGCTGGGGACGGCGGCGCCGCCGGGCCGGTTCTGCCGGCGCGGCCACCGGGGCGGTCACGGCCACCGCGCGAGCCGGCTGGTACCGCGAGCGCTCGATGGCCACCGCCACCGGCAGCATGATCCCGAACACTGCCGCGACCGCCAGCCCGAGGTCGATGAGCACGGTCAGGCCGAAGGCGCCGAGCAACGGCAGTCCATGCGGGAACAGCGAGCTCAGCGCGAGCACGGCGAAGCCCGCACCGAGGGTGAGCGCGGAGACCCGGATGGCCTTCCCGGTCACCGCCAGCGCCGCCGCCGCGGCGTCGTCCGGGTGCAGTCCCTTGGCGCATTCCTCGTCGAATCGGCGCAGCAGGACCACGCCGAACTCCGTCGCCAGCGCGATCACCAGCGCACCGAGCACCACGGTCAGCGGGTTGAACGAGCCCAGCGTCTTGCCCAGCTCGCCGGGAAGAAGGCCGAGCACGAGGAGGATCAGCGGCGCCCAGCCCGCGGCGATCGCTGTCGGGAGCAGTGGCAGCGCGGCGCGGCGCAGGTCGCGCTCGATGGCCAGGAGCGCAAGGAAGACGACCACCAGCGGCAGCAGGTTGAGCAGGAGGCTGCGCGCGACGATGTTGTCGTACGCCTGCGCGGCGAGCGCCGCGATCCCCGCCGGCGCCGCGGTCATCCCGTTGGGCGGGTTGGCGACCTCGTTGCGCACGCTGTCGATCAGCCGCGCCTCGTCGGCGATCGAGGTGCCCTCGACGCCGATGACGATGCGCGCGGAGGTCGGGTCGATCGGCGTGGTGTCGGTGGTCAGCCAGGTGTTCAGGTACTTGTCGATCGCCGGGCAGCCCTGGGTGGTGGTGGGGATGTCCTGCACCAGGTTGCGCGCCAGCGACGGCAGCAGCCGGAGGTCACAGAGGAAAGCGGTCTGCGTCTTGGTCTTGGCTGGGGAAACCGTGCTCGGCAGCGGGGACGCGCTCGCTGACGGTGATGCGGAGCTCGACGGCGACGCTGACGCCGACGGCAGTGCGCTGGCGGTCTGGCTGGCCACCGCGGTGGCGGCCAGGTAGATGCGCGGGCCGCTGTCGCGGAAGGCGGCCGGGGACGCCGACGCGCTCGATGAGGCTGCGGGCGAGGCGCTCGCCGACGGCGCCGGGCTGGCGGTGGCCCCCGGCGACTGCGTGGGTGAGCCGCCGCTGGTCCCGGCCGGCGCCGGCGACACGCATGGCGCGGCCGCGTTCGGCGTTGCCGACGACGAGGCGGCGATGAAGAAGTCGGCGATGGAGACCGCCAGCGCCACCTGGCCGGCATCCTGGGTGCGGATGTCGAGCGCGCGCTGGCACTGCCAGGTCACGTTGCCCGGTGTGCCCGGCTGGGTGTACGGGCCCGCCACCTGGCCCTGAAGGTAGACGTCGATCTCGTTGCCGTAGCCGGTCTGGTCGCGCACGGTGTTGACGTCCTGCAGCTGCGGCAGAGAGGACGCCAGGAGCTGGTCGACCTGCGTCTGCACGGGCACTCGCGGCAGCAGGATCCAGCCGAGCAACGCGACGATCACCGCCGGCACCACAGCGCCACGCCACGCACCGGCGATTCCCAGCGTGCGTTCCGGCCTGCGCGGTTCGGGTGGCACGGCGCTGCGCGCCGCGGGGCTGCCGGCCCCACAAAGCTGCCGCCGGCAGCGCGATGAACAGCGCCGCCAGCCAGGAGACGATCACCCCGATGAACAGCACCAGCGCGAACTCGGCAACCAGCGGGATCGCCACCAGCGGCCCAGCGTCGATGCCCGCGAACACCATCAGGGTGCCGAAGCCGGCCAGCGTCGCCACCGCCGCGGTGAACGTCGCCGGCCCGGTGCGCAGCATCGCCTCCTCGATGGCACCCGCGCGGTCGGTGCCGCCACGGCGTGCCTCGTCGTAGCGCGCCACCAGCTGCACCGCGTAGTCGACCGCGAGGCCGACCAGGACGGGCACCCCGGCGAGCACCGCGGGTGTGACGGGGATGCCGAGCCAGAACGACAGGCCGACCGTTGCTCCCCCGGCGCCGACCGCGGCGAGCAGCGGCCACAGACGTCCCCGCACACGGAACGTCACCACCAGCAGGATGGCCATGAGCACCATCACCACCGGCAGCAGGATGATCAGCGTCTCGGCTCATCGAGTTCGACGACGCCGTACGTGAGCAGCGGCGCGCCCGCGATCACGAACTGGAATGGACGGTCGTTGTACTTGCTGTAGCAGCTGGCGTTGTTCTGCTGGCCCACGCCGCCGCAGTCGGACGGCGCCAGCGGACCGAGCTGCTTGAGCTGGGTCAGCTGGGCGGAGGTGAAGCCCTTGGTGAAGGCGTCGACAGCGATGCCCTTGGTGAGCTGGTCGCTGATCTTCTGGCGCACGGCGAGCACCGACGTTCGATCCGCAGCGGCAGCGGCGGTCAGCCTGACGGTGATGACCTCACGAGCGACGATGGCGCCGCTGGCGTTGGTGGAAGGTGTCGGCAGCACGGCCGCCCACGCGCTCTTGGGGTTGCAGAACACCTCCTGTCCCTTGGCGCTGGCCGCCTGCACCGTCGCCTCGGTCGGGCAGTTGGGAAGGTCGAGAAGGATCCGCGCCAGGTAGATCTGGCACGTCGGGTTGATCCCCAGGAGCTGGGCGATGGAGCTGTCGCAGTCGCCGAACGCGGCGGTGAGCCGGTCGAAGAAGTCACGAGCGGACGCCGTGTCGACAGTGTTGCCCGGGCCCGCAAGGTACTCGGCGAACAGCGGCGGCAGGTCGTCCTTGACCACCGCCGCTTCGGCGGCCTTCTCCTGGCTGTCCAGGATCCGATCGCCCGCGGGGATCGCCTTCTGCGCGTATGCCTGCCGGGCCTGGTGCGCATCGGCCGCTGCGCGAGCGACGTACAGCTCCAGCAGCTGCTGCGCGTTGGTGACGTTGGTCTGGAACTGGGTCTGCAGGGTGGTGGCGTCGGTCTGGCCCTTCTGGCGCGCGTCGAGATAGGCCGTCTCGGCGACGAAGGTCGGGTACTCGGTGAGCACCTTGGTGACCTCCTGGGTCGTCGCCGACAGCGCCGAGTTGGCCACGGTGCCCGGGCCGAGCACCTGCGCCACCCGTGGGTCGTGAGCGAGGTCCTGCTCGAGCGCGGTGAGTCGCTGCAGGTTCTTCTCGAGGTAGGGGGCGGTGGGATTGCGGGCGGTCAGCACCACCACGATGGGGTCGGTCCCGAAGCTCTTGGTGAACGCCTGGTTGGCCTGCCCGGCGCTGGAGCTGCTGCCCACCAGCAGCGACTGGCCGGCGTCGACGCCGAAGCGCACGAATCCTGTCGCCAGCCCGGCGCAGGCGAGCAGCGCGATGAGCAGCACCGTCAGCGGATGGCGCGCCATGGGCCCGGCGACTCGTCGCAGCACTCTGCCTCCGTTCAGCGCAACTCTCTAGCGACCGGCGACCGGGCGCGGACCCGGCCATGATGTACTGGGGCGACGGAAATGTGCGGTCGGCGGGCGTGAGGGCGCGGTTGTACGACCGCGGTCAGGAGCCGATCAACGCGCCCAGGTTGGTGTACTCCCCGGCGACGACGTCATGTCCGGGACGGCTGGCCGCGCTGACCGGGATCGCCGAGCACGGAGGCGGCGTGACCGGCAGTGGGATGATGCTCGGGATCGGTGGGATGGGCAGCTGGCACAGCGTCTGGAGCGCCTGCGAGCTGCCAGCGAGGTTGAATGTCTGGACGCGCAGGTAGTAGTCCCTGTCCTGCTCGGGGCAGGCGCTAAGCGTCGCCACGGTGACCGAGCAGTCGAACGACGAGAACGCAGACTTGATGTTCTCGATGGCGTCGATGATCCCTTGGGTGACGTCGCCCGGCTTCTGCTCCCCAGGGGCGGTCTCCTTGCCGGTGAGGTTGGCCGCGAACAGGCCGAGCAGGCCGTTGAAGCTGTTGAGCTTGTCGATGGTGCCGCCCGGCTTGCCGAGCAGCTCGATGGTCTGCTTGATGTTGGTTCCCTCACCGCTCAGCGCGCTGTCGAGGGTGGTGAGGGTGCTGTCGGCGTGGTCGAGCAGCGAGCCGAGCTGCACCGAGTTGGCGGCGAAAGCCGCGAGCGTGGTGTTGCTGGCGGCCACCAGCTGGTCCAGCGGGGTCTGCGCGAAGCTGGCGTTGAACGACTCGTTCTGGATGATGAAGTCGTTGAAGTTGGTGGACACGTTGTCCAGGGTCTGCAGCGGCGTCTGCAGGGTCTGCGTCACCGTGTTGGCGGCGCCGAGGAGATGGTTGACGTCGTCGCCCTGGCCGGCCGATGCCTTGCCGAACTCCACGATCGCCGTGCGCAGGTTCTGAGCCTCGGGCGCCTGCAGCGCCTGCAGCACCTGGTCGAGGTCCACTGGCTGCACGCTGTTGCGCACGTTGATGGTGTCGCCGTTGCTCAGCGCGGCACCCGAGTTGGTGCCCGGCGTGATCTCGATGTACTTGGGACCGAACAGCCCGTGCGGCCTGAGCAGCACCTGCGCGTCGCTGTGGATGTCACCGTACTGCGGGTCGATGTCCAGCGTGGCCACGGCGAGGTTGCCCTGCGCGGTGACGTCGTGCACCTCACCGACCTTGACGCCGGCGACGTCGACACTGGCGTGGGGGCGAGCCCGTCAGCGTTGGCCAGCTGCACGTGGAGGACCATGGTGTGATTCCACGGCAGCGCGATGGACGGTCCGCCCGGGATGCCTCCGATCACGACCGCCACCATGGCGACGACCAGCACCACGGCGGCAACGAGGCCGCTCCAGAAGGGCTGGACGCGCGGTGTGTTTCTCACAGCCAACCCCACAGGCCGAGCGGCGTGGGCACCTGGTCACTGGCTTGCTGAGCTACGCAGATGTTCAGCACACATGCAGTCGGAGTCGGCGCCGCCGAGTTCGTCGGGGCGGGGTTTGGGGTGGGAAGGATCGGGGGCAGCGTCGGCACCGGCGGCAGCGTCGGCACGCCGGTGGGCAGCGGGATCGTCGGCAGACCGGTGGGCAGCGGCAGGCACGGCAGACCCGGCAGGCACGTCGGGTTGGTGCCGCTGGACGACGGCTGCGTCGGTGCGGCCACGGGCAGCGTGCTCGACGTGCACGTCGGGCCGATCAGGCCGCAGGGGTCGGCCCCGTTGGCGTACTGGCGGAGGAAGTAGCCCGACTTGTCACTCTGGCCGGTGGCCGCACCGATCTGGAACACCAGGTTGACAGCGTCCTGGTAGATGAACTGGTGGGTGGACGGGCTGGTGTGATTGGCGAAGGCAACCGTCTCGGGCACGAGCGTGGTCATCAGCTGGTCCAGCTGCGTGGTGAAGCTGGCCAGCCTCTGCAACCCGGCGTTGAACTCTGCGTCATGTCCGCCGCTGAGGACAGCGTTGGTGTTGAGGTTGAGGAAGTCCGTGTTGCTGATGTAGCCCTCGAGCGCGCCCTGGTTGCTGGCCAGCGCACCCGTGATGCTGTTCATGTTGTCGATCACGCCGACCAGGTCGTTGCCGCTCTGGTTGAGCTGGTCGGCCGTGGTGCCCAGGTTGATGAGGATGTTGTTGATCTCGGCGTTGCGGGTGACCAGCTCGCCGGTGGGGGCGACGCTGTGCACCGAGAGGTCACGCAGGTCGGGGACGAGCTGTTGAAGGGTTCCCTCCTGGCCCTGGACCGCGCCGGCCGCGGTGCGGATCAGGCTGGTCAGCGAGTCGCGGGTCGGCTGGTTGAAGGTGTTGAGGATCTGGTCGAAGTCCACCACCGGCTTGGTGGCCTTGAGCGTGATGGTGGCGTTGTCGCCGTAGGGGTGCGCCCTGTCGGTGCCCGGGGTGAGCTGCAGGTACTTCTGCCCCAGCAGGGTGGCCAGCCGAATCGACGCCGAGGTGTCGCCCGGCAGCGGCCAGTCACCGTCGTCGACGTGGAAGGTCACCGTGCTGTAGTCGCCCTCCGCGGTGACCGCCGTGATCTGGCCGACGGCACGGCCGGCGATGCGCACATCACTGCTGACGCTGATGCCGTCGACGTCGCTGACCTGCGCGGACATGGTGTGGGTGGTGGTCCACGGCGCCGCCAGGTTGAGGTTGACGTTGACCAGCAGGCCGAGCACGAGCGCCATCGCCACCCCGGCGATGAAGCCGGCGATCAACGGGTTGAAGCCGCCGCGGCGGCCGGTTCCGCTCATCAGCAGGTTCCCTGGTTGTACGGCGTGCCGCCGCAGGACTTCGCCGACCTGCCGGCCGTCGGCAGCGAGCCGTCGACGCGCAGCATGTCCAGCAGCCCGCCGTAGGCGTTGTTGGTCGGAGGTGTCTTCTGGGTGTAGCCGGTGGCCGTGATGAACTCGTGGAGCAGCACGTCGAGGTCGGCGATGTAGGGGTCGACGTTGGAGATCAACGGCGCCAGCAGGTCGGCGGAGTTCTTGGCCTGGTAGAGCGCGTTGGGTCCCTTCTGGAAGATCGCCGTCAGGGTGCTCTCCTCGCCGCTGAGAGCCTGGTCAAGCGAAGTGAGCGTGCCGGCGGCGTGAACGAGCGTTCCCTGCAGCGACACCTCGTGGGTGGCGAGCGTGCCGAGGAACTGGTCGCCGTTGGCGATGAGCCCGCGCAGGTTGCCGTCCTCGCGAGCGAGGTCACCGCTGATGGTGTCGAACTCGAAGTTGAGGCGGTCGAGCTCCGGCGTCCGCTGCCCGAGCACGCCGGTGATCGGGATGGCGTCCGCGGTCAGCGGGTTGGCGTTGGCGATGGTCTGATTGAGGTCGCCGATCCCGGTGCCGCCGAAGGCGATGACACCCTCCTGCAGCTGGGTGCGGATCGACGTTCGTACGCTGGGGTCGAAGATGTTGGACAGCTCGTCGAGGTTGACGGGGCTGCTGGTGTGGTTGACGTCGAACCTGGGGTTGTCGCCGAGCGACGGCGCGCTGGGGGACCCCGGCTCGACGTCGACGTACACGTTGCTGAGCACGCCCTTGGGCCGCACCGCAACGGTGGTCCCCTGGCGAAGTGGCCAGTGGTCGCTGTCCACCGTGAACGAGACGGCCGCCGACTGCTGGCCGGTCTGTGCGTCGACGCTGACCTCGAGCGACTGCACGGTGCCCACCTGGATGCCACCGATGCGCACCTCGTTGCCGTCGGTCAGGCCGTTGACGTTGGTGAACTGCGCCAGCACGGTGTGCGTCGGGCTGCCGAACGACAGGCCGAGCCCGCAGACGGCGCCGGCGAGGATCGCCGCCGCGAACAGGCCCTTCGAGGACGCCAGCATCCGGACAACTCGCACGATCATCCGAACAACCCCGCAAGGTACGCGGTCGAGTTCAGACCCGGCGCTGAGGGCACGGACGTTGAGGCGGGGAAGACATGGCCGGTTGCGGCTTCGCACGCCGCCTGGATGGTCCCCTGCGTCACCGGCCCGGTGGTCGGCAGCTGAGACAGGAATCCTGCAAGGGTCTGCGCGATCGTGTCGCAGTGGAAGGAGAGCACGATGTTGAGCGCGCACGTCCCGGTGGGCTTGTTGCTGTTGGAGGTCAAGTCGGTGCTGCATGTGCTCGCGCCGGTCGACGTTGTTCCGGTCGTGCTCGAGGAGGTGCCGGGCTCCGAGAACATGGAGTCCCAGCGGCCGGTCACCCCCTCACCGTTTGGTGAGGTGACGTTGAGCTGGTCGTTGGGGTAGGCCACCTGGCCGTTGAGGGTGCCCGCGATCACCGTGTCGATCCCACACGGGTGGCCGTTGCACTTCGGGCCCACGATGTCGAACAGAAGGTTGTTCTCCGACGCAAGCGTTCCCGCGAGCTCGTCGAGCGCCTTGCGCTGGGCGTCGATGGTGGGGTTCATGGCGGTGTTGAGCTCGGTGGCGACGTTGCTCGCCTCCTGGAGCGTGGCCACCAGCGCCTGGTCCTTCTGGGCGATCGCCCCAAGGGCGATGTTGCCGTTGCCGAGGAACCCCGCCAGCTGCTGGTGCTCGTCGGCCAGCGCCTGCATGATCGTGTTGAGCTGCACGAAGATGTCGTCGGTCTGCGGCTGATCCTTCTCGTAGACCTGCGCGACCGGGCTCAGGTTGGCGACCACCTGCTGCAGCTGCGGCAGGATCGATTGGATGTCCCCGGCGCGGCCCTTGGTCGCGCTGTCCAGCGCGGCCAGCACCTGCTGTTGCTGGGCGCGCGTGGTGCTGTCGAAGGCGTTGAAGATCTCGTCGTTGGAGACGTCCTTGCCGGTCTCCGCGACGGGCAGGTAGCCGCCAGAGCCGATCGCCTCAGCAGCGGCCGACGAGCCGACGGTGAGGTCGATGTACTTCTCGCCGAGCAGCGTCTTGGGCCGCACCTTGGCGAAGCCGTTGCTGTACACCGGGACAGCCGAGGTGTCGCTGATCTGGATGGTCACCACGCTGTAGCCCGGGCTGTTGGGGTCGTGGGAGATGGACGTGACCTTGCCGACCCCGACGCCGCTCACACGCACGTCGGCGGCCGTCGGGATCCCGTCCGCGTCAGCGAACACCGCGTGCAGCGTGTAGTTGGACGACAGCGGGTTGGGCTGGCCGATGTTGATCGCCAGGAACTCCAGGACCAGCACGCAGAAGATGGTGAACACGGCCAGGATGCCGCCGTTGGTGTACGTGCGCTTGCGGTCCACCGTCAGCCTCCCATCGCCGCCGCCCAGCTGGCGTTGGGCGCGCTCGAGTTGGGGGTTGTCTGCGATGAGTTGCTGGTGCAGTCCCCGGGGGGTGGGCAGGTCACCGAGAAGACCGACCAGAAGTGTTGGTTGTTGTTGCTCGGGTCGGTGTCGAAGAAGGAGCTCCCGAGGTTGGGGAAGACGTCGTGGATCGCAGTGCGGTAGTGCGACAGGTTGCTGAGGATGCCGGTGCTCTGGTCGAGGAAGGCGTTGACCTGGGTCAGCGTGCCGGGCAGCTGGCTGAAGTCGAGCGCAGGTTGCCGGTCTCGCCGCTGACCAGCACGTCGAGGTTCTGCAGCAGGGTGTCAGCCTGCTGGACGGTGCCGCCGATCGACTGCTCCTGGTTGGCGAGCTGCTGCATGACCGCCGTCCAGGTGCCGAACTCCTGGCGCACCTGCTCGCGCTGCTTGGCGAGCACGTCGTAGAACTTCTGCAGCTCGAGGACGATGTCGTTGACCTGCTGCTTGCGGATGGAGAGCTCCGTGGCGGGGCCGTTCAGCGCGCTGACCAGGTCGTTGAGGGACGCAGCAGAGCTGTTCATCCGGTCGCCGTTGTTGGTGGTTCCCTCTCCGAGCGCATTGATCAGCAGCTGGACGCGCTGCACGGTCTCGGGGTCGAACACCGCGAGCACCTGGTCGATCTCGGTGATCGGCACGGTGTGGTCGAGCGGGATGTTCCCTCCCGTCTGGATCTGACCGGGGTTGGTGCCGCGGGTGAGGTCGATGTAGGTCTCACCGAGCAGGTTCTTCTTACGGACCTGCGCGGTGGCGTCCGGGTGCAGGGGCACGGCGTTGGCGTTATCGAAGACCATGGCCACCTGCGCCTGCCCGTTGGTGACGCTGACGTCCTTGACGTAACCGACCTTGGTGCCGTTCATGAACACCTCGTTATTGGCGAGGATGCTGTCGGCGTCGGCGAACGTCGCGGTCACCTGGTACGGGTGGCTCCATGGGACGCCGAACTGCAGGCCGCGCACGATGAACCCCAGCACCAGCAGGCAGAAGCCCACGTAGAGGATCCAGATCGGCAGGTTCCAGCGACTGCGCATGCCTCAGTCCCCCAACCAGGCGGCGAGCATGCTCATGTCGCTCTGACCCATGAAGGACGCGGGTTTTGGGCCGGACGTCCCTGCGGAGTACCCGCTGCCGACGCACGACGAACCACCGCTGTTGGGGTTGGCCAGGCAGATCCGGAAGATCGCCTGTGGCGGCGCGCCGTTGCTGTATGTCTCCAGCGCGCCGCCGGTGGTGGTCGGGCCCTGGAGCAGGCCGTTGTCCAGAGCGGTCAGCACGGTCGGGTTGTTCGCCTTGCCGCCCAGGAACGCCAGCCAGTACGACTCCTCGCTGGTGGCCTTGAGCAGGTCCGGGGCGACGTTGAGGGTGGCTCGCAGCGACGGCACGGCGCTGTCGATGGCGGTGTTGAGCTCACCAAGCGCGGTCTGGGCGTCGACGAACTGGCGGCTGAACGACGTCTGCTGGGTCTCGATGGCGTTGAGCGTCTGCTGGCCGTTGGTGATCAGCTGGCTCAGCTGGGTGAGCTGGTCGCTGGTGGTGATCTTGCTCAGCACCCCGTCGAGGCCGACGAGGATGCGGTCGAGGTCGGCGTCGCGGTTGTTGAGCGTGGTGCCGAAGACCGCCAGGTTGGCGAGGTCGGACTTGCCCGCGGCGATGGCCTCGTTGAGGCTCTGGCCGCGGCCGGCCACGCCGGCGCCGAGGTCGCTGAGCAGGACGCGAGCTGCGTTGCGCGTCGGCGCGTCGAGGCTGTTGATGAACTGGTCGAGCTCGACAGGCACCGCCTGCTGGGTCTCGTGCAGCACGGTGGTCGCGTCGAACGCGGGCTTGCTCGTGCTGCCGTCGTGGATGTCGACGTACTTCTCACCGAGCAGCGACTTGGGCCGGATGTCGGCGGTCAGCCCGGTGTGCAGCGGCCAGTGGTCGTCGGTGATCTGCACGGTGACCAGGGCGCTGTTGTCCTGGGTGGGCTGGATGTCGCTGATGGTGCCGATCTTCGAGCCGGCCTCGAGCACGTCGCTGCCGGAGACAAGCCCGTCGGCGGTGGGGAAGGTGATCTGGAACTGGTGGTACTTGGTGCCCAGGGCGCGCGGGGATGTGATCGCGAAACCCGCTCCTCCGACGAGGACGGCCGCGACTGCGATCCCTGCAATCGTCGACTTGGACATGCTCACCTTCCTGTCAGTCCATCCCCAGTGGCCCCTCACCGGAGGCGTTGAAGAACTGGTGGACGAACTCGTCGTCCAACTCCTCGATCTCCTGCTTGTTGCCGAAGTGGCGCATCTTGCCCTTGTAGAGGATGCCGATGTTGTCGGCGAAGCGGCGCACCGCCCCGACGTCGTGGCTGACCACGATCGAGGTCGCCTTGTACTTGGCGCTGATCTCCCGGATCAGGTCGCAGAGCAGGGTGGTCCGCACCGGGTCCAGGCCGCTGTCCGGCTCGTCGAAGAGCAGGATCTTCGGCTCCATCACCAGCGCCCGCGCGAACCCCGCCCGCTTGCGCATCCCCCCGCTCAGCTCGTTGGGCATCCGCTTCTCCGCCCCCGCCAGGCCCACCTCGGTGAGCCGGTCCATGACGATCTCGCGGATGTCCCCCTCGCTCTTCTTGGTGTGCTGGCGCAGCGGAAAGGCCACGTTGTCGTACAGGCTCATCGAGCTGAACAGCGCCCCGTCCTGGAAGAGCATCCCGATCCCCCGGCGCAGCTCCAGCAGCTCGTCCTCGTTGAGCAGCGGCACGTCCCGGTCGGCCACGAAGATGTCCCCGCTGTCCGGCGGCAGCAGCCCCACGATGTGGCGCAGGGTCACGCTCTTGCCCGTCCCCGACGGGCCCATCAGCACGCTGATCTCCCCCTTGGGGATCCGGCAGGTCACCCCGTCCAGCACCTTGAACTGCCCGAACGCCTTGTGCACGTTGCGCAGCTCGATCACCGCCTCCTTCTCCCACGTCGACTTCGACTGGGTCTCCGGGCGCTCCCCCAGCGGCGTGCTCAGGTCCGTGTACGCGGGATGGTCCTCGCCGGGCACGTTCTTCCTCCCCGACGCGTCCGCCAGCGACGACGGCGCCGGCGGTGGCGCCGGCGGCGCGGTGGCTGTGGCCCGGTCAGGGGACGCTGTAGCGGTCGAGGCGGGGGGTTTGGACACGCTGACCTCTTACGTGGCGATCGGGAGATTGGGGTTGGTACCCCAGAAGATCTGTGTCAGTAAGGCATTAACGACCACGGTGACCACCAGCGCAACCGCCATGGTCTTGGCGACGGCCTTGCCGATGCCGACGGCGCCGCCGGTCACGTTGTAGCCGTAGTACACGGCGACGCACACGATCAGGAAGGCGAAGACGACGGCCTTGATCATCGAGAAGAAGAGGTCCTGGACGTTGAGGAACCTGAAGAAGTAGTCGGAGTAGACGCCGCTGGAGATGCTCCCGCTCGGGATCTGCACCATCTGCACGACGTACGAGCCCAGGTAGCTCACACCCAGCGCGAGGATGTACATGAAGGGCAGCACGATGAAACAGGCCAGCATGCGGGTGCTGACCAGGTAGATCTTGGACGGGATGCCCATCACCTCGAGGGCGTCGATCTCCTCGTTGACGCGCATGGTGCCGAGCTCGGCGACCAGGCCGCAGCCGACCTTGGCGCCGATGGCGAACCCGAAGAACAGCGGGGTGATCTCGCGCGTGTCGCAGATGGCGTTGAACACGCCGGCCAGCGACTGGGCGCCGATCTGCGAGAGCGAGTAGTACGCCTCGATGGAGCACTCACTGCCCGTGAAGTAGGTGAGCACCAGCGCGATCGGGGTGGAGCCGATGGCCAGGAACGCCGCGTACCACCAGACCTCGCGCATGTAGCGCGTCGACTTGGGGATGTGCCCGATGGCGCCGCCCGCGAAGTTGACGATGTTGCCGAGGGTCTCGAGGCTGTTGCGCGCTCCCGACAGCCGCGAGGGGCGCGCCAGCCGCTTGGGCGGCGGTCCGGGCGGCTTGGCGGGCGGGGCGACAGCGGTGGCCATGCTTTCTCTACCGCAGCACGTTGTTGGAGTGGAAGAGGGCGAGGACGGTCGGTGTGTAGAGGTACTCGATGATCTGGATGCTCACGAAGCACGCCACCACCGACTGGTGGACGGCGCGGGCGACGCCCTCCGCACCTCCCTTGGCGGTGATGCCCTTGTAACAGCAGACGGTGGCGATGAGCATGCCGAAGATCACGCACTTCAGCTCGCCGCCGTACAGGTCCTGCAGGGTTCCCTGGGTGTAGAAGGTGCTGATGAACGCGCCGCTGTTCACCCCCACCAGCGCCACCGAGGCGAGGTAGCCGGAGAGGCAGGTGAAGATGATCATCGGGATGTTGTAGAGGGCGGTCATGACGGCGAGCGCGAGGAACCGCGGCACGACGATGAAGAGCACGTTGCTGATGCCCATGACGCTGATCGCCTCGAGCTCGTCGCGCACCTTGCGGGCGCCGAGGTCGGCGGTGATCGCCGTCCCGCAGACGGCGGCGACCATCAGGCCGGTGGCCACCGGCGCGAACTCGCGAACGTTGGCGAGGACCATGAAGCCCCCGATGCGCCACTCGGCCGAGGCCAGCTTGAAGAAGTTGCCGGCCTCCAGGGCCACGATCGTCCCCCACCCCAGCCCGGTCAGTGCCAGGGGGACGGCGCAGGAGAACAGGATGAACCGGCACTGCTCGAGGAACTCGGCCCCGTAGAAGGGCCGCTGGAAGGCGCCCCGGAAGGCAGCCGCAAACAGCAGGGCCTGGTCACCGAGGGTGACCACCCCACGACGGCCCCGGTCTACCACCGGGCCCTCACCTCGATTCCGACGACGGCCAGCGCCGCCGACCAGCGTGCCATCACTCCAACCTCACGCCGCTGCTATCAGGAACACATATGGTGACCCTGTTGCCCCGAATTTGTCGCCGCCCCTATCTTTAGACGCGGCGGAGAGGGCAAATCTTGCAGGCCGTGAACTCAAACGGCCCCCTCCGGCGTTGCGGTCCGGTCACGGGCCGTGGCAGATCGACCACGCCACCCGGGCTCGCTCGGACCCATCCTATGCTCGAACCATGACGGCCAACCCGCTGCTGAGCGTGGTCCTGCCCACGCGGAACGAGGAGGCGAACGTCGCCCCCCTCCTCGGCCGGCTGAGCACCGCGCTCGCCACCATCGAGTACGAGGTCCTGTTCGTCGACGACTCCGACGACGGCACCCCCCAGGCCATCGCGGCCGCAGCCGCCGCCGACCCGCGGGTCGACCTGATCCACCGCGAGGGGGCGGAGCGCGCCGGCGGCCTCAGCACGGCGGTGGTGGCCGGCATCCACCGCACCCGGGGCGAGTTCGTCTGCGTGATGGACGCCGACCTCCAGCACCCGCCCGAGGAGATCCCGGTGATGCTCGCCGCAGCCCAGGAAGGCGCCGACGTGGTGGTCGCCAGCCGGTACACCCGCGGCGGCAGCGAGCGCGGCCTGGACGGCATCGGTCGCCGGCTGGTCAGCCGCGTCGCCGGGGCCCTGGCGCGGGCGCTGTTCAGCGAGGCGCGGGCGAGCACCGACCCGCTCAGCGGGTTCTTCCTGTGCCGGCGGCGGGTCATCGACGGCATCGAGTTCCGTCCGGTGGGCTTCAAGATCCTGCTCGAGCTGCTGGTCTGCGTGCCCTGGCTGCGCGTCCGTGACGTCCCGCTCGACTTCGCCGCCCGCACCGAGGGCTCGAGCAAGGCGAGCGCCCGCCAGGGGCTTCTCTTCCTCGGCCACATCCGCTCGCTGGTGTTCGAGGTGCAGGGATCTGCCCGGCCCTGGAAGTTCGGCCTGGTCGGGCTCAGCGGGCTGGCCATCCTCCTCCCGCTCATCGCCGCCCTGACCGGCCCAGCCGGGATCGCCCCGCTGCCGGCGTTCCTGCTCGCCTACCCGCCCAGCCTGGTGTGGAACACCGTGCTCAACCGGACCTGGACCTTCGCCGACCAGCGCCACGGCCTCGGCGAGGGCACGGCGCGCTACCTCGAGCGCGCCTTCTGGTCCGGGGCGGCCATGTTCGGCGTCTACGCAGCGCTGCTGCGGCTGTCCCTGCCGCCGGTCGTCGCCGCCGTGGGGGGCGCGGTCGCCGCCATGCTCTTCAACGGCATCGCCAACCAGGGGGCGGTGCGCCGGCGCCCCCGCCTGTGGAGCGAGGTGGCCCTGAGCCAGGGGGTCCAGGCGGCCCTGTCGCGGCTGTCCGCGGAGCTCGGGGCCGAGCGCTCGTACCTGCTGCCGCCCTCAGGGCCGAACCCGGCCGAGCTCCCGGTCGGGACGCTCGAACGGGTCGTCGAGCAGCGGCGCGGCACCCTGTTCACCGAGGCGGCCGGCCACCGTGCCCAGCGGCGCTCCAACATCGAGGTGGCCTCGACCCTGCTGGTGCCGGTGGTCGACGGCGACAGCGTCGGGGCGGTGCTGCGTCTGCGAGCGCCGCGCCCCGCACCCATTCGGGGCCGACCAGCTCGACGCCGCCATGACCGCGGCGCGGGCGATCAGCGGCTTGCTCGCGGCCGGCGGCGACGGGCGCCGCCGCGAGCCGGCCCGTCCCGACGGCGCCGAACGCCTGACGACTCCCTGAGGTCGCGCGTCGGCGATCATTCCGGGGTGTCGACGCCTCCTGCCGGCGTGATCGCCGCGCGCGCGGCGGGCCCCGGTCGCGCGCCCGCACTGGTCCTCGCGGTGGTGCTTGCCGCCACCGCGCGGACCGTGCTCGGTGGCGCGGCGCCGGCAGCGTCCGTCCCCGCGGCCATCGTGTTCACCGCGGTCCTCGCGGGCGCAGCCGTCGCCGCCGGCATGCGGGTGACACGCGCGTCGTGGCCCGGCGTCGCCATCGGCGTCGCGGGAGGCGCCGCCCTGGTCGCTCTGTCGCTGGCCGGCCTGCCCTCGATCGTTGTCGCCGCACGGGCGCCGGCGTCGACGCTGGCGTGGTGGGTGCCGCTGGTGACGCTGGTGGCGGCTGCCGAGGAGCTGGTCCTGCGCGGGGTGCTGTTCGAGGCGGTGCGGGTACGCTCCGGCGACCTCGTGGCCATCGCAGTGACCGCGCTGCTGTTCGCGGCGATCCACCTGCCGCTGTACGGCGCCACCGCCCTGCCCATCGACCTCTGCGTCGGCTTCTTCCTCGGCTGCCTCCGCGTCGCTTCGGGAGGGGTCACCGCGCCGCTGGTCGCGCACGTGCTGGCCGACGTCGCCACCGGGTGGGTCGGGTGAGCCGGCGCGCTGGCCTGGCGGGCGCCGTCCTGTCGTTGGTCATCCTGGCCGCGGTTCGCGGGGGCGGGGGAGGCCCCCCGCTCTACGACGGCCTCTGCACACCGCCCAACTACATCCTGCTCGGCGCCAGCCCCGGCCCGCCCTCGCGGTCGCAGACCTTCACCGCGAGCGACCTCGCCGGCACCTTCGAGCTCGCCGACAACGACAGCACCCCGCAGGCGCAGATCATCGTGGGCGCCGGCAGCCTGGCGCCCACGCCGGGCAATGCCTCCGTCACCGTGTCGATCACGCCGGTGAAACCGCCCGCGACCAAGCCGGCCGGGACCATCGACGGCAACGTCTACGACTTCGAAGCGCGCTCCGGCGGGCAGCCGGTGAACCTGGCGCCCGGTCATCCCGCGACGGTGGTGCTCGAGGCGACCACCACGGGCGGTCCGCAGCTGAGCGTTGAGCACTTCGACGGCACCCGCTGGATCGCGCCCGCCAAGAGCTTCCAGAGCGGCTGCGGGACGACCTACCAGGTGAACACCACCGTGCTCGGCATGTTCGCGTTGGTCGGGCAGGGGCAGGCGTCGCCGGGTGGATCGAGTGGCGGAGGAGGCGGCGGCGCCGCCGTCGTGATCGTCGTGGTGGTGGTGGTGGTGGTTCTCGCGGCGCTCATCGCTGCGGTACGGATCAGGCGGCAGCGTGGCCGGACGGCGAAGGGCAAACGGCGCCGGCGCTGACGCGGGTCAGTGGAAGTCGTGGGAGGGAGGAGCGGCCACGGTGGCCGCGCCGCCGGCGTCGACGGGCCGGCCGTCGCCGTCCAGCGCCACGACCGTCTCGACCACGAGGTTGACCCGGCCGCGCTCGTTCTGCAGGCGCCCCTCCACCATCAGCAGCGGGTTGTGGTTGGCGACCCGGCGGGTGCGGGTGACCACCGCCGGCCTGAAGATGAGGTCGAGGTGGGCGTCCTCGTCGGCGAGCGTGAAGAAGCGGAAGCCACTCGCCGACGCCGGCGCCTGGCGGGCGATCACCAGCCCGGCCACCCGCACTGTGGTGCCGTCGGCGAGGTCGCGGATGGTCGCCAGCGGGCGGCATCCCAGCGATTCGAGCTGGGCCCGGATGAACGAGAGCAGGTGGCGGCCCGTGCTCACCTCGCTGAGCGCGTACTCGGTGAGGACACGGGTGCGCTCGTCCATCTGCGGCAGAGGGGGCGGCGTGGCCGGCAGCTCGAGGAGCGGCGGCAGCGGGTCGCCCTCGAGCCTGCGGGCGGCCGCGCCCTCATCGCCGAGGCGGCTGCCGGCGAGCGCGCCGCGGCCGCGCGGCGGGCGCCGCTGCGAAGTGCTGGTCTGCGCGTCGACGCTGCGCCGGGCGGCGGTGCGCGGCGGCAGGCTCTCCTCCACCTGCTTCAGCTCCCAGAGCAGCTCGCGGCGATGACGGCCCTGCCCGGTGGCGTCGAAGGCGCCGGCCAGCACCAGGTTCTCCATCGCCCGGCGGGGCAGCAGGGTGTGCCGCCAGAAGTCGCGCAGCGAGGTGGCGCCGGCGAGCGCCGCCTCCTCGCAGGCGATGCGCGCGGCGGGCCCGAGCGCCTTCATGTAGTTGAAGCCCAGGCGCACCGCGCCGTCCTCCATGGTGCAGCGCGCGCGGCTGCGGACCACGTCGACGGCGAGGAAGCGCACCCCGTGGCGCTTGGCGTCCTCGACGAGGACCGACGGGTGGTAGAAGCCCATCGGCTGGGCGTTGAGCAGGGCGCACACGTACTCGGCGGGGTGGTGGAGGCGCAGCCACGCGGTCTCGTACGCGGTGCGCGCGAAGGCGGCGGCGTGGCTCTTGCAGAAGCCGAACTGCGCGAAGCCGGCGACGCTCTTGAAGACCTGCTCGGCAACGGCGATGGGCATGCCGCTGACCGCCTCGCAGCGGCTGACGAACTCGGCGCGCAGGTCCTCCATCTCGACGCGCGAGCGGTGCCGGTTCATGGCTCTCCGGAAGCGATCCGCCTGCCCCGCCGTGTAGCCCGCCACCTCCATGACGATGCGCAGGATCTGCTCCTGGTACAGGACGACGCCCATCGTTTCGGCCAGGATTGGCTCCAACGAAGGATGCAGGTAGGTGACCGGTTCGAGCCCCTGGCGGCGGCGCAGGTAGGGGTTGACGGCGTCACCCTGGATGGGACCGGGCCGGATGATCGCCACCTGCACGATGAGGTCATTGAACTCGCTCGGCTGTGACTGCCACAGCGACTGCTGCTGGGCGCGCGACTTGATCTGGAAGAGGCCGATGGTGTCCACCTCCTGGATCGACGCGTAGACCTGCGGGTCGTCGAGGGACAGCGCGTCGAGGTCGGGACGTGTGCTGGTGGCCTGCTCGATGAGGTCGACACACTCGGCGATCGCGGAGAGGGTGCGCAGGCCGAGCAGGTCCATCTTGATGAGGCCGAGGTCCTCGACGTCGTCCTTGTTGAACTGGACGACGACGCGGCCGGGCATGGTGGCGCGCTCCACCGGCGCCACGTCGACGAGCGGCTCGCCGGTGACCAGCATGCCGCCGACATGGATGCCGAGGTGGCGCGGCGTGCCCTGAATCTGCTCAACGATCTCGTAAAACTGTTCCCAGGGAAGATGAGGTCGGCGCAGGCGACTTCATGTCGCCGGAGCTGACACCGCTAACTGGGGGGTACCCGAGGGGAACGAAGTTCCCCCTTCGCAATTTCCCAGCCGTCGACCCCCTTGGCGAGCTTGTCGATGAGGGTTTCCGGGAAGCCCATCGCCGCGCCCACCTGGCGCATCGCCATGCGCGGCCGGTAGGTGACGACGTTGGCGACCATGCCGGTGCGGTCGGCGCCGTACTTCTCGTAGACGTACTGCAGCACCTGCTCGCGGTGGTCGGTGGAGAAGTCGATGTCGATGTCGGGCGTGCCCTGGTGGTCCTCGTGGAGGAAGCGCTCGAAGAGGAGATCGTGCGCGACCGGGTCGACGCGGGTGATGCCGAGCAGGTAGGCGACGATGCTGTCGGCCGCGCTCCCCCTCCCCTGCCCGGGGATGTGCTGCTCGCGCGCGAAACGCATGATGTCCCAGGTGATCAGGAAGAACTCGGCGAGGTTGGTCTTCTCGATCACCTCGAGCTCGCGCTGCAGCCGTGCCGCCACCGCGCGGGTCATCGGTGAGTACTTGCGCAGCACCGACTCCTGGCACAGCCGGTAGAGGACGGAGAACGGGGTTTCCCCTGGTGGGACAGGGAAACCGGGGAAGCGCGACTCGGTGAAGTCGAGCTCGACGTCACACTGCGAGGCGAGGTGGGCGGCGAGGTCGAACGCCTCGGGATGCGCGCCGAGGAGGGTGCGCAGCTCCACCTCGGAGCGCAGCCGGTGCTCGGCGTTGGGAAGCAGCAGGCCGTGCGCGGCTGCGGCGTCGAGCGTGGTGCGGTGACGGATCGCGGTGAGCACGTCGAGCAGCGGCTTGTCGCCATGGTTGGCATGAACCGGCAGGCTGCTGGCCGCCAAAGGGATCCCGGTGCGGCGAGCAAGCAGCGCGGTCTGCGCCACCAGCCAGGAGTCGCCGGGATGGCGGTGGTGGGTGAGCAGCAGGGCGACGCGGTCGCGTCCGAAGCAGTCGCGCAGCTGCTCACACCGGCGGGTGGCGCCGCGCAGGTCGCCTCGCACCAGGGCGGTGGTGATGACGCTCTCAGGGCCGCCGGCGAGGACGGTGCAGCCGTCGAGGTCGACGGGGTCGACGGTCGCCGGCTCGCCCTCGGCAAGGGCGGTGGTCGAGGGCAGTCCCGGCCATCCCTGCGGGAACGGGCCGGCCGTGGGCCTGAGCGCGGCGGGCCGCTCCGGTGGCGCCAGGGTGGGCCGGCGCCGGCGTGGCGGCGCGGGGGCCGAGGCGGTGCCGGGGCCGGGGAGGTCGCGGTCCAGCCCGGCAAGGCGCAGCCGCGGCTGACCCTTGACGCCGGCGAGCTGGGCGGCGCTGATGGCGCGGGAGAGCTGGCGGTAGCCGCCGCGATGGCGGGCGAGCAGGCGGAGACGGTCCCCGCCGTCGAGGTCGAGCTCGGCCCCGATGACGGCGCGGATCCCGGCGGCCCGGGCCGCCTCCATGAAGCCGACGGCCCCGTACAGCCCGTTGCGGTCGCACAACCCCAGCGCCTCGATCCCCAGCGCGGCGGCGGTGGCCACCAGGGTGCGCGGCGAGGCCGAGCCCTCGAGGAAGGAGAAGTTGGAACGGGCGGCGAGCTCCGAGAAGGGCGCCATTGACGACTACTACTTTTCTGTGTAACCATACGGCTGTGTGGTGGTCATCCCTGGCAGCCACCGCACACAGCCGGACCGGCCTCCGCTCGCCCCTACCGGGCGGAGGTACGGCCGGTGCTCAGTCATAGCGGCGCGACCAGGACCAGCCGTCCCCATCGAGGTCGCGGTACAGCTCGCAGCACTCGCCGCCGGCGAGCACGCAGCGGAGGTACTCGCGACGGACCGGACGCCGCCACCAGTCGGTCTCCACCACCCAGCGGGCGGCGACCCGCTCGACGCTGCGCCAGCCGGCCTCGGTGCGCACGGCTGCGGGAGTGCCCGGCTCCCTCCCCTGGCCACGAACCTCCGCGACGCCCTCGAGCAGCTCGGTCACACGTGGGTCCTCCCCGCTGCCAGGTGCAGCGCCGTCTGCACGGATGGGGTGGGTCGCGGGTGCCCCCGTGCGGGCGGCCTGGACGACGCCGGGCGGGACCACGGCACCTTGCCCTTCTGAGCGGGCTGCGTCGACGGCCGCGCCACCAGGCCGGCAGAGCTGTCCCGCGGCGCGGGCGACCCGGCCGGGACGGCGGGGGCCGCGGGGTGCGCCGCCATCGTCGCGGGGATGGGCGCGTCCCAGTGGAAGCGACGCTCGGGGATGTCGCCGGGGTCGACGGCGAGCCGGGGGCGGCGCAGCACGGTCTCGCCGTAGCGGCGCTGCAACCGTGCCGCCGCCGCCAGCACCCGCTCGCGTTCGGCGTCGCCTCCGCGCCAGAGATCGGCCTGCCGGCCGGCTGCCCCGCGCAGCTCCACCTCGAGGCGGATCGCGGTCACCGGGGCCTGCGGCCGCACCTCGCCGAGCAGGGCGAGCACGGCCGCCCACAGCTCGGCGGCGTTGCCGGCGGGCAGTGGCCCAGCGGCCGTGACCTGCAGCCCCGCCGCCTCCTCGAGCTCGAGCACCAGGGCCACGGCCACGGCCACCAGGCCCCGGGTGAGGAGCTGCTCACCGAGGTCGGTGGCGCAGCGGTGGGCGGCGAAGCGGAGCACCTCGAGGTCGCTGACGGCGCCGTCGAGCACCACCCTCTCGACCGCCCGCCGCGGGGCGGCGTCGAGGCTGAGGGCGCCCTCGTCCTCGCCGCGGCAGTGGCGATGCAGCGCCAGTCCCTCGGCGCCGAACTGCCGCTGCAGCTCGACCGGCGAGAGGTTGGCGACGGCCCCGAGGCAGTCGAGGCCGAGGGCCGCCAGGCGCGCCCCGATGGCGGGGTCGACCGGGAGCAGCCCCAGGGGCAGCGGGGCCAGGAAGCCAGGCTCCGCGCCGGCGGGAACGCGGCGGACGTGGCGGGGCTCGCTGGCCAGCGCGGCGATGTGGGCGACGAACCGTGTGGAGGCCACCCCCACGCAGGGAAGCTGGCCGTCGAGCGTCTCCATCAGGGTGCGCGCGATCGCCGCCGCCCAGCGGCCCTCATCGGGGTAGGCGGCGTGGCTGCCGCTGAGGTCGCAGTAGCTCTCCTCGTCCCCGGTCTCCACCGCCGGGCTGAGCGCGCCGAGCGCGGTGGCCACGTCGGCGCGCAGCCGTTCGACGTCGCCGCTGTCGACGCTGACGAAGGCCGCCTGCGGGCAGAGCTGCTGGGCCTGGCGAAGCGGCTGGCCGGGAACCACCCCGCATGCGGCCGCCGCCGCCGAGGCGGCGAGCACGGGGCGACGCAGCTCGGGCGCACCCCCCACGATCACGGCCTCCCCACGGAGCTCGGGGTGGCGGCGCAGGGCCACCACCAGGCCGAGGTGGGGATGGCGCGCGCAGAGCAGCCGGCGGCCGTGCTCAGGCACTGAGGTCGACCAGGGTCAGCCGGGCCGCCTCCTCCTCCCGAGGCGGCGTCATCACCGCGGGATAGCCCACCACCTCGGCGGTGGCGTACGGCCGGGGGTAGCGGAGCAGCAGGGTGTCGGTGGCGCCGGGCGCGAACAGACGGCTCTTGGTCACCTCGAGCGCGACCCGCAGGCCGGTGATGTCGCCGTGCGACTCCTGCCATCCCGCGGGCACGCAGGACAGCGTCAGCGACGACGCGTAGGCGAGCGGGGCGGCGGCCGGCGAGGGAGCGGCGACGACGCAGACGGCACGACGCCGGTGCACCGCCTCGACGAGGCCGTTGAGCGCCTGCTCGATCACTGCGTCGGGGGGATGCCCGCGGTCGAGCGCCACCCCCACCCAGGGTGACCCGGCCACCACCAGGGCGCGGGCCATCGCCAGCCCCTCGCGCCAGCGGCCCCGGCCGGGGAGGACGGCGAGACAGCTGCCCAGGTCGGCGCCGAGGTCGGCGAGGAAGCCGGGGTCGAGGCTGGCGGCGACGTCGACGTAGACCACCTCGCCCTCCCGGCTGGCCCGGGCCGCCAGGGCCTGGAGCAGGGTCAGGCGGCCGCTCGCTCCTGTTCGCGCCGCCTGGAGCAGGGTGACCCTGCCGCGGGGCAGGCCACCGGGGCTGAGCCGGATGTCCAGCGCCGGGATGCCGGTGGGCCAGCCGCCCGCCTCGCCGCCGTCCGGCTCAGGGCCGCGGTGCACGGCGGTGCTGCCGTAGCGCCGCTGCAACCCGGCAACGGTGTCGGCCAGCACCCGCCCCCTGGTCTCCGCGTGCATCCACAGCTCCTCACCGTCGTTGCACCGAACCGCCTCATCGGGAACGAGGGCTCAGACCGCGGTCGGGACGTCGATGATAGCGAACAGATGTTCGATGGGCAATGGCCTCGGGCGCGGCTCAGCTGTCGCGGTTCAACCTGCGCCAGCCGCCGGCGCGGTTGTTGGCGACGATCTGCGCGAACATCGCCGCCAGCGGCCTCTTGCGGATCGCCTCGCCCTCCCGGAAGGCGACGGTGCGGGCGGTCTGGTTGTCGTGGCCGGCGGTGATGATCCCCTGCGGGTCGGGAACGATGCCGCCGTCGTAGAGGAACACGTTGACGTGGTCCTTGGCGGCAAGCAGCGCACAGATGTTGCCCTGCAGAACGAAGTACGGCTGCCGAGTCCGCTTGATGGTCTCGGTGACCTCGGGGTCGACTGAGTGGACCAGGTCGCGCACCTCGCGGCAGATCCTGCGCTGCCACTCCGGCAGCGCATCGATGTAGGCGTCGACGCGTGGGTCTTTCGCGTAGCTCATCGGGCGCGACGATAGACGAGCGTGCACGCCGCGAGACGGCCCTCCTCCAGCACACTGCACGCCATGCAGGTGACCAGCCAGTGCCGGGTCGACGCCCCCCTGGAGTGGGTGCGGTCCTTCCTGCTTGCGGGGACGCGCGAGGACGACGTCACCGTCGAGGGCGACGTCATCGAGGTGCGCCAGCGCGACCGGCTCATCGACCTGGTGGTGCGCAACCGCCTCAGCACCGACCCAGACGGCGGCACGGTCGTCGACGTCGACGCCGACCTGCGCCTTCTCGGGCTGGCGCGTGTGGTCGGCGGCCTCTTCCACCGGCGGGTGCGCCGCACCCTCGAACGTGGCCTCGACCGCCTGCCCACCGCCATGGAGCAGGCGCTCGAGCAGGAGCAGGGCGAGCCCGGCATCGACAGCGCCGGCGGCTGATCACCGCCGCAGGGGCATTTCGTACCCTCCGCGCGTCAGCAGAGGAGGACCGACCAGGTGCGCGTCGCCATCACCGGGGGAACCGGCTTCGTCGGCGTCAACACCGCGCGCGCATTGCTCGCCGCCGGCCACGAGGTGGTGCTCATCTCCCGGGGGACACGACGCGTCGCCCCGCGTGAGGGACTGAGCGTCGTCCGTGCCGACGTGACCCAGGGCAACGGTCTGGCGGAGGCATTCGCGGGTTGTGACGCCCTCGTCCACCTGACCGCGGTCATCCGTGAGAAGGGCAAGCAGACCTTCGACGCGGTGATCCGTCGCGGCACCGAGAACGTGGTGGCGGCGGCGTCGAGCTCGGGCATCGGACACCTCGTGTACGTCAGCGCCATCGGCGCCGACCCCGATCCGCGCTTCCCGTACCACTACGCCAAGTGGATGGCCGAGCAGGCGGTGCGGAGCAGTGGGGTGCCGTTCACGATCCTGCGCCCCAGCCTGATGTTCGGCCCGGGCGACGGCTTCTTCACCGTGCTGTGCTCGCTGGTGCGCTACAGCATCCCGGTGATCCCGATCGCGGGCGACGGTGGCTCGCTGTTCCAGCCGATCAGCGTCGACGACGCGGTGCGCTGCATCATGCTCTCGCTGGAGCGCGGACCGGCGCTGCGCGTCATCGAGATCGGTGGCCCCGAACAGCTCTCATACGAGGGGATCGTCGACATCATCCACGACGCCATCGGCGCGGGCATGCGCATCAAGGTGCACGTCCCCGTCCCCGCGCTGCTCCCCGCCGCGATGGTGATGGACAAGGTGCTCCCCAACCCGCCGGTGACGCCGGTGCAGCTGCGCATGCTGGCCCGCCACAACATCACGCGCATCGACGCGGTGCGCAGCGCGTTCGGCTTTGCGCCGGTGGCGTTCACCGCCAACGCGGGCTATCTCAACGAGCACTGAGTGCTGAGCGAGAGGCTCGCCGAGCTGGGGCTGACACTCCCGCCGGCGCAGACGCCGCTGGCCAGCTACGTGATGGCGCGCCGCGCCGGCGACCTCCTCTACATGTCGGGCCACGTCTGCCGGGCCGGCGGGGAGGTGGTCCGCGGAACGGTCGGCGCCGACATCGACGCCACCCGCGCGCGGCAGCTGGCACGCACCGTCGCGCTCGACCTGCTGGCCAGCGCGGCCGCCGCGTTGGGCTCGCCGGACCGCATCGTCGGGGTGCTGCGCATCACCGGCTTCGTGCGCAGCGCCGCCGGCTTCGACGGCCAGCCGTCGGTCGTCAACGGCGCGTCGGACCTCTTCGTCGAGCTGTTCGGCGACCGCGGCCGCCATGCACGCAGCGCCATCGGGGTCAACGAGCTGCCGCTCGGTGCCGCCCTGGAGATCGAGGCGATCTTCGAGGTGGGCGACTGACTCTCAGCCGGCAGCGGCGGGCAGCACCAGCGGCCGCTTCACCAGCTCCTCGAGCACGAAGATGGTCTGGGTGGCGCGGATCTCCTCACTGGCCTGCAGCCGTTCGAGCACGACGTCGCGAAGCGTCTCGACGTCGGGGACACGGACCAGCAGGAGCGCGTCGTACTCCCCGGTGGTGAACGCGCAGTACTCCACCTCCGGCATCGAGACCAGCCGGCGGCGGAGTGATCGCCACGCCGGCTGGCGCCCGGAGATGAGCACCAGGGCGGTCACCCCGAGGCCGACGCGCGAGGGGTTGACGCGCACCGAGTACCCCTCGACCACGCCCGTGTCGCGCAGGTTGTCGAGGCGGTTGTAGGTGGCGGCGCGGGAGATCCCTGCTCTCTCGGCCAGCGCCGCCACCGAGATGCGCCCGTCCTCAGCCAGCACCTCGAGCAGGCGGCGGTCGACGGGGTCCAGCGGGGCCGCGGCAGATTGTGAGCGGGGTGGTCGGCTGGAAGGCGGAGTGCTGGACATTACGTCACCATGCTGACGTGTTTCGAGCAATATGTCCAGCGAACCGGACTGTAACTGGACACAACGGGTCCCGCGGCGGGACAATCTGGCACACGTCCTGAACGTCCTGGGGCCAAGGAGGCGAACACCATGTCGACCGTTGTCAGCGAGGCGCCGGTTTCCGCGACCGGGTCCGATTGGGACACCTTCCTCGAGCAGGTGCGTGAGACGGTGATGAGCCACCCGGTGGTCACCAAGAACGACTACTGCATCTGGTTCGACAAGGGCGAGGCGTCGCGCGAGCAGGTGCGCGACCTGATCCAGCAGTTCTCGGTGTTCAGCAACCTGTTCATCGTCGCGCAGCTGCTCAAGACCATCAACGCACCCACCATGTCGCAGGCCCGCGAGTTGTGCGAGATCCTCGTCAACGAGCTCGGCGTGGTGTTCAACAGCGGGCGCACCTCGCCGTCGAACACGGGCGCCAAGAGCGACGTCGACAAGGACCGCGAGGGCGACCCCGAGCTGGTCTCCACCGAGGGCACCGTCGACGGCGGCATCTACCGCTTCAGCGCACGACACTTCGAGTGGCTGGTCAAGGTGGGCGAGGCCGTCGGCCTCGGCTTCGACGACCTCGGCAAGCGCAAGTTCGGCCGCGAGGAGACGCTGTTCTTCTGCGATGAGCTGTCGCGCATCTACGGCAGTGACGACCCCGACATCGCCGAGGGCGCCAGCTTCGCGGTCGAGCACTGGGCCGCCGCCGGCTTCTGGAAGCAGCTCATCAACGGGCTCGACGGGTTCAAGAACCGCGAAGCCGCCGACCTCCGTCTCGCCTTCTTCACCTGGCACGACCGCGTCGAGGACCAGCACGCCGCCCACACCATGGACGAGCTCGAGGGCGCGTTCCAGCGGCCGGGCTTCGACCAGCAGAAGTTCCTCGAGGGCGCCGCGGAGATGCTCAACGGGGTGAAGGCGTTCTGGGACGGCCTCGAGAAGCGCCGCAAGGAGCTGGAGCCGGCAGCGGCGTGAGCAACGCACTCGAGACGCCGGTCGAGATCGGCACCCCGGTGCTCGAGGGCACCGACCACGTCGAGCTCTGGGTGGGCAACGCCCGCCAGGCCGCCTACCACTACCGCAACGCGTTCGGCTTCGACATCATCGCCTACGCGGGCCCGGAGACGGGCGTTCGTGACCGTGCCTCGTACGTGCTCCAGCAGGGCAAGGTGCGGCTCGTGCTCACCGCTCCGCTGCAGCCGGACGGTCCCCTCGCCGAGCACGTGCGTCTCCATGGCGACGGCGTGCGTGCCATCGCGCTGCGCGTCGAAGATGCTCGCGCCGCCTACGAGGCGGCCACGTCGCGCGGCGCGCGCGGCGTCGGCGAGCCCACGACGGTGACGGACGCGGACGGGGCCATCACCTTCGCGTCGGTGGCCACCTTCGGCGACACCGTGCACCACTTCGTCGAGCGCAACGAGTACAGCGGCGCGCACTGGCCGGGCTACCGCGCGGAGCAGCGCACCGGCGGAGGCGTGGGTCTGCGCTTCATCGACCACACCGTCGGCAACGTCGAGCTCGGCCGGATGGACGACTGGGTCGCCTTCTACTCGGAGGTGTTCGGCTTCAACGTCTTCCAGGAGTTCGACGAGCACGACATCGCCACGCAGTACAGCGCGCTGCGCAGCAAGGTGGCCCGCGACCCACGCAGCATGGTCACCTTCCCGATCAACGAGCCGGCGGTGGGCATCAAGGCCTCCCAGATCCAGGAGTACCTCGACTACTACCGCGGCAGCGGCGTGCAGCACATCGCCATGCACACCGACGACATCGTCGGCACCGTCGGCGCGATGCGCGAGCGCGGGGTCGAGTTCCTCAGCGCTCCGCACTCGTACTACGAGGCGCTCGGCGACCGGGCGGCCGGCATCGACGAGGACCTCGAGCGGCTCGAGGACCTCAGCGTGCTCATCGACCGCGACGACGACGGCTACCTGCTGCAGATCTTCACGCGTCCCGTCGGCGACCGGCCCACCCTCTTCTTCGAGGTGATCCAGCGCAAGGGATGCAAGGGCTTCGGCAAGGGCAACTTCAAGGCGCTGTTCGAGGCCATCGAGCGCGAACAGGCGGCGCGCGGCAACCTCTAATCTCCACCTGGTGAGAACGTACCGGCGTCTCGGAGAGGTGCCCCGCAAGCGCCACATGCGCTTCGAGGTCGACGGCAAGCCGGTCTACGAGGAGCTCTTCGGCCGCGAGGGTTTCAGCGGGCCGTCGTCCCTCCTCTACCACCGCCACATGCCCGAGTCCGCCCACGACATCAGCGAAGGGCCGTCGGAGATGATGGCCCCTGAACGCGAGCAGGTGCACGAGCACGCCCATCTCCAGGGGTTCAACCTCCAACCCGACGGCGACGTGGTCACCGGGCGCAAGTGGCTGCTGATCAACGACGACATCCACATCGGCCTGGCTTTCCCGGAGCGTCAGCAGGAGGTGCTGTGCGTCAACGGCAGCGCCGACGAGGTGCTGTTCGTACACCGCGGGGAGGGCGTGCTGCACACCCAGTTCGGCAGACTGCCGTTCGGCCGCCACGACTACGTGGTGATCCCGCGCGGCACTGTGTACAGGGTGGAGTTCGCGTCGCTCGACGACGTGCGCGTGCTCGCGCTGGAGGTGGCCGGACTCGTCAACTCACCGGACCGCTACCGGGCGCGCAACGGTCAGCTCACCGAGATCGCGCCTTACTCGGAGCGCGACTTCCGCGGGCCCGACCAGCTCGAGGTGGACGGCGGCGAGGGCCCGGTCGAGGTCTGGCTGAAGCGCGCCGGACGGGTGAGCCGCTACCGGCTCGATCACCATCCATTCGACCTCGTCGGCTGGGACGGCACCGTCTACCCGGTGGCCTTCAACATCCACGACTTCGAGCCGCGCGCCGGCCGCTTCCACGTTCCCCCGCCGATCCACCAGACGTTCCAGGCCCACAACGTGGTGATCTGCTCGTTCGTGCCGCGCAAGCTCGACTGGGACCCGGACGCGGTGATGCTTCCGTACCACCACAGCAACCTCGACTCCGACGAGGTCCTCTACTACGTCGACGGTGACTACGCCGCGCGCCGCGGCGTCAAGCAGAGCTCCTTCACCCACCACGTCGGCGGGGTCCCGCACGGCCCGCAACCGGGCGCGCTCGAGGCGTCGTACGAGCGTCCGCGTGAGACCGACGAGCTGGCGGTGATGGTCGACACCTTCCGCCCTCTTCACCGCACCGAGGTTGCGCGCCAGCTGGTTGACCGCGAGTACCCGTTCTCGTGGCACACCGGCGGGATGCGCGGCACCGAGTTCGATCGCCTGAGCCCGCGGCGGTGAAGCAGTCGCCGCTGTCGCGATGGGCCACGTCGCAGGTCGAGGCGGGCGGCTGGATCCGGCGGATGTTCGCCGAGGGCCAGCGGTTGCGCACCGAGCATGGCGACGACGGTGTCATCGACCTGTCGCTCGGCCAGCCGCTGGATGCGCCGCAGCTGGTTCGCGACGCGCTCGCCCGCGCCGCCGCCGAGTCGATTCCCGGGTCGCCACGCCTACATGCCCAACCTCGGCTACCCCGAGTTGCGCGAGCGAGCCGCCGAGGACGTCGACTCGCCCGGGGTGACGGCGGCATGCATCGCCATGACGGGCGGCGCCGCCGGCGCCATGTGCCTGGCGCTGCGCGCCTTCCTCGACGCGGGCGACGAGGTGGTGGGCATCGCGCCGTACTTCCCGGAGTTCCGCCCGTACTGCGAGACCGGCGGGCTCATGTTCACCCCGGTGCCCGCCGACGACGCCAGCCAGCGCGTCGACATCGATGCGCTGGTGCGCGCGCTCACCGAGCGCACCAGCGCGGTGATCATCAACACCCCGAGCAACCCCAGCGGCCACGTCATCGAGCACGAGGAGATGGCGGCCATCGTCGACGTGATCGAGCATCACAACCGCCGCACCGGGCGGCGCCTCCTGCTCATCGCCGACGAGGCGTACCGCAACCTGGTGTACGCGCCGGCGCGACGCGTCGAGCCCTTCGCGTACTACGAACACACGGTGCTGGCCCGTTCGTTCTCGAAGGACATGGGACTGGCCGGGGAGCGGATCGGCTACCTCGCGCTGCACCCTTCGCTGGCAGGCGAGCAGACCGACCGGGGCCTGGAAAGCTGCATGCGGGCGCTGGGCATGGTGAGCGCACCGGCAACCGCCCAACGCGCCCTGCTGCAGCTGGACTCGTGGAACATCGACGTCGACCCCTATCGCGTCCTCCGCGACAGTGCCCGCGACGGCGCGGTGCGCGCCGGGCTGGACGTCGCCGAGCCGCAGGGCGGCATCTTCCTGTGGATCCGCAGCCCGTGGCCCGACACGCTCGCGTACGTCAGCGCGCTTGCCGAGCAGCGCGTGCTGGTGACGCCGGGCATTGCCTTCGAGGTGCCCGAGCGGTTCCGGCTCTGTTTCACCACCACGCCGGAGCGGCTGTCGCAGGCCCTCGCCACCGCCGGCGAGGTGGCCCGGAGCGGTTCCGCGTAGACTGCCGCTCGCATGGCGGGCGCACGGTTCGATACGAGGACGATCAGCGCGCCGGACGGGCGCGAGCTGATGATCGAGCTGGGCGGCGACCCGGCTGGGCGGCTGATCCTGGTGCACAACGGCACGCCCAACTCGCGCCACCTGTACGGCCCGTGGCTGGACCACGCGGCCCGCAACGGGATACGTCTGGTCAGCTATGACCGCCCCGGGTATGGGGGCTCGACGCCACAGCCGGGCCGGACCGTGGCCGATTGCGCCGCGGACGTCCGCGCTATCGCGGCTGCTCTCGACGCTCCGCGGCTCGCCGTCTGGGTGCGTCAGGCGGTGGACCGCACGCACTTGCCTGTGCAGCATTGCTCTCCGACATCGTCGTCGCGGTTTCGGCCCTGTGCTCCATCGCGCCCTACGGCGCGGACGGGCTCGACTACTTCACAGGCATGGGCGAGGACAACGTCGTGGACATCAAGCTGTACCTCGACAACCCGGAGGTCAGCCCGCGAGAAGGCTCATCGGGATCGTGCCGAGGTGCTGACACGGACCCCCGCGGAGGTGCAGGAGGGGCTGAAGACACTCCTCTCGCCGGTTGACGCCGCGGTCCTCGTCGGTGAGCTCGCCGAGTGGCTCGTCCGCTCGGGAAAGGACGGGCTTGCGACCTCCGACGAGGGGTGGTGGGAGGACGGCGAGGCGCACCTGAAAGAGTGGAGCTTCGACCTCAGCGCGATCGACACACCGGTGCAGGTGTGGCACGGCCGCCACGACAAGTTCGTGCCCTTCCAGCATGGTGAGTGGTTGGCGGCGCATGTCCCCAACGCGGAGGCACACCTGACCGACCGCGATGGCCACCTGACCCTGATGACCGAGCGCATCCCTGCAGTGCACGACTGGCTGCTCGACCATTTCTGAGGGTGCCGGCTATTGACGCCGCAGAGTGGCGGGAAGGGGGGGATTCGAACCCCCGGAGGACTTAACATCCCTCACCCGCTTAGCAGGCGGGCGCTTTCAGCCTCTCAGCCACCTCCCCGCGGAGACTGCCAGTATATGTAGTGTGGCTCGCCACAACTGTCGCTGGATGGAGTCGAACGCATGCGCTGGGTGACATTCCGACGTGGCACCGAGCAGGCCGACCGCGTCGGCGTCATCGTCGAGTCAACTGTGCACGCGCTGCCCGAGGGCGCCACGCTGCTCGGCCTGCTCGGCGATGACGGTGGCGACCTGGTCGCCGCCGGCGAGCAGGCGTTGCGCGACCCCGCCGACGTGGTGTCGCTGAATGACATCACCATGCGCGCGCCGATCCCGGACCCGCCGACGGTTCGTGACTTCTATGCATTCGAGCAGCACGTCAAGACGGCGCGCAAGCGGCGCGGGCTGGAGATGGATCCCGACTGGTACGAGCTGCCCGTCTTCTATTTCAGCAACCCGTACGCGGTGAACGGCGACGGCGCCGACGTGGCGGTGCCGCCGGGCAGTGCCGAGCTCGACTTCGAGCTCGAGGTGGCCGCCATCATCGGACGCGGCGGCTCCGACCTGACCCCGGAGCAGGGCGAGGCAGAGCATCGCTGGCTTCTGCGTCATGAACGACTGGAGCGCACGCGACATCCAGCGGCGCGAGATGAAGCTGAGCATGGGTCCCGTGAAGGGCAAGGACTTCGCCACCACGCTGGGACCGGTGCTGGTCACCCCTGACGAGATCGCCGACACGCGCAGCGGCCGCGCGTACGACCTCACCATGACCGCGACCGTCAACGGACGCGAGTACTCGCGTGCGTCGCTGGCGGAGATCTTCTGGAGCTTCGGGGAGATGATCAGCTACGCGTCCCGCGGCACCCGCGTGCAGGCGGGTGACGTCATCGGTTCGGGGACCTGCGGGACGGGCTGCATCCTCGAGCTCGCGCTGGTGCACGGTGGCGACGCCTACCCATGGCTGCAGCCGGGTGACGAGGTGGTGCTGAGCGTCGACAGGCTCGGCTCCCTGCGCAACCGTGTCGTCGCCGGCGCCCCGCTGCGGCCACTGCGGTGAGCTCCACCGCGCACGACTTCGAGCGCCGTCTCGACAGCGTCGAGGAGAGGCTGCGCGAGCACGCCGTACAGGATTTCCCGCCGGACGCGCTCACCGCACCCGACCCTCCCACCGGCGAGCGCTGGGAGGCCGGGCAGGTGTGGGCGCACGTCGCCGAGTTCATCCCCTACTGGCTCGGCGAGGCCGCCCTGGTGATCGAGCGCGGCGCCGACGAGCCTGTTGCCTTCGGGCGGACGAAGAGTGACCCCGCGCGGATCGCCGCCATCGAACGCGACCGGAGTACCGACAGGGTGCGCCTGTGGAACCGGATCGTCGCCGACATCGCCAGCCTGCGCAGCTTCCTCACCGGACCTCGACGGCTCGGCGTGGCGTGCGCGTGGCCTGCACCCTACGCTCGGGGAGATGGACCTGGCCGCCATTGTCGACGAGTTCCTGGTGGGCCACCTGGAGCAGCACGAGGCCCAGCTCGACCAGCTGCGCAGCTGAGGCCACCCGGCCGGGACGGCCGGAGCGACCACACGGTCGTTTCCAAATGATCGAATGCAGCAAGTGTCCGACCTGCTACAAGGAGCGGCAGGACTCGCTGGTGGGGCTCGGCGGTAAGGGGTGTGGCTTGGCCAAGGTGCTGCTGGCTGACGACGATCCGGACATCCGGGAGCTCGGCCGCCTGCTGCTCTCCAGGCATGGCCACCAGGTGGTGACGGCCGAGGACGGCGTCCAGGCGATCGCCATGCTGCCGAAGGAGACGCCGGCCCTGGTGATCACCGACCTCAACATGCCCCACAAGGACGGGCGGGACGTCTGCTCAGCGGTTCGGTCATCGTCGGCGCTGAGAATGATCCCGGTGGTGCTGCTCACGGCCCTGCCGCTCAACGACGAGCGAGTGGTCCAGGCCACCGAGGAGTGCCGCGCCGTGGTTCTGTTGAAGACGGACATCAGCACCCTCGGCGACCTCGCCGACCGCTTGGTCTCGAAGGGCACCGCAGCCTAGGAGCGATGCCGGCGTCGCGATATCCTGACCAGGCGCGGAGGGATGCCGGAGCGGTTGATCGGAGCGGTCTTGAAAACCGCAGGGGCCGCCAAGCCCCCGGGGGTTCGAATCCCTCTCCCTCCGCCACTTGGACTTTCTTGCGTCACCTAAAGGCCAAACCCAGGTCCCTCCGACCTCGGGCTAGAGCTCCGCTGCGGTGGACTTCTTCATCTACAGCCGCGATGCGGCCGGTACGGCACATCTTCGAAACGACCAGGGGCTGCTGGAGGAGCATTGGTCGTACATGGACAGGTTCGCGGGATCGATGATCGCCCGAGGCCCGACGCTCGACACAGACCGCGAGACCGCGACCGGCAGCCTTCACGTCCTTGCGTTGCCCAGCCTTGATGCGGCGCGCCAGTTCGTTGCGCGCGAGCCGAACAACCGGGCCGGCGTGTACGGGGAGCACATGATCTGGCGATTCGAGAACCTGCTCGGACGCTCCATGTGGGAGTTCTCGGTCAACCCGCCGAGCCCCGGTTCCTGATCATCGGTCGCTCGCATCTTGGCCGGCCCGTGTCGGCAGAGACGCTCTCAGCGGAGCTACGTGAGCGGCTGGTCCTGTATGGAGCACTCACGACACTCGATGATGCGGAGCCGGTCGGAGTCGCTCTGGCCCTTCAGGCGCCGGATCGCGAAGCCGTCGATGCGTTCATCGAGGATGAGCGGGCTGCGCTTGGTGCACTGTCCGCGGTCGAGGTCCACAACTGGGAGTTCGGCGGCCGGCGCTGAGACGTAACGGCGACCCCCTTTCCCCGAACTCGCGTCGATGGTCGCGATTCTCCGTTACCCTCGACGGCAGTGAAAGCGCTGCCTCCGGTCGTGTCGAGAAGCCTTGCGGGCATCGCTTTGGTTTTGGGGGTAGCGCTTTCCGTGCCGTCCCTGGTGGTGTTAGGCGCAGCCCTCGTCCATTGGAGTTCCAATCGGATTCGGATACGGCCTGGGATACCTCTTCGTCCTTGCCGTTCCAGCCGTTCCGTTGCTGGTCCTAGGGGCAGTCGTTTGGCGAAGAGCCACGCATCGGTCAACGTGACCGTCCCTTCACCTCAGGGATTCCCTCCGCCAGTTTGCGCAGTGTTACTCAGGCACACAGAGTCCATGGATTACTACGCGGCCAACGTTCGGTCACGCCTCCGCCGACGACGTACACGGCGCGATTGCTGTCCTTCGGGCTGACATAGATCGCCAGTCCGCGGAAGCTGAGGCCGGTGAATTGCGCGTCGGCCGGAAGCCTCGCGTTCAACTCCAACGACGTGAGGAGCAGGGACGAGTGGGTCACCCCCTGCGGGTCTCGCACGAATTGGCGAGCGAACTCGGGGGTTTCCCGGTACGTCCCCGGAGGCCACCCGAGGGTGAGGAAAGTGGCCGATTGCCAGCCACAGTGAACTGGGCCAGCCGATGAATCCGCAACGCGGATCCGCCTGCTGCCCGTCGAAGGACCACTCGGAAGCCGGGATCGCCGGGATCGCCGGGAGGATGGTCGAAGAGTTGCGCAGGGGTCATCGCGGACAGTGCGGGTGAAGTCCCATCGCAGGCACTGAGCACCACGATGATCGCGCCGACGACGACCAGCGAGGACCCTCGACCGGCAGCTCCAATCAAGAACCTATGCACATTTGGAGGGTACGCCGGACACAGGGTCGCGACCAAGCCCCTTACGGGATGACACTTTCTGCTTCGTTCGCCCGTATTAGGGCATGACCCGCTGTCCAAGGAGAGGTCGTGACCTCACTGCCGAGCCGCGCCAGCGCCACCGACCTCACCGTACACGCCGGTGCGCATCAACGGCTGAGCTGGAGTCCGAGCTCAGTCCCCCTCCTCGACGACGCTCTCCGCCTTGCGACTGCGATGCTGCTGGAGGGCTGCGGACGCCGAGGATGCCGTTCAGGAAGCCTGCCTTAACACCTGGCGACGTCGGGACAACCGCCGCCCGGCACTGACCTCCGGCCTTGTTCCTCGCCATCGTGGCGAATCGCTGCCGCGAGGCGCGACGGGGGCGCTGGTGGCGGCTGCTCCGCGTGGCGGATGTCCCGCCCAACGCGATGGTCACGTCCGAAGATCCCGCGCCTCTCATGGATTTGCGGGGAGCCCTGAGTCGCTTATCGCACCGCCGCGGCTCGCGGTGGTCCTTCGGTATTACCTGGATCTTCCGTACGAAGGAGTAGCTGCCGCATCTGGGGTGCTCCGTTGACGCGGCCAAGGCACTCGTACGGCGGGGCACGGCAGATTTGGAATACGCCCTCCGCGCATCGGAGCCAAAAACGTGAGCCCTACCCGCGCGCTGAGTTCACCCGACAACTCCATCGCGCCGTCGACCCGCTGCTCCCTGATGCCGGCGCGCAACAGCAAGGGTGCTCGAGAGCATCCGCCACATGCTGGCCCAGATAGGGTGCGCCGGAGAACGCTCCTCGTCGCACGGCCTCCGCACGCCTCATCGGAGTGCTGATGGTGCTCGGCGTAGTCGCTCTGATCGTCGGAGCATTTGGAGTCTGACTCAGCCTCCGGAGCCAGCCCCACCCACTGCCTGTTCCGGCCCACTCACCGCCAGTTGCCTCGAAGCCTCCCGCTACCCCGCCTGCCTCTCCGACACCCGGTGGCCACCCGCTCGGTCGTTGCATATGTTCAGGCGACGTCCGTTAGCTTTGCGACTGCATCCGAGGGCTGGGGCCTCGAGGAGCCGGATGCGATTCGCAGCAGCGATGCGCGCTGAGCTATCGCGCGGACCACTTGATGGCGGAGCAACATGGTCGTTGGTCAGCACTCCGACGGGCGTCGACGAGAACGGCCTGTGGCAGGTCACCGCGGCGTCGAGCCTTGACGCCCTCGGTATCGGGAGCCGACGCGGATGGTGAGCCAGGCCTTCATCGCCCACGCACGATGGCGGCCGCAGCTGGCAGAAAGAAGCAGTCCGGGGTCGGCTTCCGTCGCAGCCGCAGTCGTGGCTAATGCGACCATCTGGGCGAGGACTCTCTGCGCTGCTGGGCTCCCGCGGCTGCTCCGCGCACCTGTTGTCATCCCCAATCCACGGCGGCACTTGGACCGACCTTGGCATTCTTCCCGTCCGCGGTTCAGGAGACCCCCGACGAGCAGATACGGTGCGGCAACCGGGTCCCTCATCCGTTCGAATGGTCGGATGTGGGTGGTGGGGTCAAACGGCCTCAGAAACGACATCGCGCGAACGGACGATGGGGGCCGCACATGGCTCGTTCTGACTGTGCTTTTGCCAGCTACAGGATCCCGAAGTCTTCTTCGGAACCTCATCGAACGCTCATGTCATGCTCGCCTGCACAGTGACTGGCGCGCTGCCGGCACCACAGGAGGTGTGGTCCTCAGAGGGACGGCGGAGGGGCCACTGGGCTCTCGAGAGCCGTGAGTGGCTCTTTCAAATCTCCCCGCAACTGCAGGACATCGGGCGAATCGGCAGTTCCGGGTATCCCGATGGGCTGGTTGTCGTCAATCAGACCACGGCATGGATGATGCAGGGCCGCGAGGATGACCTCGTCACCCACGACAACGGCCGAACGTGGACGCACGCTGCCTTCCTCAGACCTTTGGCCCAGCGGGTGGCGCCGAGGGACTGACGTTCGCAGACCCGCTGCATGGTTGGACATTCAACAGCGCGGGGCTCTGGGGCACGATCGACGGCGGCGCGCATTGGACGTACCTGCCGGTGGTCGGCCGTGTTTCCGGTTACTAAATGCCGACCCCTGCCAGCCTCGCGGCCGGCCACCCAAGGGCGCCGCCTGCCCCGCCGGTCAGCTCGCGCCAGTATGCCTCCGCGGCGCCGCAGTGCGATGCCCCCGATCGTGATCCCGCCGAGCAGGCCCATCGCAGGCACCCATGGCACTTCGGCGACGACGGTGACGACGCGACCGGCTGGAACCCGGCGTTCTGCGCGACGCCACCGTCCTGCGCCGACACCGTGCCCGCGACGTACTGGGTGGCGTTGGTCTCGACCTCGAGACGCCAGGGACGTCGTCCCAGGGAGTTGAGTTCATGGGTCCCGGTGAAGTCCCATGCGGATGACCGCGCCCGACGAGCTGCGGGTGTCGTCGACGGGAACCACCGTCCCGTTGACGAACAGGCCGCCGGGGATGGACGCACCGTTCGGGTTGTCGCCGATTCAGCGCGCGAACCGGTGAAATCGGAGATGTTCACGCGCTCGATTGGCTGCGCGGAGTTTGCGGAGTTGGTGGCCTGCAGCACGAAGTCGAGGCAGCCGTTGCAGAACACGTTGTTCGACTGGTACACGGCTTCGGTGTAGGTCGCGGAGAACGAGCCGGACGCGGTCAGCGGACCGGAGATGGACGCCAGCAGGGTCCCGCTCTCACTCAGGATGTCCGGCGAGCAGGTGCTGCCGTTGGCACACTCGGATGCGTACGCCGGGGCGCTGACCGCGACCGCGCCTGCGAACCATCCCACGGCGCCCGAATGCCATCAACACGATGATCCGTATCGCCTTCACAGAGTCACTCCTTCCCGTCCCGGAGCGGGCACGGTCGTTGCCACGACAACTACCACCGGTCCGGTCACATCTTCCTTCCTGTGGCGGAATGGTAGCGGAAAGGGGGCGGCCGTGCTAGGCCCAGGCGGCTTCATGGAGGCGGGGTCGGCCGGCCTCACTCCACCACCGTGATGTAGGCGCCGACCAGCTCAGCCGTCTGCTGGTCGACGCCTTCCCTGGCGGCGGTCGGCGTGGCCGTCATGGAAGTGGGCGAATGCGGGGGTGGACGAGATCGGGTTCACCTCGTCGTCGCCGTGGTTGTGGAACGAGACGTCGACGAAGGAGCACGTCCGCGAGGCGGAGGACGATGTAGCTGACGTTGTCGGGCGCCGTGCGGCGGGGAGCTCCTCGAACACGCCCTCGACCCGCCGCTGGTTCTGGTCCGCCAACTCAGCGGAGTTGGTCGCATAAACCGGGTCACCAAGCCTCTTCTGCGTGGGAGCTCCTTGGTGCCTCGGGCTCGGCCTCGCCGTCAGGGCGACGGAGTGATCCGCAGGTGTTCTTCATGTAATTGGTGATCTGGTCGTCGAGCCGAGGTAGAGCGACGCGCTGCTCAGCCCTTGCAGCGCCGCTGACAGCTGTTCCAACGTGCCGTGGCCGGGTATGGGAGTCGCATGGTCATAGGCGGCCCGCAGCGTGTGGAACGCTGCAGAGATCTCGCTCGGCGCGGAGCTGTCCAGTGCGTCCACGGCGCTGTCGCGGTGGCGAAGAGCTGCTTGATCGAGGCGACGTCCGGCGTGGCGCCCGGGGTCGTCGAGGCGAAGCCGGCGCTGATGTGCGACAGCTGGGCCACCGCCGCAGCCCCCTGCAAGCAGAAGCTGGACCCGGAGTTGCCGCCCGCCGGGGCCGGCGTCGCGGTCGGCACAAGTTCGGAGACGATCAGGTCTTCGATGTTGCGGGCGCCGCGGTCCTCGGCGTTGCCCAGGGCATCTTGACCACCGCCTCCAGCAGCCGGGCCGCTGTTGTTGGGCAGAAGCGGAGCGGCTCCAGCATTTCGTCGGCCGAGCGGTTGCGGATCGCGTGGCGAACGGGCGTATCTTCCGCGCAGCATGTCGGCGAAGCGGTGAATGGCCTTGTACTGCATGAGGCAACCTCACAGGCTGGAAACAACGTTCCTAACTCATTGATGGCCCAGTACTACGCGCAGCGCGCGTCGGTCGGACTCATCATTACCGAAGGCACGTCGCCGTCTCCGAACGGCCTGGGGTATGCGCGCATACCCGGAATGTTCTCGAACGCACAGGTA
>CAVQVY010000010.1:0-28890 GCA_963717185.1 Candidatus Dormiibacterota bacterium | reverse complement strand
TCTCCGATGGCCGCGGGGTCGCGGTGCAGAAGAGAGTCGCCGAGGGCGGGCTGCACGATGCCGGTGGCCTCGACCTGGGTGATGTCCTTGGCGTGCTGGATGGCCTGGTTCTCGGCGTCTCGGCTCACCACCACGAACGTTCCGGCACCCACCAGGCAGGCGGCGAGCAGCCCGCCGGCGGCGAAGCGGACGACCTCGTTGCGCAGCACCCTGCGCAGCAGCCTTGCGCGGGACGGGCCGCCGGCCACCTCCTCGGCGGCGCCGGCGGTGGTGCCGCCGCGAGCCTCGTCGAGCACCGTCATGGTGAGGCCAGCCTAGCCTGTGCCCGAGCGCAGTGACGAATTCGCCTGCTCATCTCACCCCATCCTCGGCGGGATCGGAGCGGGTGGAATCCAGTCGACGGTCGTAGGACTGAGGTGAGCGGCAGGGTACGCACGCCCCATCATGGGTGTCGAGAAGAGAGCACTTGGCGGCCGGCACGGAGACCTCGCCACGGTCAGGGCCCGGGCGGCCTGTAGGAGATGAGATGCCGGAGACGGTTGGTACTCAACTGCGGACCCAGGCGGAGTCTCCGCTGCCCCCGCACATCACCTTCAAACAGGCCGAGGACTACACGAAGTCGTTTCAAGGATCCATCCGGCGGGCCCCCGGCGTGGTCAACGCGATGCGCGAGAAGGTCGACGAGTTCCTGCTGCAGTCGCCGAGGTGAAGCAGCTGCTGCGCCGCGCCCCGGCGGAGGAACCGGAGCACCTCATCGACCGCATGGTTCGCAACATCGAGCGCGGCCGACTTCGAGCGCTCGCAGTTCGCCGCCTGCTGCAGCGCCAGGCTTGCGATTCGCGGCTTCACTGGCGGCGTGCGCATCGAGCTGCTGCACAGCCGCAGTCGTCGCCGGCGCGTGGCGAATGGTACAGCCACGACGGACGGGACGGCGTCGTGAGCGCGTCCGTCCCAGCGGCCACCTTTCCGTCGGGCGAGCAGATCGCCATCCGCCATGGCGCCCACCACGCGGTGATCGTGGAGGTGTCGGGAGGCATCCCAGCTATGAGGTCGACGGGCGCAGCCTGGTCGACGGCTATGCACAGCATGAGATGGCCACGGGCGCTCGCGGTCAGCTGCTGGTTCCCTGGCCCAACCGGCTGCGCGACGCCCGCTACGAGTTCGACGGGCAGACGCTCCAGGTGCCGCTGTCGGAGCCCGAGAAGATGAACGCCATCCACGGGTTTCTTCGCTGGGAGCACTGGCACGTCGCCGCGCGCTCTGAGGACCGCGTGGTCATGGAGCACACCCTTCATCCGCGCGCGGGCTACCCCTTCGCGCTGCACCTGTCCGTCGAATATCGCGTCGACGACGGCGGCGTGACCAGCACGGCAACCGCCACCAACGTGGGACACCGTCCGTGTCCTTATGGAATTGGCGTGCATCCCTACCTGCACATCCATGGGGAGGCGTTCGAACAGTGCCTGGCTCGAAGCGCCCGGCGTGCGGTATCTCACCTCCGACGATCGCGGCATCCCCACCGGTGTCGCCGACGTCGCCGGCACCGAGTACGACTTCCGCACGCGCCGGCAGATCCTCGGAACGGTGATCGACACCGCCTTCACAGAGGCACATCGTGGCGCCGACCGCCGCGCTTGGATCCGTCTGTGGGGACCGAACCGGGAGCGCGGTGTGGGCCTGTGGATGGACTCTGCGTTCCCGTATTACATGCTGTTCACCGGTGACACGCTTCCCGAGGTGGAGCGTCGGCGGCACTCGATCGGCGTCGAGCCGATGACCTGCGCGCCCAACGCTTTCGCTTCCGGCGAAGGCCTGCTCACCCTGGCGCCGAGCCAGAGCGTGTCGAGCAGCTGGGGGATCGCTCCACTTCCCGGCGCACCCTGAACGACGACCGCAGCCCTTGCTGTCTGCCGCGTCGGCGTCAGGGGTGGGTGGGCAGCAGCTCCTCGGAGAAATGACCCCCGGCGGCGATCTCCTCGAGCAGCGCGCGGTCGGTGAGCCATTCGACCGGGGCGTGGTCGTCGGTGAGCGGATCCGCGGTGGGGCGAACCGAGTGCTGTTGCGTTGACACCAGCGGACCGAGCACGCGCAGTTCGGGCGGCAGCAGCTGGAGCCGTGCGTGCAGCGCACTCGTCGAGAGCGGCTGGTCGAACCCGATGACCAGGTCGTTGAAGCTCAGCGCGGGCCAGATGCGCACGTCGGGAAAGATTGTCGCCAGCGTCCCGCTGACGGCCTGCGCCAGGCGGTCGTCGCCGGGGACGCGCGCCATGTTGAACGCGATGGCGCCGCCGGTCGCGAGGTGGCTTCGCGCCAGTGCGAAGAACTCCTGCGTGACCAGCCAGAACGGCACGTATGCCTGACGGTAGGCGTCGACGACGATGAGGTCGTACTGCGCTGACGTCGTCGCCAGGTAGGCGCGTCCGTCCGCGGTGATGACGTGAAGCCCGGGGGTGGCCGACATGTCCATGAGCTGGCGGCCGATGTCGCTGACCGCCGGATCGGGCTCGACGCCGTCGATCTGAACGCCGGGGTACTCGTGCGCAAGGGCGCGCGCCATGGTGCCGCCGGCATTGCCGATGATCAGCGCGCGGCGCATGGGATGGCCTAGCAACGGCGGCACCACCAGCGGCATGTCCCACTCGCTGCCGGTGAGCACGGTGTGGGGCCGGTACACCGACTGGTCGGCGATGCCGTCGTCGAGGCGGAGCGCGATCCGGCCATCGGAGAGTCGCACCACCTGGACGTACTGGTACTGGGTCTCGCGCTCCAGGATGGCGCCGGCAACGGGCTTCACCGTGCCCGGTGGGATCAGCATTAAACCGGCGACGACCACGCTGACCAGGGGTGCGCGCCGGGGCAGCAGCGGAAGCGCGGCGAAGCTGACCAGCAGCGCGCTCAACAGCAGCGTGCGCTGCGTGCCCACCGCGGGGATGAGCAGCAGTGCGGGCACGAACGTGCCGGCCATGGCGCCGATGGTCGTGATCGAGGAGAGCCGGCCGCTGACGGTGCCGGCGGTCCGCACGTCGCGAACCGCCAGGCGCACCGCGAACGGCGACACCATGCCGAGCAGCGAGACGGGGATGCTGAACAGCAACAGCGTGGCGAAGAACGAGCTCGCCACCACGCCGATGCTGAGCGCGCTGAAGCCCTGCAGCGCGAGCTGCAGGAAGGGATGCGCGATGAACGGCAGCACCGTGATCGCCAGCGCCGCCACCAGGAGCAGGCCACCGAGCACGCGCGGATGGGGGTGGCGGTCGGCGACGCGGCCGCCCAGCCAGTACCCCACTGACAGGTACACGAGGATGAGCCCGATGACGTTCGCCCAGACCACTGTGGTGTTGCCGAAGTACGGCGCCAGCAGCCGCGATGCGCAGATCTCGGTGGCGAGCGAACCGGCCCCCGCCGCGAACACCACGAAGGGCAGGAAACGCGGGACCGGGGTCAGCGGTCGGTCGCCCACGCCTCGATGACCTCGCCCAGGCCCTCGCGGTAGTCGGTGACGCGCGGCCGCCAACCCGGCAGGCGCGGCGCCGCGTGACCGGTTGCGGCCATCTCCACCATCTCCATGTGCGGTTCCCGCACCACCAGCTGCACGAACGGTCGCGATGCACGCGGCAGGTGCAGCGGCCGCGCGCGCCCGACGAGCCGGGCAAAGTGATCCATGAAGTCGGCGAACGAGACGGGCGTGCTGTCCGTCGCGTAGGTGAGGCGCCCCGACGGGCGACGCTGCGCCGCCGTGAGCAGAGCGCGTGCCGCGTCCTCGCCGTAAAGGTGGTGTTGCAGGTTGCGCCGCGGGCCTGCCCAGTACGGCCGGCCGAGCCGGAACGCGACGCGGTAGGCGCGCAGGTCTCGCCACTGCGGACCGTACAGGTAGCCCAGGCGCACCACGCAGGCGCGCTGCTCACTCTCCAGCACCATGGCCTCGGCCTCCTGCGCGGCGTCCACGACGGGGCGCATCCGTTTGCCGACGGTCGCCCCGGACTCCGCGCACTCCAGGAACGCGTAGCTGGCGTGGACCAGGAAGGCGGCCTGGTCCCGCCGCGCGGCGGCGAGAACGCGCCGGGTGGAAGCGATGATGTGCGCGGCGGGGTCGCTCCACCACGCGTGGCCGTCGTGCAGCAGCGTGTTGGGCACCTGGAGCGCGAGGTTGACGATGACCGGCGCGCCGTGGCCGTCCTCCTCGGCGCGGAGGTTCGCCACCACCTTGCCGAGCTCGCTGCGCGGCGCGGTCACCAGCAGTCGCATCGCCTCTCCTTGCGCGCTCCGGCCTCCCGCACCCGCGCGCGGGATCGCAGTCTATGTCGCGACGGCTGCCCCGGTGGACGGGCCGACCAGCGCGGGGCCTGTCCTCGTCGTGTCGCGAGCGGGAAGGCGCCGACAGATCCCCTGATCCTCCCGCCCAACCATCACCGGACGGGCATGTCGCCGTTGTAGAGTTCCGACCCGCCGTTCGTGATGTTGGGGGGACCGGACATGACCTGGATGACTCGCAGCCGCCGCACCCTGGCCGTGCCCGCCGCTGCCGCCGTCGTGTTCGGTGCCGCGGCGTTCGACCGCCGGCACGCTGGCCGCCGGCCACGCCTCGGCCGACATCAACACCACATGCACGAACACCCTGGTGGCATCGCCGACAGTGTTCGACACCGGTCAACACTGTTTCGTGATCCCGGCCAACGTCACGTCCATCCACGCCGTGCTCATCGGCGGCAGCGGTGGCGCCGGCTTGACCGGCAGCGGTGGCGGAGGACCAAGCGAAAGCGTCGCGGAGCTCGGGGGCACCGGCGGCCTCGGCGGCCATGGCATGCAGGTGAGCGGCGACATCCCGGTGACCGCCGGAGAGGTGCTCTGGGTCTACGTCGGTGGCAACGGACAGGCCGGCTCGACTGACGGCGGCGGCGGTGCGGGGGGCTTCAACGGTGGCGCCCAGGGTGGCGGCATCAGCGACGACGAACAGAGCCTCGCCGGTGGCGGTGGCGGTGGCGGGGCCACCGACCTGCGCACCGCGCAGGCGACCACCCCGTTCACCGACTGCAGCGGCGGCGACTCCGCGCAGAACAAGGCTGCCGGGGCGGCCGGCACGTTCGTCCTTGTCGCCGGCGGTGGTGGCGGTGGCGGCAACGGGTCCGATGGACTGCCAAACGACTACGCGAAGACGGCGACGATCACGCCCGACGGTGGCAACGGCGGCTCTCAGCCGGGTGACCTCAAACCCGCCGAGTGCCGGCACCGGCGGCACGCCCGCGGGTGGCGCCGGCGGAGGAGCGGGTACGACTTCGGTGGTTGGTAGCGGCGGCGCCGGCGCCGGCGGTGGCGGCAACGGTGCCAACGGCCTTTCCCACGAAGGGGCGACTGTCACGGAATGCGGCGGCACAGGTGGCAACCCGGGTGGGTCGGACTCCCAGTCGTCGGGTGGTGGAGGCGGAGGCGGCTACAACGGCGGCGGTGGTGGCGGTGGTGACGGCAACTGTGCACTCAATGACGCGTGCGTCTACTCCGGCGTCAACAACGAGATTACGACCAGCGGCTTCGGTGGTGGTGGTGGCGGCGGCGGCGGCAGCGACTTCCACTCCTCGGCCGTGACCAACTACGCCGAGTTGATCGACGCCCCCGGGCCGAGCGCGACGATCACGTACGTGGTCGCCGGGGCCGTCCAGGCCATCACGACTTCATCGGTTGGCGTCGGGGGTGCGCCGGTCGAGGGCCTGGTGATCGGTCTCCTCGGCATCGCCACCTTCCTCAGTGGAGCAGTGGCCGCCGGCAGGCGGCGCGCACCGAGCGACTCCTCGCCGCGCGCGTAGCGCTGCGCAAGATCCTGGTCAGTCCATCTGCTCGGTGGGCCTGACCAGGATCTCGTTGATGGCGACGTGCCGCGGGCGCGTGACCATGAACAGCACGGTTGCTGCGATGTCCTCGGCGCGCAGCCGCTCGATCGATGCGAAACGACGCTGCATGGAAGCGACGACGTCGGGGTCGGTGTTGTGCGAGGCTAGTTCGGTGTCGACCGCGCCGGGTTCGATGAGCCCGACACGCACGTGACGTGCGGTGACCTCCTGGCGCAGCGCTTCGCTGAAGGCGTTCACCGCCCACTTGCTGGCGTTGTACGCGCCGCTGCCCTGTCGCGCGACGCGGCCGGCGACGCTGCTGATGTTGACGATGTCCGCCGCGCGCCGCGGCTCTCGCTCGGCAGCCCGGAGCAGGTGCGGCAGCGCCTCGTGCGACAGGACCATCAGCGCCGCGACGTTGAGGTCGAGCATGTGCCGCCACCGATTGGTGTCTGCGCCCTCGATCTTGCCGAGCAGCATCTGGCCGGCGTTGTTGATGAGGATGTCGAGCCGGCCGAGCTCGTCGACGGTGCGGCGCACCAGGTCGCGCGCCTGCTGTTCGTCGGTGACGTCGCACTCCACCAGCAGCGACTTCCCGCCGCCGGCTTCGATCTGCGCGGCGAGCGACTCGAGCCGATCGCGGCGCCGCGCCGCAATGGCCACGCTGGCGCCCTCGCCGGCAAGCGCCAGGGCCGTTGCCTCGCCGATGCCGCTCGACGCGCCGGTCACGATCGCGACGGTTCCGCTCAGTTGCTCGCTCACATCAGGTCCCCACGCTGTTCATCTTGCTGTCCTGCGCCTGTGCGACGGATTCGGCGGTGCTCTGCGCCATGGTCGCCGTGCCGCTGCCGCTGGCCACCACCGTCACCACCGCGATGTAGCGACCTTCGATGAAGGAGATGGAGCACGCCATCTTGCCACTGCTGTTCGTGCCGACGTACTCATTCGCCCCCTGTCCGAGCGAGGCCGCGGGCGTGCTCGTGGTGTTGGATACCTGCGCTGCCGCCGCACTCTGATACGCCGGGTAGTCGGAGCTCGCGGCCGCCGACCCGCTGTCCACCGCAAGGTCGATCTCCACCGCGAGCGTGCCCGCGGTGTTGGTGAAGACGCGGCTGTCGGTGTTCGGCGTCCCGCCCAGCAATCCGTCGGACTTCTGCGTGAAGTCGCCGCTGCTGGACACCTCGTCGGCGGTGAGTGCCGCGTACAGCGCGGGATTGGTGGGGTCCGGAGTGGAGGAGGGGCTCGCCGTCGCTGCAGCACCCGCGGCCGCTGACGGCGCGGCGGCTGCGCCCGACGGCTTCGGCGAGGAAGCGCACGCGGCGAGCATCAGCGCCGCCGCGAGGGCGTAGATCAGTCCGCGGTACGGGAAGGTCAGCTCGTCAGGCGGCGCCGGCGACGGATCGCGAGCACCGCCACGCCGGCCCCGCCCGCCAGGACGAGAAGCGCAGACGTTGGAGCTTCGGGCACGCCCACGGGCGCGACGTACGCCGCCGGCGCCGTGTTGCCGTTGTCGAGCGACCGCATGAGATTGGCCACGTCCGGCGTGCCCCAGCCGGACAGGTAGTCCCATCCGGATCCGTCACAGCCGTACGTCGGGATGGCGGCCGGTTGACAGAAGGTGACCGTCTCGGTGTTGGTCGCATTGCCGTTGTACGCCTCGACGGTGCCACCGATGTCGAAGAAGTCGTGCTCGTAGTTGGTGGCGCTGGCGTTGTTCGCGTAGATGGCGGGGCTGGCGAAGCCGAGCCGGCCGGGATTGCTGGACGCGGCCTGGATGCGGGCCCACATGCCCAGCCAGAGCGGTGAGCTCAGGCTGGTCCCGCCGCCGGCGAAGTAGCCGTTGGTGAGGATGTCACCGGACTGCGCGGCCACGTCGGGAAGGCCGCGGCACAGCGTGTCCGCCGGGTACAGGGTTGGGTTCGGCTCCCAGTTGGTGGGGCAGAGGCCGTGCACGCCCGGCGCCGACGTGGAGTTGGTGTCGAATGCGGGGTCCTGCTGCCAGCTGGGCGCTGCGATGAACAGGCTCGTGCCGCCGCCGGTGTACTCCCAGGCGCGCTCGGAGAAACGCGTGGCGGGATTGACCTGCCCGTAGCCGTTCCCGCTCCAGTACAGCACCGTGCCGCCAACGGTGGTGACGTAGGTGCTGCTCGACGGGTAGTTGTTGAGCGCGTACTGCGCCGGTGTGGCGCCGTTGAGGGACGTGAACGTGTTGGCGGGGCAGCCGTTGGCGCCGAGGTCACCGGCGCTGTTGAACATGGTGTGGCCGAGCTCAACGGTCTCCTTGAGAGTTGCCTTGTACAGGTCCTGGTTCGGGTTGCCGATGATGACGCCGCTGCCGGGGTTGCCGGGGCCGCCCGGCTGGCTGCCCGTCGCCGGCGACGCCTCGCAGCCCGCGAAAGACGAGCTGCCCTGGCGGGGAGCGTTGGGGTCGCTGTTCCAGGCGTTGTACGCGGCGAGGATGTCCGGGTCCATGCCGTTGTCGCCGAAGTACAGATGCTCGAAGGCGGCGTCCGGCGCCATGCCTGTCGACGCGGGCATGTCGAGCGTCCACTCGCCCGTGCCGGATGCGTCGCTGATGGTGTCTCCCGCCTGGCCGTAGTGCGTGATGACGATCGGCATCTGCGGAAGACCGTACGTCGACTCGTCCCCGCGCAGGTTGCTGACGAGGTCGGTGGTGGCACAGGTCGACGTGTTGGCGGCTGGATCGTCGTCGTACGGGCTGCCCGGCGGCTCCGTGCATCCCCAGCCGAAGATCGCCATGCTCTCGCCCTGGCCCCTGTTGTTGCTCGGCTGGTCATAGATGGACCAGAGGTCCTGCGGCGACGTGGACCCGCAGTTCACACCCGTTGGAAGGACGAGGCCATTGCAGGGGTCCGCCGCCGCGGCGCTGGGGCTCGCGGTCTTCTCGATCTGCTGCATGGTCTGCATCCGGGTGAAGTCCTGAAGCCCGGAGATGCCGAGCACACCGAGGTCGGCCGGCACCGTCGGCGCCGCCGTGTTGGCGTAGACGCTCAGGGCGTTCACGGTGTAGGTGTCGAGCTGGACGTGGAACGCCGCCTCGACCAGGCTCGCCGCCCCCGACACGAGCACGTATTCGGTGCTGCCGGGCACGGCGGTGGTGGCCAAACCCTGGCCATGGAGCCAGGCGATCGCCGTGTCGTAGCGGGACTGGCCGACGCCGAACTGCTCCTGCCATGCGGGCTGAGTCAGGAACTGCCGGAAGCTCGCGCTCTTGGGGTTGTACACGGACGCGAGGTAGGCGTTCTCACCGGCGGGGTCGGGCCGGGCCAGCATCACGCCCAACGACATGGTGCTGGCTGATGGCACCGCGCCCGTCGGCGTCAGCGTGCCCAGCCCGGGCAGCAGGTCGTTGCTGAGCGTGACCGTCCCGCTCAGCCCGAGGTACGGATCGCTCGTCGCCGCGCTGGCGGTGGTTCCGGACCACAGGCTGGCGGCGACCACGGCCGCACCCGCGGTGAGGACAGCCATGCGGCCGCGCAGACGCACCTTCGACATCGACACACTCCTCACCCGGGCAAACGCGGACCGCTTCCTGTGCCTACAACAACGTCGGGAGCAGGCCGAACCTTTCGCCGCCCGCATCCTCGGTGGTGCCCGCTCAGGGATTCGAACCCTGGACCTTGGGATTAGAGTTCCCTGCTCTAGCCAGCTGAGCTAAGCGGGCGTGGCTGGGGATTCTACCGGCCTGCCGGCGTGCGCCCGGCCGGCGATGGCCCCACCCCTTGGCCGACCCGCCCGGTGCGGCGCTGATGCGACAGCCAGATCATGGAGCGCTGCTGCTGCGCGAGCCGGGCCCGCAGCCCGGCCTGCGCACCCCGCATCCCCGCGCGTGGCGACGTCGCACGCGCCTCGAGGCGAGGCCCGCAGCCCGGCCGCTCCGCTGCCCTCGAACACGGTCACCACGCGTCCGATGTCGGCGGCGCCGAAATGGCTGTCGCCTGCTCCCACTGCTGCACCCAGCTGCTCTCGGTGCGCGGCGTAGTACTCGTCCAGCCGCTTCCAGGTGCCCGGCAGCACAGGCGCGGTGTGCCGCAGCTCGATGCCGTCCACGCATACGCGTCTCCAGCAACGTGTCCAGGCGCCGCTCCGACATCGACGCGAAGTACGTCGGCATGAACGGATGGGCGACGATCGCCAGGCCGCCCTGGTCGTGGATGGCGTCGACGGTGTCCTCCGCCGACATGTGCATGCGGATCTGCTCGTCGATGAACAGCCCGACGATGTGCGTGCCCGGCGGGAAAACGCAGGTCACCTCCTCGCCGCGCACGACGTCGACGCCGAGCGACGCGCCCACCTCGATGGCCTCGGCGAGGTCGGGGATGACGTCATGATCGGTGACGCACACCACCGACAGACCCGCGCCGGCGGCGGCGCGCACCAGCTCCGCTGCGGTCACCATCCCGTCACTGGCACGCGTGTGCGCATGCACCTCGGCGCCAAGGCCACCAGCGCGAGGGCACGCTCAGGCAACCACAGTCTCCGTCGAAGCAGCCGGGGCGCCGACAGGCTGGCGGTGCTGCAGGACACCGACACGCGGCACCGCCACGCGCATCATCACCAGCCACGACAGCGCGGCGAGCAGGATGCCGCCCATGACGTCGATGACGTAGTGCTCGCCGAGGAACACCACGCTGAACCACACCAGCAGGCACCACGCGAACGCGATCCAGGCGCCGCGGGGGTAGACGCGCAGCAGCGCCAGGAATCCCAGGAATGGGAACGCCGCGTGCAGCGACGGGAATGCCGCCACCGGGTTGGGATTGAGGTTCTGGTAGTACGGCGACACCGAGCTCGGCAGCGTGGTGCCGATGATCTTCGTGAAGCCGCTCAGCACGCCGTGTGTCTCCGCGTACCACGGTGGCGCTGTCGGCACCAGCAGGAAGATGACGAACGCCACCAGCGCCATGCCCATGAGCGCGGTGGTGAAGCGCACGAACTGCACGCGGTCGACCAGCCACAGCACCATCCCCACGGCCAGCGGGAAGACGAAGTGGCAGAAGTACACCACCGTCGCCGCGTATGCCAGCACACGGCCGAGCGTGCCGACGTTGAGCGTCTGCTGCAGCACCGCGGTCGGGAGATGTCCGCCGAACAATCGTGTCTCGAGCGAGGCCAGGTCCGAGACGTGCGGCGCGAAGCCCGTCTTGGTCGCGATGCCACGCATCGCCTCCCAGCCCAGGAAGATGACCACGAACGGCACCCAGTCGCGCAGGAACCCGAGGAAGCGGCCGCTCAGCAGCGCGACGGGGATGAGCAGGAAGAGCAGGTAGTCCGGCGATACCGAGATGCCGCGCCAGATCATGATGCCGGCCGCCACCAGCAGGTACGCGAGGGAGATGGCCACCAGAGGTCCCGGACGGCGAACGTTGCGGAGCGCCTGCGACACGACGCCGGCAAGTCTAGCCGCCTCCCGCACGCTCGCCGAGGCGCTATTGAGAACCGGCTGAGAAACGCTGAAACACGGCCGGGAAAACGCCAATCCGCTCATATACTCCGCGCATGACCGACCCGACGCGGATCCTCGTCGTGGACGACGAGCAGAGCATCCGCGACTTCATCTCCCTCGGCCTCACCCACGAGGGCTATGCCGTGCACGTCGCCGCCGACGGCCACGCCGGCCTTCGCGCGATGAATGACTTCAAGCCGCACCTGGTGATCGTCGACCTGATGATGCCGCGCATGGATGGCTGGGAGATGTGCCGCGCCATCGCCGGCGACCAGCACCGCGGGATCATCATCCTCAGCGCTCGCGACGAGACCGGCGACCGCATCCAGGGACTCGAGCTCGGCGCCGACGACTACCTGGTGAAGCCCTTCGACTTCGGCGAGCTGCTGGCGCGCATCCACGCGGTGATGCGCCGCCGCAATCCCTCGCAGTCGCGCACGATTCGCGCCGGCGACCTCACCATCGACACCGGCACGCGCGATGTCACCGTCGCCGGCCGCGCCGTCAGCCTCAGCGCACGCGAGTTCGACCTGCTCCTCTACCTCGCGATCAACGCCGACCAGGTCCTGCCCCGCCAACGCATCCTCGATGAGGTGTGGGGCTACAACTTCTTCGGTGACGAGAACAACGTCGAGGTGTACGTGCGCTACCTGCGCCAGAAGCTCGACGACCTCCAGCACGAGCGCATCCAGACCGTGCGCGGTGTCGGGTACCGCCTGCGCAGCATGAGCGCCGCCCGCGCCGGGAGCTGACCGACGCAGCCGTCGCGCGGACGCCTCGCCTTCCTGCGCACCGTGCGCTGGCGCCTCACCCTCACCTACGTCGCGCTGCTGGCGGTGCTGCTCGCCGGCTTCGGCGCGTATCAGTACGTTGCACTCCGCCAGAGCCTGATCAGCTCGCGGGTCACCTCGCTGCAGGACGACATGACCACCGCGCGCGCCCTGCTCGCCAAGGCGACCGCGACCGCTGCGCGCGGACGCGCGCTCTGCGCCACCACCGCCGGCGTCGACCTCATCGGTCACGCTGTCGCCAGCACCGTCGCCGCCACGTCCGGCCACACCGTCGCGGTGATCGTCTACGACCGCAGTCTCACGGACATCGCCCAGTCGCAGGGGAGTGACCTTCCACATCTCGACCCCGACGGTCTGCAGCGCGCGCTCGGCGGCCAGCGCAGCCAGCCCGAGGTGGTGCCCGGCGCCGCTGGCCAGGACCAGCTCGTCGTCGGGTTTCCGATCCGCACTGGAGTCGCGGGTGGAAACATCTGCGGGGTCGCCCAGTTGTCCACATCGATGGCGCCGATCGAGACCGTCCTCAACGACGAGGTCGCCCTGCTCACCATCGGCAGTGTCGCCGCGCTGCTGCTCGCGCTCATCGCCGGCGTGCTGCTCACCAGCCGAGCTCTCCGTCCGCTGCGGCGTCTCACCGCCACCAGCCAGCAGCTCGCCGCCGGCGACCTGCGCGCGCGCAGCGGCGTGGAGAGCCGCCACGACGAGATCGGCACCCTCGCGCGTTCCTTCGACGACATGGCGGCGCGCATCGAGCAGTCCTTCGCCGCGCAGCAGGCGTCCGAGGAGCGCACCCGCCGCTTCATCGCCGACGCCTCCCACGAGCTGCGCACACCGATCACCGCCCTCAAGGGCTACATCGACGTCATCCGGCGCGGCGCCACGCCCGAGCCCCAGGCGCTCGACGCCGCTTTGGAGGCGATGGCCAAGGAGGCCGAGCGCATGCGCGTGCTCGTTCTCGACCTGCTCACCCTGGCGCGGCTCGACGCGCCTCAGTCGACCCATCCCGAGTTGGTCGATCTCGCCGCCGCCGTCACACAGCACCTCGACGAGGGCCTCCCCGGGATGCCGCCGCAGATCGATCGCCGGCTGCAGCCCGATGTTCTCGCCAACGTCGACCGCAACGCCCTGTCCACCATCATCCGCAACCTGCTGGTCAACGCCTCCAAGTACGCGCCGGGCGCGCGGCAGGAGTGGCGCGCATACACGCAGGACGGCCGCGCCTGCATCGAGGTGCGTGACGATGGGCCGGGCATCGCCGCCCACGACCTGCCCCATGTCTTCGAGCGCTTCTACCGTGGCGAGAAGACGCGAGCACGTGAGGAGGGGGGCAGTGGCCTCGGTCTCAGCATCGTGCAGGGCCTGGCGCGCGCCAACCAGGGCGACGTCGCCATCGCCAGCACCGAAGGCGCCGGCACCACCGTCACAGTGTGGTTTCCGAGCTCAGGCGGTACGCGAGCGACCGCGCCGGCGCTGCCGCCGCCGCCGCCGCCGCCGCCACTGCCGGCGTAAGGCTGCGCGCCGTCAGCCGTCGTCGACCGGAGGCACCCAGCGCAACAGCGCCACGTCCGAAACCTGGCGAAGATGCGCGCGCATCGCATCGGCAGCACGCAATGGATCGGCAACCTCGATTGCCTCCAGGATGCGACGGTGTGCCAGCAGCGAGCTGCGTGGCCGCCCCGGTTCCGACAGCGACTCCACTCGTGTCTCGTGGATGGCCTCCGCGAGCCCATCGATGACGTGCTCGAGCACCTTGTTGTTGCCCGCCCGGTGCACCGCGTGATGGAAGGCGCTGTCACCGCCCAGTCCCAGGCCGGCAGCGTCGACCTCGCTCTCCATCTGCTCCAGGGCGGCGCGCATGGTCGCCAGGTCGCTCTCCGTCCGCCGCGCCGCAGCCAGCTCCGCCAGCCGCACCTCGAGCAGCTCGCGCGCCTCGAGCACCTCGGGCAGTCGCGCGCGCCGCTCCACCAGCTTGTGCAGCATGCCGCCGAAGCCGCGGCTGCGCCGCAGGAACACGCCGCCGCCGTGGCGCACCTCGATGAAACCCTGCGCCTCGAGCACCGCCAGCGCCTGGCGCAGCGAGGCGCGGCTCACCTCCAGGCGCGAGGCCAGCTCGCGCTCCGGTGGGAATCGGCCGCCCACCTCGAGGTTGGTCCGGACGACGAACTCGCCGAGGCGATCGACGAGGTCCTCGTACAGCCGGGTGCGGCCGAGGGGTCGCAGGGGAGAGGTGTCGAGGCTCACGGGACCCCATTATCGCATCCGAAGTGGTACGACCAGTGACCCATTGACACACTTGTCGACGTTGGACCAGACTTCCGCCACGCACCGGGGAGGATCCTCTTCCCGGGCTCCTGAGGGAGGTTGGACAGTGTCGCCCACAGCCAGGTGTCGCATCCCCGGCCGAATCTCGCAGCCACGGATCTCCAAGCGCCTGCTCACCTCCGTGACAGCGCTCGTTCTCGTCGCCGCCTGCGGGGGTTCGACCACGAGCAGCGGAGGCTCCACAGGCACCATCAAGACCGACAGCTCCGGCAACGTCTCCTACGGCGTGCTGTCCTGCTTCACCGGTCCGCTGGCGGTGCTCGGCCAGGCCATGCTGCAGGGCTCGCAGGTGGCCCAGAAGGTCATCAACGACGCCGGTGGTGTCCTCGGCAAGCAGCTCGACCTCAGCCATGCCGACACGCAATGCGACGAGGCCGACGCGGTGCCCGCGGTGCGGCAGCTGCTCTCCAGCAACAACGTCAGCGGCATCATCGGTCCCGAGACGCAGGAGATCGCCGCCGTCTCACCGATCGTGAGCGCCGCCAAGATCCCCACCGAGTTCCAGGGTGGCAGCACCGCCTTCGACAAGAACACCAACCCGTACCTCTGGCGCGACAGCCCCTCCGACTCACAGCTCGGCGTCGCCATGGCGCTGTACGCGCACCAGAAGGGCTACAAGACCGCGGCGCTGCTCTTCTCCACCGACATCGCGCAGCAGACCATCCCCAAGCCGATCACCTCGACGTGGCAGAAGTTTGGCAACACCATCGTCTCCGACGTCACCGTGGCGCCCGGGCAGACCTCGTACCGCACCGAGGTCCAGAGCATCATCGGCGCTCACCCGGACGTCATCTTCACGCAGCTCGACCCGCAGACCGCCGCGGTCATGTTTCAGAACTTCAAGGAGCTCGACAACCTCGCCATCCCCATCGTTGGCACCGACGTGACCAGCGGGAACGACTACCTCAAGGCGATCACCTACCCCGTCGCGCACGACCACCTCATCTCCGTGTACGGCACCAACGCGACGGGTGCTGCCGCTGACAACTTTGCCAAGGCCTTCGCCGCGCAGAACGGCGCCAACGCCCAGCCGATCGCCGGGGCCAACTATGCGTACGACGCGGTGCTCAGCCTGGCGCTCGCAATGGACAAGGCAGGCACGACGGACGGCGCCGCGGTCATCGCGGTGATGAAGCAGGTCACCAACCCGCCGGGGACACCGTGCGACACCTACTCCGACTGCTACAAGGGGATCAAGGCTGGCACCAAGATCAAGATGGACGGGTCCAGCGGTGACCTCATCTACAACCAGTATCAAAACGTCTTCGGACCGTACGGCGCCTTCCAGGCCGACGCCACCACCGGCGCCGAGTCACAGGTGCAACTGCTCTCCGCGTCCGACCTCGCCGCAGCCACGCCGTAGCCTCCTGGGCGGCAACGCGCACCTCCGCGCGCGTTGCCGCCAGCCAATCCATGTCAATGGAGACACCGCTCCGTGCACCAGGCTCTGCTGACCCTCGGGTTCGGCCTCGTGAGCGCAGCCATCCTCTCGCTCTCGGCGCTCGCCTTCACCCTCGAGTACTCGGTGACAAACGTCGCCAACCTCTCGCACGGTGAGATCCTCACCGTCGGCGCCTACGCCGCGTACCTGGTGCAGCAGCACGGCGGCGGGGTCATCATGTCCGGCCTCGCCGCCGCCGCCGCTGGTGGCGCGCTCGCCCTCGCCGTCCACAACGGTGTGATCGACAGGTTCGTGCGCCGCGGCATCGGCGGCCTGCCGACGTTCATCGCCACCCTCGGTGTTTCGCTGGTCATCCAGAACGTGCTGGTGATCATCTTCGGGGCATCCAACCTCGGCTACCAGGTGCCCCAGGGCGCGCCTCGCAGCATCGGCCCGTTCCTCTGGACCGATACCGAGATCCAGATCATGGTCTCCGCCGTCGCCATCACCGCGGTCCTGTACCTCATCGTGCAGCACACGCGGTTCGGCAAGTCGCTGCGCGCGGTGTCGCAGAATCGCTCACTGGCCAGCGTTTCGGGAATCAATGCCCACCGCGTCGCCGCGCTCACGTGGGTACTCGCCGGAATGATCGCCGGGTACGCCGGCTTCGTCCTCGCGGAGAGCATCGGCACGTTCAGCCCGTTCTCCGGGTTCACCTTCTTCTTGATCACGCTGACCGCGGCAGTTGCGGGTGGCCTCGGCAAGGCCGTGGGTACGCTTGTCGGTGGGGTCATCGTTGGCATCGCGCTCGAGTTCTTCGGCGGCTACCTCAGCGCCAGTTACAACCTGGCGTTCGCCTTCGCGGTGCTCTCGCTCGTGATCCTGATCCGTCCACGGGGCCTGTTCGTCAGTGGGCGGCGGAGCGTCTTCGAATGATCAATTACATCGTCTCGGTCCTCACCGAGGGGGCGATCTTCGCGATCATGGCGCTCGGGCTGAACATCGTGTGGGGCTGGTCGGGTGACTTCGACCTGGCCTTCTACGGCTACGTCGCGCTGGGCGCGTACATGACTTTGGTGCTCACTGTGGGCCCGGCAACTGAGCCATCCACGTACATCCTTGGGCTGTCGCTGCCGTTCCCCATCGCCGTCATCCTGGCCGCGCTCAGCGCGATGGTGCTGGCACTCATCGTCGGCGCCATCGCGCTCCGCCACCTGCGCGGCATCTACTTCTCCATCGTCACCCTCGGCGCTGTGTACGTCCTGTACATCTTCGCGGGGCAGTTCGTACCGCTCTTCAACGGCTTCAACGGACTGTCGGGACTCTTCGATCCGATGGGCGACTTCTTCGGGCTGGACTTCGGAGCCTACCCGTTCTTCTACCTCGGTCTCTGCGTGGCGGTGCTGGTCGTCGTGTATCTCCTCGTCGCCCGCCTCTCGACAAGCCGTTTCGGCCTCGCGCTGCGCAGCTTGCGCGAGGACGAGCGCGCGGCGGCGGCATTCGGTCGCGACATCTACACCACCAAACTGAAGGCGTACGTGCTCGGCGCGGGGCTCGGTGGCCTCGGCGGCGGCCTCTTCGCGGGATACCTCGAGCGCGTTCAACATCTCGGCGTGGTCGCCTGTGGAGACGATCACCCTGTACGCGGCGATCCTCGTCGGCGGGCGCGGCAGCACGCGTGGCGTGCTCTTGGGCGTGCTGGTCATGTACATGGGGTTGCAGGAGACGACCCGGTACCTGCCCGAGATCGCCGGCAACCCCAGCGTCGCACCCGCGCTTCGCGTGATCATCACCGGCGTCGTCCTGGTCCTGTTCATCCGCTTCCGCCCCCAGGGCATCCTCCCGGAGCGGCGCATGCGTGACAAGGACCCGTCGGGCACGGGCGGTGCAGCGGCGGCCGCGCTGGAGGAACAGGTCGAGCATCCCGTCACCGCCCCGGCGTTCGGCTCGGGGGCGACATGACCGGCCTGCTCGAGGTCCAGGACCTCTCCAAGAACTTCGGCGGCGTGCAGGCCGTCCATGCGTGCTCCTTCACGGCCGGCGAAGGCCAGGTCACCGGGCTGATCGGCCCCAACGGCGCCGGCAAGAGCACGGCCATCGACCTCATCTCTGGCTTCAAGATCCCCGACACCGGCACAGTTCTCTTCGAGGGCAAACCCGTTCAGGGCAAGGCGCCGCACCGCATCTCGCGGCTCGGCCTGATACGCACCTTCCAGTCTCCCCGCGAGTGGCCCGCGCTCACCGTGCTGGAGAACCTCCTCCTGGCATGCTTCCACCCGCGCCGCGAGCGGTTCTGGTGGTCGCTGATCGGTCCCAACAAGGCGGAGAGGGAGGGAGACGAGCAGGAGTTGGCCCGCGCTCGCGCCATCCTCGACGAGTTCGGCCTTCTGCAGCTTCGCAACGAGCGCGCCGGCAACCTCAGCGGCGGCCAGAAGCGGCTGGTGGAGTTCGCGCGCATTCGCATGGCCGAGCCCCGCCTGGTCATCCTCGACGAGCCCATGGGCGGCGTCAACCCGGTGTTGGGCGAGCGCATGGCCACCGCGGTGCTCGGCTTCGTCGGGGCCGGCACGTCGGTGGTCATCGTCGAGCACAACCTGCCCTTCATCGAGCGGGTCACCGACCAGGTGGTGGTCATGGCGGAGGGGCGCGTCATCGCCGAGGGGCCGTTCGAATCGCTGCGCAGCAACCAGGCAGTCGTCGACGCCTATCTCGGGGAGATGCCCACCTATGACGACGCTGACGCCTGATCCCGCGCCGGCGGCCCCTCCGCAGACGGTGGCCGCGCTCGACGTCGCGGGCCTCACCGCCGGGTACGGAGGGCCGCCGGTCGTCGAGAACGTCACCGTGCGCGCCCACCGTGGCGCCATCACGGCCGTGGTGGGGCCCAACGGGGCGGGAAAGTCCACCGCTCCTCAAGGCGATCGCCGGAGTGATCCGCCCCAAGGCCGGCAAGGTGCTGGTGGACGGCCGTGACGTGACCGGGCTGGCCAGCGAGAAGCTGGTGCGTCGCGGCATTGCGTACGTGCCCCAGGTGGCCAACGTCTTCCCTCAGCTGACGGTGCACGAGAACCTGGAGATGGGCGGCTACATCCGCAGGCACGGGGTCAAGGACCGTGCCGATGAGCTGTATCAGCTCTTCCCCGACCTCAAGCTTGCCCACCGGCGCCGCGCCGAGACCCTCAGCGGCGGCCAGCGCACCATGCTGGCGATGGCCCGGGGACTGATGGTCGACCCCGCCGTGCTCATCCTCGACGAGCCGTCGGCGGGCCTGTCGCCGAAGTTCCAGGGCGCGGTGTGGGACCGCATCGAGCAGGTGAGGGCCACGAACGTGGCCGTGGTCGTCGTTGAGCAGAACACCCGCGAGACGCTCCGCCACGCGCAGTGGGCCTACGTGCTGGTGCTCGGCCAGAACCGTCTCGACGGCGCCGGCAGGGACCTGCTTCACAACGACGAGGTGGTGAGGTTGTACGTCGGTGTGCTCTCGTAGGGGCCGCGGCGATGAACGCTGACGCCGGGCCGCAGCCGCCCCAGGAGCAGCCGGCGTCGTCGGGCCCGCTCGCCGGCCTGCGCGTGCTCGACCTCTCGCGCATCCTCTCCGGACCCTTCGCGACCATGATCTTCGCCGACCTCGGCGCCGAGGTCATCAAGCTCGAGAACCCGGCGACGGGCGACGACACCAGGGAGTGGGCGCCCCCGTACCAGGGGGACCAGGCGGCCTATTTCCTGGCCGTCAACCGCAACAAGCGCGGCGTCGCCGTCGACCTCAAGAGCGATCGCGGACGTGAGATCGCGCTTCGCCTCGCCGACCAGTCGGACGTGCTCGTCGAGAACTTCCGACCTGGTACCGCCACCCGGCTGGGACTCGGCTACGAGCAGTTGGCGGTGCGCAACCCGCGGCTCATCTATGCGTCCATCTCCGGCTTCGGCCAGACCGGTCCGTACGCCGCTGAGCCAGGCTACGACGCCATCGCGCAGGCCCTTGGTGGCCTGATGAGCGTCACCGGAGAGAGTGACGGCGAGCCCGTGCGGGCCGGCAACTCCGCTGCCGACCTGGGCGCCGCGATGTGGGCGGCGGTGGGGATCCTCGCCGCGCTCCACGCCCGTGCCAGCAGCGGCCGCGGTGACTGGATCGACATCTCCCTGCTCGACGGCCAGATCGCCTGGCTCACCTACCTGGCCGGCGGCTACTTCGCCACCGGCGAGGTGCCAAGGCGCTACGGCTCGGCGCACCCCAGCATCGTCCCCTACCAGGCACTGCGCACCGCCGACGGCTACCTCATGGTGGCCGTGGGTAACGACACGCTCTGGCAGCGCTTCGCTCCCCTGATCGGCCTGCCCGAGCTGGCCGACGACCCCCGGTTCGCCACCAACCCCGATCGCGTCGCCAACCGCGCCGAGCTGATCCCGCTCGTGGAGGCTGCGCTGATCGTGCGGGAGTTGTCGGAGTGGGCCGACGAGCTCTCGCGGATCGGCATCCCCGCCGGGGCGATCAACACCATCGACAGGGCGCTCAACCATCCGCAGGTGCTGGCGCGCGACATGGTGCTGACCACCGAGCACGCCACCGCCGGCACGCTGCGGATGGCCGGCTCCCCGATCAAGCTGTCCGAGCACAACGCCACGGTGCGCCGGCCGCCGCCACTGCTCGGCGAGCACACCGACGAGGTGCTCGGCGAGCTCGGGTACTCTGCGGAGGAGATCGCCGCCATGCGGGAGAGCGGGGTGGTGCGGTGAGTGACGCTGTCCCCCCGCGCCTCACCATCGAGCGCGACGGCCAGGTCGCCCGGGTGGTGATCGGCTCGGGTGTGCGGCGCAACGCGCTGACCAGCGCCGCCTGGGCGGGCATCGAGTTGGTCATGCGCGGGCTGGCCGGCGACCAGGCTGTGCGCGCCGTGGTCGTCGAGGGCGCGGCGGCCTGGTTCTGTGCTGGGTCGGACATTCGGGAGTGGGCGCGGGCCAGCGGCGAGGAGGTGCAGTTGAGCTTTGCCCGCATGGAAGCGGCGTGCGCCGCCATCGAGGAGTTGCGGGCGCCGGTGATCGCCAAAATCCGCGGCCCCGCGGCGGGCGCCGGCTGCGAGCTGGCGCTCGCGTGTGACCTGCGCATCCTGTCCGACACAGCCTCGATGGGCATGCCCATCGCAGCGCTCGGCATCCTGGTCTCGCCAGCCTTCGCCAACCGCCTCGCGGCTCACGGCGGCATGGCCGTTGCCCGCGAACTGCTGTACACGGGGCGGATGGTGGGTGCCGATGAGGCGGTGCGACTGGGATTGGCCAACGCCGTCGTCGCAGGCGAACAGCTCGACGCCCACGTCGGCCGCGTCCTCGACGCGATCTTGCACGGGTCGGCCGCGTCGATCCGTGCGGCGAAGGCGGCGTTGACACGGGTCGCGGCTCCCGCCCGCACCGCGGCGCTGGCCGCATCCGCCGGTCCGCCGATCGACAGTGACGATTTCCGCCGCGGCGTCGACGCCTTCCTGCACCGCCGCCGGCCGCGCTCGGCCAGGGTGGCGGCGAGGTGACCGTCCACACCGGACGCCACTTCCTGCAGATCCCTGGACCCACCAATGTTCCAGACCGGGTGCTGCGGGCGATCTCGATGCCAACAATCGACCATCGCGGTCCGGAGTTCGCCGACATGGTGTCCGGTCTCCTCCCCCGCGTCAGCGCCGTGTTCGGTACCGCCGCCCCGGTGGTGATCTTTCCCTCGTCGGGCACCGGCGCCTGGGAGGCGGCGATGGTCAACACGCTTTCGCCGGGCGACCGTGTGGTGTGCTTCGACATCGGTCAGTTCGCCGCTCTGTGGCGCGACGTCGCGGCCAGCCTTGGCCTCGAGGTCATCACCATCCCTGGCGACTGGCGCCACGGCGCCGACCCCGAGCTGCTCGCCGCGGCGCTGGCCGCTGACACGGGCCACACCATCCGCGCGGTGGCGGTCGTGCACAGCGAGACCTCCACTGGCGTCTGCAGCCGCGTCCCGGAGATTCGCCGCGTCCTCGACGAGTCCGGGCACGGCGCGCTTCTCTTCGTCGACGCCGTGTCGTCCCTGGCCGCTGCGGAGTACCACCATGACGAGTGGGGCGTGGACGTCACCATCGCGGGCTCACAGAAGGGCCTGATGCTGCCTCCGGGGCTGGGCTTCAACGCCGTCAGCGAGCGCGCCCTCGCCGCCACCGCGCACGCCACGCTGCCGCGCAGCTACTGGGACTGGCGGCCGATCCTCGACTTCAACTCCCGCGGCTTCTTCCCCTACACGCCGCCGACCAACCTGCTCTACGGGCTGCGCGAGGCGCTGACCATGCTCGAGGAGGAGGGCCTGGAGGCCGTGGCCGCCCGCCACCAGCGCCACGGCGCGGCCACCCGTCGTGCGGTGCGTGCGTGGGGTCTCGAGGTGCTCTGCCTCGACGAGCGTGAGTACTCGCCGGTGGTCACCGCGGTGCTCGTTCCCGATGGGCACGACGCCGACGCGCTCCGCGCCAGCATCCTCGAGGACTTCGACATGTCGCTCGGCGCGGGCCTGGGCAGGATGGCGGGGCGCGTGTTCCGCATCGGTCACCTCGGCCACTTCAACGACCTCGCGCTGCTCGGCACCCTCGGCGGCGTGGAGATGGGACTGCTGCGTTCGTCGGTGCCAAGCACGTCCGGTGGCGTGGCCGCGGCGCTCGAGTACCTCGCCGACACACGGTGACGCCGCGGTCATGAGCGACTTGGTGGCCGCCCTGCGAACTGCGATGGATGGCGAGGTGCGCGACGACGCTTACACGCGCCACCTGTTCTCCTCCGACGCCAGCATGTACAGCGTCGAGCCGCTCGCGGTGGTCTTCCCACGCGACGCCGGCGACGTGGCCGCCGCAGTCGCTGTCTGCGCCGAGCACTCAGTGCCTGTATTGCCGCGTGGTGCGGGCACCAGCCTGGCGGGACAGACTGTGGGACGGGCGGTGATCATCGACACCTCGCGGCACATGGACGGCATCCTCGAGGTGAACCCAGAAGAGCGAACGGCGCGCGTACAACCCGGCGTCGTGCAGGACGACCTCAACCGCGCCGCCGCGGCGCACGGCCTGCTGTTTGGTCCCGATACGTCGACGAGCAACCGGGCAACCATCGGCGGGATGATCGGCAACAACTCGGGCGGTAGCGGCTCGGTGCTGTACGGGATGACCATCGACCACGTGCGCGCGCTCGACGTGGTGCTGAGCGACGCCTCGACAGCGACATTCGCTCGCGGTGACAGTGGCGCCAACCTTGCGTCAACACTTGAGGCGCGCATCCGCGCCGGCGTGCCACGCATCATGGAGCAGCACCGCGAGGCCATCTCAACGGGCTATCCCCGCTACTGGCGTCGGGCCGGTGGCTACCGACTCGATCGTCTCGCCGGCGCCACTTCGCTTGACCTGGCCAGCCTGCTGGTCGGCTCCGAGGGCACGCTGGCGATCACCACGCAGGCCACCGTCGGCCTGGTGGCGCTGCCCCGCGCCAAAGCCATCGCCGTGGGTCACTTCGCCTCCGTCGTCGAGGCCATCGCGGCCACCGAGGACGCGCTCTCTGTCCGGCCGAGCGCGGTCGAGCTCATCGACAGCACCATCCTCGACCTCTCCCGCAAGAGGATCGAGTACGCGGCGCTTGGCTCGATCCTCGAGGGCACACCGGGCGCACTCCTGTTCGTCACCGTCAATGGCGACAGCCCCACTGAAGCGGACGCCGGCGTCGACCGCATCGCCGACCTCTGGCGCAGCCACGGCCACGGCTACCACACGCTGCGCGCCACCACGCGTGCACACCAGGCGGCTCTGCTCAAGGTGCGAGCGGCGGGACTGGGGCTGCTCATGGCCGCGGGAGAGGGCACCCGCCGGCCTGTGGCGTTCATTGAGGACACAGCAGTCGAACCGGCTCTTCTGCCCGAGTACACCAGACGATTCGCTGCCGTCCTCGAGAAGCACGGCCTGGCGGCCGGCTTCTATGGCCACGCGTCCGTCGGCTGCCTGCACATCCGGCCGTTCATGGACCTCACCAACCCCGCCGAGGTGGCCACCGTGCGCGCCGTCGCCGAGGAGATCCGAGACCTGGTCACCGAGTTCGGTGGCGCCAACTCCAGCGAGCACGGCGACGGTCTGGCGCGCAGCGAGTTCAACCGCACCGTTTTTGGCGACGAGCTGTACGAGGCTATGCGTGAGGTGAAGCGGCTGTTCGATCCACACGGTGTTCTCAACCCCGGGAAGATCGTCGACGCCCCGGCGATGACCGAGAGCATCCGGGACCTCGCGCTGCCTCCGGCGTATCCTGCTGGCCACCCGGCTGTCGTTCAGCGCCACCGCCGGAATGCGTGGGGCCGCCGACCGCTGCATGAACATCGGCGTGTGTCGCAAGGGCTCGACGGGAGTGATGTGTCCGTCCTTCATGGCTACGCGCGAGGAGGAGCACAGCACGCGCGGCCGTGCCAACGCGCTGGTGCGCGCACTGTCGCAACCAGATCCCCGTGCGGCACTGGGCGACAGCCGCCTGCACGAGATCCTCGACCTCTGCCTGGAGTGCAAGGCATGCAAGAGCGAGTGCCCCCTCGGTGTCGACATGGCCACGATGAAGAGCGAGTTTCTCCATCACTATCAAGGGACCCACGGCGTACCGGCGCGTGCGCGTTTCTTCGCCGCGGCGCGATGGCTCAACAGACTCGGATCCGCCTGCGCGCCGCTGTCGAACATGCTCGCGGTTGTTCCCGGCGTGCGCACACTTCTGGAACGCACGCTCGGGATCACCCGACGGCGGCCGTTGCCGCGCTTTCACCGGCGCACGCTGCTGCGCTGGTTCGCGACGCGACAGCGGCAGACCACGCAAACCGCCCCGCTCGGCCGGGTGGTCATGCTCGCCAACTCTTTCACGACATACAGCGAGCCGGGCGTCGGCATCGCGGCTGTCGAGCTGCTGGAGATGGCCGGGTGGGATGTGGAGCTCATCGGCAATCGCTGCTGCGGTCGCGCGGCCATCTCCAAAGGCCGGCTGGACGAGGCCGGCCGCCTGGCCGAGGCGATGACAGCGCAGCTCGCCGCCCAGGCGCGCCACGGTGCCGCCATCGTCGGTGTGGAGCCGTCGTGCATCCTCACGCTCACCGAGGAGCACCTCAGCCTCCAGCCGCACAGCGATGACGCGCGCGCGGTGGCGGCGCAGGTGCGCCTCGCCGATGAGCTCGTCCTGGAGGCCATCGACGCCGGACACCTGCGCATGGATCCACACGCGGCGGTGGCAGGGCGCCGCATCCTGTTCCACGGCCACTGCCATCAAAAGGCGCTGCGCGGCACCACCGCAACCGTCCAGCTGCTCGCGCGCATCCCGGGCGCCACTGTGGTTGACGTCGACGCAGGCTGCTGCGGCATGGCCGGCTCATTCGGCTTCGAGGTCGAGCACTACGACCTGTCGATGCAGATCGGCGGCCTGCGGCTGTTCCCAGCCGTCAATGCTGAGGATCCCACCACCCTCATCGCCGCCACCGGGGTGTCGTGTCGCCAGCAGATTGCGCACGGCACCGGGCGCACCGCACGTCATCCGCTCGAGCTGATCCGCGCCTCGGTTTCCCCGTAGCCCTCGCCGCCACCGACCAGCCCGCGTCCTCCGGATCAGAGGTTGAACGGCGCCGCGAACGAGTACTGGTTCAGCAGGGTGATCTCGTTGCTGATCAGGAGGAGTCCGAAGCCCAGCAGGAGCACGCCTGCGACGATCTGGATCACCCCCATGTGCCGGTTGATGGCGCGGATGGCGCCCTGCATGCGATCCGCCAGCACCGCCACCAGGAGGAAGGGCACCGCCAGCCCTGCGCAGTAGACGAGCATGAACGGCAGCCCGCCGAAGTCGCCGCTCACGGCCAGCTGCAGGATGGCCCCCAGCTGCGCGCCGATGCACGGCGTCCAGCCCAGCGCGAAGGTGATGCCGAGCAGGAAGGCGCCGACGCTCCCGCCGCCGGCGAGCGGCGCACCGTGGATGCGCCAGTCGCGCATCAGGAACGGGATGCGCAGCACCCCCATCGTCTGCAGCGCGAGCAGGATGATGATCGCCCCGGCGACGCGGTTCACCGCCACCTGGTGGTGCAGCAGGAAGGTGACCTCGAGCGCCTGCAGCACGTAGAACAGCGCGATGAACACCACCATGAAGCCGGCGACGAAGGCCACCCCGTTGCCGAGCACGGGCACACGCATCGAGGCCCGCGTTCGCGGGTACCGCGCAGTGGCGACGTCTCCGCCCACGCCGGCCAGTGCCGCCGACCCCACCGCGGCACGCGACTCCACGGCCACGGGCGTCCCCACCGACGCGCGTCCGCCGAGGTACGCCGCGTACACCGGCACCAATGGGAACACGCAGGGCGAGAGGAAGGACGCCAGCCCGGCGAGGAATGCCAGGGGAACGGACGGCGCGGTCAGCGCGATCACCCGGCCATCCTAGCCAGACGGCGCTACGGGGGCCCCTCGACGTAGTACCGCTGCCGCCAGCGCAATCCCAGGTAGGCGATCGACAGCACCAGCAGCACCTCGAACACCAGCGGCACCGGCCAGTGGAACGCGTTCCCCAGGAACTGGCCGATCCCGGACGAGGACGCCGGCGTGGGGGCCGCGACGGGCGCCGAAGCAGAGGAGCGCGGCGTCGGCACCGCTGTTGGCAGCGTCGAGGGGATCGGCTGTCCGGGCCCCTCGGCCACCAATGGCGGCGGCGCCGGAGCCGTCGAGTCCGTCTCCGAATACACCGTCCCGCCGCTGGTCGGGTCGAGCGCGGCGACGACCACCGGCGGGGTCACCTGCTCCACCGCCAGCGCCTCAACCTCGCGAGTGCTGGTCGGCAGCCCGGCGTCGGCCGCTGTGAACGACGATCCCCCGTCGGTCGAGCGCAGCAGGTCGCCGCCGTTCGAGCCGCCCTGGTCGGCCCCCGCGTAGACCAGCGAGGGGTCGAGCGGGCTGATCACCGCGGTGGTCAGTGTCAGGTTCTCGGGCACGCCGGTGCTCGCCGTCCAGGTGGCCCCGCTGTCGCCGCTGCGGAAGGTGCCTTTCGAGGTGGTCACGACCAGCGGCCGCTTGGTGACCGAGCTGGTCAGGGGCCCGGCGGCCACCGAGGTGACCACCGCCGCTGACGGCAGTCCACTCTGCAGGGCCTGCCAGCTCGCCGACGGGGAGCCGAAGCGGAAGAGGTAGCCGTTGGAGAGGTCGCCGCGGTCGGTGGCCGCCACCAGCACCAGCGACGGCGAGTTGGCCGCGATGGCCAGTGAGGAGATCGAGTACTGATCGAGCCCGCCGTCATGCCACGCGGTCCCGTCGGGGCTCAGCGCCACGCCGTGGTTGGTCCCGGCGGCCACGCCATCGGACCCGAAGGCCAGCGACCGCACCGTCCGATCGCTCAGCCCGGAGGATTCCGCCGTCCAGGTGGTCCCGGAATCCGTGCTCAGGAACACGCCGCTGCCATCGGTCCCGGCGAACAGCCGTGACGGGTCGCGGACGTCGAAGCCCACCACCCACACTCGCAGCGTCGCCGGCAGGCCACCCGCAGCCCAGTGGGCGCCCGAGTCGCTCGAGACGTACACCCCATGGTCCGTCCCGGCCACCACCAGCCCCGCAGTCTTCGGCGAGGACGCCAGCGACCAGATCCGTCCCGATTTCAGGCCGGGCAGCGCTGCACCTTTGGCCCAGGCCGCCCGGGCATCGATCGCACCGGTCGAAGCGACGACCAGCGACGCGATCGCGGCGCCGAGGAGCAGTGCCGCCGGGAGGCGGCGCGTTCTCATGTGCATCGCAGTGGGCTGGAGGCGGGCGCTGGGGGTCGCATGTGGATCGGCGCCCCGCCGTAGCGGAAGACGGCCTCCGGACCGTCGCGTCGCGGCTCAGGATACCAGCGGCACGTCGCCCCGGCCCGTCCTGTGACCGCCGCGCGACCGCCCGGTGACCCCGCTCAGGAATTGCGTGCGGGTCGCAGCGCCGGCGCCGCGACTGCGCAGCACGCTCAACCGGCCACTTGCAACTCGCGCTGGAACCAGCTGAGCGTTCGACTCAATCCCTCGTCAAGCGGCACCGCCGGCTCCCAGCCGAGAAGCGCACGGGCTCGGCTGATGTCGGGACACCGCCGGCGTGGATCATCTTCTGGCAGCGCGCGAAAGACGACGCGGCTCTTGCTACCGGCGAGCGCCACGATTCGTTCCGCGAGCTCCAGCATGGTGATCTCCTCCGGGTTCCCGAGATTCACCGGCAGATGCTCATCCGAAGCGACGAGCAACAGGATGCCCCGGACGAGGTCGCTGACATGGCAGAGGCTCCTGGTCTGCTCTCCGCTGCCGTAGACAGTGAGGTCCTCCCCCGCCAGTGCCTGGCTCATGAAGTTGGGGATGGCACGGCCGTCCTGCGGGCGCATCCGTTCCCCGTAGGTGTTGAAGATGCGGACGATTCCGGTGTCGAGGCCTGCCCGCAGGTAGGCCATGGTGTACGCCTCCGCGCAGCGCTTCGCTTCGTCGTACATGCTGCGCGGGCCGATCGAATTCACGTTGCCCCAGTACGTCTCCGGCTGGGGGTGTTCCAACGGGTCGCCGTACACCTCGGAGGTCGAGGCCAGCAGGAACCGTGCACCCTTGACCTTGGCGAGCTCCAGCATGGCCCGCGTCCCGGCGGTGCCGGCGTCGAGCGTCGCCACCGGGTGGGCGTGGTAGTCAGGCGGAGAGGCGGGGGAGGCAAAGTGCAGCACAGCATCGACGTCGCCGCCTATCTCAACCGACCCTGTCACGTCCTGCGTCAACAGCGTGAAGCCGGGCGCGGCGGTCAACTCATCGAGATTCTGCTCACGCCCCGTCACGAAGTTGTCGATGCCCAGCACCTCGTCACCGCGTCGAACCAAAGCTTGCGCGAGATGCGAGCCTATGAACCCCGCGGCTCCGCTCAGGACGAACTCTCACTGCCTCACTCTACCCCGAGGGAGTTGACATCCCCGGGCCCAGCCACCCGGTCATCGGTCAATCGGCTGCCGGTTGAGGAAGGCCCGGGCCGCATGGGACGATATGCGTCAGCCGACGAACCAAGGAGACAATGCGTATGGCCGTCATGACCGCCGAAGGGCTGCCGCCGGCGCAGAGCGCCGCCGGGGCTCGCCGCGCCATCC
>CAVQVY010000009.1:0-3229 GCA_963717185.1 Candidatus Dormiibacterota bacterium | reverse complement strand
TCCGCGAGCCGGCCGACTTCGCCGGCCTGCCGGTGGTGATCGACGGGTCGGTGCAGATGGCCCCACCCCTCTGGGCCAGGCGCCTCGCGTCCGCCGGCCAGGGTCTGCTCTTCCTCGATGAGCTGACCACGGCGCCACCAGCCGTCCAAGCCGCGATGCTCCGCGTCGTGCTCGAACGCGTCGTCGGCGATCTTTCCCTGCCCGATGGGGTCCGGGTGGTCGCCGCCGCCAATCCGCCCGAAGAGGCAGCCGACGGCTGGCAGCTGTCGCCCCCCCTCGCCAACCGCCTGGTCCACCTCGACTGGCCTGTCGAGGCTAGCTCGGTGTCCCGGGGGATCTCCATGGGGTTTCCATCACCGCCCTCTTTTGACGGCCACACGCCAACACGCAGCCAGTCCCTGGTCAGCGCGGGCTGCTGTCGGAGCATTCCTCGAGGTACGACCGGCGCTCGTGCTCGACGTGCCGGCACTGGCGGACCAGGCCAGCCGGGGATGGCCGAGCCCTCGCAGCTGGGAGGCGGTCGCCCGGCTGCTGTCCGCCTGCGACGCCGTGGGAGCCTCTGAGGACGCACGGACGCTGTTGGTCCTCGGCGCCGTAGGCGAGGGGGCAGGCATCGAGTTCTTGTCGTGGTTGGCGAACATGGACCTGCCCGATCCCGAGGCCGTCCTGCGGGACCCGGACGGTTTCGACCTGCCGGAGCGAAGCGACCGGGCCTTCGCCGTGCTCACCGCTGTCGCTGCAGTGGCGATCGCCCATGGCGACGCGGAGTCGTGGTCCGCGGCGTGGCGGGTTGTGGCGCGCGTCGCCGATCAGGCGCCCGATGTGGCAGCGCTCGCGGCACGGACCCTTGCCGGAGCGCGGCCCGAGGGAGCCGAACTGCCGAGTGGCCTCTTGAAGATGGCCCCCGTGCTGCGTGCGGCGGGCCTCATTCGAATTGAGGGTGAGGGTGATCCTCGGCCCGCGTGAGCAGCTCGGCACCGAGCAGCGTCGTATCTGGGCAGCCGCCCGGGTATGGGCGGCCCACCAGGTGCCGTACATGGCGAGCGCGTTGCTCGCCCTCGATCCGGTCGTGGTGGACCAGTCCGATGACCCGCCCGAGCAACGCCTCGACCTCAGTGCGCTGCCGGTCGACGAAGGGTGGCACATCTACCTTGATCCCGATGCCCTCGGGACGATGGACGTGCCGACGGTTGGTTTCTGGTTGGTCCACCAGGTCAGCCACCTGCTGCGTGACCATGCCCAACGCAGCCCGGTTCGCGATCCCGAAGGCACCGTGGGTCCGGCTGCACGGCGGACCCAAGGGCAGCGACGGTGGAACCTGGCGACCGACGCCGAGATCAACGACGACCTCGTGGCCGGCGAGGCCGTCAAGCCGGCGGCCGCCATCACGCCGAGTGCTTTGGGTCTCCCCGACTCCCTCACCGCGGAGGAATACTGGGTCGCCCTCGGCGGGCGCGAACAGGAGCACGGGCAGCCCGAGCGAAGCGGAGCGACCGAAGGTTGCGATTGTGGCAGCGGCTGTGACGGCGCGGGGCGGCCGTGGGACTCGGGAGCACCAGGGGTTGGCCGAACCGGGCGCAAGCTGCTCGAGCGTGACGTGGCCCGGCGGATCAGGGACCACCAACGGCGTTACGGGAACACGCCGGCGGGCTGGCAACGGTGGGCCGATGACGTGCTCGAGCCCACGGTGAGCTGGCAGAGGTTGCTGGCGTCCGCCGTACGAAGAGGCGTCGCCGACGTGGCGGGGAGAGTCGACTTCAGCTACCGGAAGCCGTCACGCCGGAGCTCGGTCGTTCCCGACGTCGTTCTGCCGAGCCTGCGCCAGCCGCTGCCCAAAGTGGCGATGGTGCTCGACACCTCGGGCAGCATGAACGACCAGATGCTTTCCCAATCGCTCGCCGAAGTTGAGGGCGTGCTCCGCGGACTCGGAGTGGGACGGCGTCACCTCCGCATCGTGTGCTGTGACGCCAAGGCCTTCGAGGCCCAGAAGGTCCTCCAGGCGCGCGACGTCGAGCTGCTCGGTGGTGGCGGCACCGACATGGGGGCGGGGCTGGCGAAGGCGGCCGAACTCCGGCCACGGCCGGACCTGATCATCGTGCTGACCGACGGCTACACCCCGTGGCCCTCGGCACCGCCGTCGGGCATCAGAGTGATCGTCGGGCTGATGGATCCGATGGGAATGGTGCCCGACTGGGCGAGGGCGATCCCGATCGGGCCAGCGGCGGCGTGATGAAGAGGCAGGTCTGAGGTGCCGCGCACGGGCTTCGACGAGGCCGACGGACCGGACGACGGCGAGCCCGAGGAGCTGAGCGCCTGGCTTTCCAGCGGTTTCGCCCGCGAAGACGCTGAGGTGTGGCGACGCTGGCGGTTCACGCTGGCCCAGGCGGACGCGTGGCGGCACGAGGGCGTGGGCGACGGCCTCCTGGCTGCACAGTGGCAGACGGCGGGGGCAACCCCGGACACGGTGCGGGACTGGCAAGCAGCGGGCATCGATGCCCCCGAAGCCGTCCGCTGGCACGAGTTCGGCTTCAACCTGGTGGACGCCAAGGATCACAAGAATAATGGCCTCGGCCCCGAGGATGCGTTCGCTCGTCAACACCAGGCGCGCACGGTAAACGTTGTGAGATCCATGCCGATGATGGGTTCCGGTCGTGGTTTCGCGGTCGGAGTGGGAGTCCCGGGTGGGCCGTTGGCGCGCTTTCACCAAATTGGCGTGGATCCCCAGATCATCCAAGGCTACCTGCAGCATCATTGGATCGATCACGCAGCCGAAGAGTGGGCGCGCCAAGGGATCGAGGCGCAGGACGCCTACGTCTGGTTCGACCTGGGCCTCACCGCCGCCGAAGCTGGGCGACTGGTCATGCAGGGCCGTACACCGGGTGACGTCGTGCGGGAGTGGTGGACTGCCGGCATCCCCTTCGAGGAAGTGGCCGAGTGGATCGGCGCCGGCCTCAGTGCTCTCGAGGCGGTCGAGCATCGAGCGAAGGGCATCACCGTCGAGCACGCCGCCTCGTTGCGTGCGCTCCGAGGGGGGGATGCAGGGGCACGTCGGAGCGAACCCTTCCCCTCGGCTCTGCTGGCACGCATGGGGGCGCCTCGCTCGGAGCCAGCCGGACCACCGCCCGATGATGAGGTCGCAGCCCGACTCGGGGTCCAAGACGCGTTCACCAAGATGCTCACCCCCAACGACAGGGAGGATCTACCGGCAGTCGAAGGTGGAGAGGGGCTG
>CAVQVY010000008.1:0-8108 GCA_963717185.1 Candidatus Dormiibacterota bacterium | reverse complement strand
GCGCTGACCGTGATCGGTGCGTGTAGCGCCATCGCGGTCGTGGCACTCCGGCACGACGCCGGTCACACCGGCGTCTCCAGCAGCACATCCGGCAAGCCCGGGCCCACAAGGGTGCCCACAAGCGTGCCCAGCCCGGCCACGCTCCCACTGACGCGTTGGCACTACGCCGCCAACGGCAACTTCGGCTCGTCCGGCCAGTACCTGCCAGGTGCTGACGGCTTCAACCTCGCCGACGTCAGCTCGAAGGCCGTGCTCGACAGCCTGCCTGCCGGTGTGCGTGGCCTCGACTACCTCGGTACCTGTGCGGGTGCGACCACCAGCTTCGACGCGACCGTCGACGCTTTCGCCGGCGATGCCAAGCTCTTCGGCTTCTACGTCGTCGACGAGCCGAACATCTCGTCGTGCTCTCCCGCCCACCTCAAGGCCGAAAACGACTGGATTCACGATCACGTCCCCGGTGCACACACCTTCGCGATCCTCGAGAAAAAGTGCGCGGCGATCACTCCGTGCTTTGGCTGGTACACGCCCGCCAACAGCGACCTTGACCTTATCGGCCTGGATCCGTACCCGGTGCGCTCCAACTCCGCGCGCCGGACTACGCTGAGATCGGCGAATCCGTCGCCTACGTTCAGACGGAGGCGGGCTGGCCGCTCAGCTCGCTCGTGCCGGTATTCCAGGCGTTCGGGGCGGGGGCAGCTGGGGAGGCACGGCCACCTGGACGCTGCCCACTCCCAGCGAAGAGCAGCAGCTGCTTGCGACCTGGGCGAGCGCTCTGCCTGGTCCACTGTTCGACTACGCATACAGCTGGGGGCAACAGAAAGGCGACACCTCGTTGTCGATGTCGCCGGGCCTGCAGCAGGTCTTCGCCGCGCACAATGCCAGCTCGCTCAGGCGCTCCCTGACGCCGGGGATCAACAAAAGCCGCGCTCCAGAATCCCCCACGGCGGGCGAGTGGTCTTCATCGGAGCGGTTCACGAAGCGGCACCGGCATTGTTATCCCTGGTGAAGAGCGGCGCTGAGGTCGCCTGCGTCTTCACCATGCCCGTGACCAAGGCGGCGTCGGTCGCCGGCTTTGTCGACCTGAAGGCCCTGGCCGAGCCGCGCGGCGTTCCGGTCATCTCGGTCGAGGACATCAACGCATCGGCTGTGGTCGAGCGCATCCGGCAGCTCGAGCCCGATCTCGTGGTTGTCGCCGGCTGGACTTGCCTCCTCGGCGCACCGCTGCTGTCTCTCCCGCCGCGCGGTTGCATCGGCTTTCACGCTTCGCTGCTACCGCGACACCGCGGCAGGGCCCCGGTGAACTGGGCTATCCTGCGTGGGAGAGACGATCACCGGCAACACCATGTTCATGCTCACGCCGGACGCCGACCTGGGCGACATCGTGGATCAGCGAGGCATCCAGATCGGTGATGAGGACACGTGTGGCGATATTTACGCCAAGGTTGGATGCGCCGGCGCCGACATGCCGCGCACCCATCTGCCCGCACTCCTCGCCGGTACGGCGCCGCGCCGACCCCAGGAGCTCGGCGACGCCGAGCCGTTGCCCAAGCGTACCCCGGCGATGGGCATCACCTTCTGGGATCGCTCATCGCGCAGAGTGCACGACTGGATCCGCGCGCTGACGCTGCCCTACCCAGGAGCATTCAGCCTGCTTCGAGGCCGGAAGGTCATGCTCTGGCGCTCGGCGCTCCCCGGCCCGAATGAACCCCCCGGAACCCCCGGACGGATCATCTCGTGCGACGCTCAGGGCATGCGTGTAGGGACAGGCGACGGCAGCATCGTGATCACCTCGGTCTCCGAGGCCGGTCGATCGCCGCAACCCGCACGGCAATGGTTCGCGCCGGCCGGTCTGGACGCCGGAGCAATCTTCGATCCGGTGGACGATGTGACCGCCGCCTGGGCGATGGTGCTTCGCTCGCGCCCGCCACCGCCGGCCGATGACGGTACTCGTCCTCGCAGCCCATCCGGACGACGAGATCCTCGGCCCGGCGGCGCGCTTGCACGGCATGCGCGCGCCGGAGATGAGGTCCACGCGATGGTCATCTCCGAAGGCGCCGCGAGCCGTTACGACGTCGGGATGATGGAGGAACTCCAGGAGCAGGCGCGGCGCGCATCTGCGGAGATCGGCTTCGCTTCACTTCGGCTCGAGGCCCTCCCGGACCAGCGCCTGGAAACGCTCCCCCTGATTGAGTTGACCCAACGGCTCGAGGCGGTGATCGACGAACTGCGTCCCGACACCGTGTACACCCACTTTCCCGAGGACGTGAACAACGACCATCGCGTTGTCGCCCGAGCTGCGTGGACCGCCTGCCGCCCGTATCGAGCGCCCTTCGTCCGCCGGTTCCTCGTCTTCGACACGGCCTCCTCGACCGAGTGGGCGTGGCCGCTCACAGGATCGGCGTTCAGCCCGAACCACTATGTCGACATCACCGAGACGCTTGACGTCAAGCTGCGCGCGATCGCCTGCTACAAAAGTGAGCTGCGCGAGTATCCGCACCCGCGCTCCGAGCGCGCATTGCGCGAGCGCGCCGCGTTCTGGGGGAGTCACATCGGCCGCGCCGCAGCCGAGCCTTTCATCCTGCTACGCGAGATCTGGTAGTCGCAGCCGGCCCAGGCTTCCGGATACCAAGCACCACTGCCAGGGTTGTTGCCAGCAGCACGATCGTTGCCGCCAAGGTTGGATGGTCCAGGAATTCCATGTCGAGGGCCACGCGACGCGGCACCAGCTCGGTGAGGTAGAACGCCTCGGCGTCCGCGCCGGGGGCGGCGACGGTCTCTCCATGAAAACCTGGCACGGTCCGGTCATGCCCGGCCGGTAGCCAAGCACCGGACGCAATTCAGGTGGGTAGCGCTCGGCGAGTGCCGGCGTCTCCGGTCGCGGGCCGACCAGCGTCATCTTGCCACGCAACACGCTGCCGAGTTGGGGCAACTCGTCGAGATGCCCGGCGCGGAGAAATCTCCCGACCCGAGTCGTGCGGGGATCACCCGGCAGCGTGAATTCGGGGCCGCTCGAGGTGGCGGTCATGGTGCGGAACTTATGGAGGGTAAAGATTGAGCCACCTTCGCCCACGCGCTGCTGATGAAACAGGATCGGTCCTCGGCTGGTAAGCCTGATAGCGAGAGCGATCACGAAGAGCAACGGCAGCGCAGCGACGAGGGCGATCAGCGAGACCACGATATCGAGGCCACGGCGGACCGCGCTCACACCGGCCTCAATCGGCACCACCTCGCTCGAGTAGCAGGCGCTCATGACGCCACAGGAAGCAGGTGCACTTCGGCAGGAGGTACCCCCAGCGCTTCCTCGTACAGCGCGCTCAGCGCTATGGCCGCCTCACGGGCGCCGAAACGCCCGGCTACCCAGCGCCGGCCATTCTCCGCCATGCGCAGCGCCTCGCCAGGATGCTCCAGCAGATGGCGCACAGCCGAAGCGCAGGCGGCCGGTCGCGCGGCAGGGACGAGCAGCCCCGTTTCGCCGGTCACGATCACCTCGGGCACTCCGTTGACTGCGGTCGCGACCACGGGCAGGCCGCACTGCATCGCCTCGACGACCGCACAGGGCAGGCCCTCGTAGAGGCTGGTCATCACGAAGATGTCAAGCGCCGGGAGCAGAAGCTGGACATCGTCCCGTTCGCCGACGAAGTGCATCCGGCCGTTGAGTCCCATACGTTGACAGCGCGCCTCGACCTCGCGGCGGAGCGGTCCATCCCCGATCCAGACTCCATGAACCGAATCGCCGAGCCTGCGGAGCACCGCAAGGAAGTCCAGGGGCGCCTTCTGATGGTCGACGCGTCCCACATTGCCGATGAGCGGGCTGCTCATCGCTATCCCGAGTTGTTGGCGTGCCTCCTGCCTGCTGGCCGCATCGCGCCGCACCGACCGATCGGCGATCGATACGGGGATGACCCGTACTCGCTCGGAGGGCGCGATACCGAGACGCACCGCCTCGGCACCCACCATCGAGCTCACCCCAACGAAGCGGTCGGTGATGCGACCGAGACGCCGTTCGAGAGTGATGTACGCGGCCCGGCGCATGGGGGATTGAAAGCTGTGGAACGGAAATCCGTGAAACGAGTGCACGACCACCGGCACCCCCGCCTGGTGCGCGGCGATGCGGCCGAGCATGCCGGCCTTCGCACTGTGTGTATGCACGACGTCAAACCGACCCACCTCGAAAAGACTGCGCAGTTCGCGTATCCCGGCGACGTCGTGCTGGGGTGCGATCTCCGGGCGCATGTGACGCAGCGTCAGGACCTCGATACCCCCGGCCTGGGCGCGCTCGATGAGCGGGCCGCCCGCTGCGGTCAGGATCACAGATTCGAAGCGTGCTCGGTCGAGACCCTCCGCCCCCCGCATGGCCACGCCGCCGGCGCCTGCGATGAACCTGGTGACAACCTGCGCAACACGAATCCGGTCGCTGGGCACGCGCAGCACCGGCCGAACTCACGCCGGGTCCTTCTGGGTGCCGACGCTGCGCGCCTTCAGCGCCGCCGGTCGGCTCTCAATGAAAAAGAACGCGACGCAGGCCATCGTGGTGCACAGGTATGCCGCGGTCGATGCGATCGAAGCTCCGATGATGCCCATCTTCGGGATCAGGAGCAGATCCAGCAGCACGGTCACGACAACGCCGAAGCCGACCCCGGTCGAAGCCATGCCCGGCATACCGTGGCCGTAGAGGTAGGCGATGGCGACCGCCGCAATGCCCTCGCCCGCCAGCCCGATGAGGAGGATGCATGCGGGCAGCACGGCGGAATCGAACGCAGCGCCGAACAGGATGGGAATCACGACAAGCGATAGCGCCGCAAGGGGGATCGCGGCCGCCGCGACGGCGAGCCCCGCCCGTCGCATGGTGTCGCGCGCGGCGCCCACCGGAGCGGCTCCGCCCCCGCGCGCGAATCGTGGATAGGCGACCCACAGCACGGCGTCGGAAGGCTGCCGGAGCAGCTCCGCGTATTTGGAAGCCACCGCGTAGATGCCCAGAGCTGCCGGGCCCGCCACCAGGTCGACGATCACGAAATCGAATCGCAGGTTCATCAGCAGCATGACGTTGCCGACCTGACCACGAATCGCATACAGCCACACTCGGCGGCCCAGGTCGAGATCGAGGCGACCGCCGCGGGCGAAGAATCCGCGCCGCCACAGCCGCGCGCCCCCGATGATCGCGGTGGCAACGCGCGAGGCGAGCAGTCCGAAGACGATGAGCGCGCCGTCGCGGAATCCAATCACCCACAGGAGGGCAAAAGCGGGCAGGAAGGTCGTCTCCTCGAGAACGATGATGAGGTTGCTGCCAGGAAGGTCGTTATCCCCTTGACAGAACGACTTGAAGCTCGACACTGCCATCTGGCTGAGCACCAGGACGCCAGTGAACGCGACCATGCCGACCCCGAGTTCGGGGAGCAGGAGACGGCCCAGCAGGGGCGACAGAGCCAACCATCCCACGGCGCCGAGCAACGATCCGCCGGCGCTCAGCGCCAGCAGTGTGGGGCGCAGGTTGCGGTCCTGACCGTGGGCTCCGCTGAGGAAGTAGGGCGCTGCGAGCGGCAGCCCGCCCGTGCCCAGAAAACCGGCCAGTGGCGGCAGCACGCGCAGGAGCGCAAGCGCCCCGACCCATACCGGTCCGGCGGTACGCGCGACCATGAGCGTCGCCACTCCGACGGCGAGCAGGGCGCCGATTCGAGCGCCAAGATTGGTTAGCGCCAATCGGGCGCCACCGCCACGAATCAGTGCCCCGCGAGCAGCGGTGATGTTCATGTTGCGCGGTCCCGCCCCCAAATGCTCACCGCCGCGATCACCGCAAGCCACGTCCAGACATAGTCGAAATGGATCAGCTCGTAGATGTTCGCCGTGATCGCAAATGCGACAAGGACGCCGGCCAGCGCGCCCGGATGGCGCACCACCGCGGCATAGCCCGATTGGAGCGGACCCAGCACCCGTCGCGCATGGAAAAGAATCACGAGAATGAGCAGCAGGAGTCCGATGCCACCGAGCAGTCCGCGTTCGGCTACAGAAGCAGTGAAATCGCTGTGGGCTTCGAATGCGACGCTTGCCTGTTGCGCTTGCAGGGTTGGCTTCGTCGCGGCCGGTCCGATGCCGATGAAACCGCCCTGTTCAACGAGGGCGAGTGTCTCGTGCAGCAACGTGTCACGACCCTCGCTCGACTGGGTGAACCGACCCACGTAGTCACGCAGTATCGGCGCACTCGCTGCCGCGTCACTGACAACGGTATTGACGTTTACCTGAGAGCCGACGACCCCGGCCGCGAGAAGAACGCCGCACGCCACAGCTACGGTGGGAAGGACGCCTCGACGCCGCACCATGCTGATACTCGCGGCCACAGCGCACGCTGCCAGGGTTGCGATCGAGAAGCCGTTCGAGCCGGTGAAGATGATCGCGACGATCAGGATCGCGCCCGCCGCACACCGCATAGCCCGGTGCCGCGGTGTCGCCGAGGCCCATATGACCATCAGGCTCGAGCAATAGTAACCGGCCGCGAGGTTCGGATCGCCGAACGTGATCGATGCGCGGTTTCCTTCGCGCGAGGTGATTCCCGACAGCACATCAATGTTGAACAGCGCCCCCAGAATCATCAGTCCGGCCCACACGACGCTCGCGTACGCCCACGTCCGCAGCACCGGGGACATGCCGTTGGGAGTGCGGCACACGGTCACCACCGTGGCAGTCCATGCGAGCAGAAACAGGTCCTGCACCACGGCCACGAACCCGACGCCCGGATACACGCTGAACAGCGACGCGGCCACGCCGGCGAGGGCCAGCACCCCCAGCGGCAGCGCATATGGCACGCGGATCGGGATGTGGTCGACGAGTGCCCAACAAATCGTCGCCCCGATGGAGAGGACGATCAGGACGTCAACCGGGGCGATGTTGCCCGCCGCCGACGGCTGAAGGAATGGGAGGAATGCGACCGCGGCGCACGTGGTGCCGACGGCCAATCCCCGCCACGGCAGCAGCGCGTGCCGCGCCGCCATGCGCCGCGAGAGCACAGCCCCCCGTGCAGCGACCATCTCCATCAGGGCGCTCCCGGTTGACACACCGCCGGCATGCGCGCCAGCAGACGCAGATGGGCGAGCGCGAAGTCGTCGTCGTCGGCCCGCGCCGCGACCTCGGCCACGCCTGCAACCACTGCTTCGCGCCACAACTCCCCGGGCACGCCGAGGCGGCGCATGCCCAGACGGAGAAAGGCTCGTAGGAGATCACAGATCCAGCCGTCACCGCTGACGAGATAGTCGATGCCGCCTCCCCATGCGGTGTTGGCGAGACCGCGATGGCCGGCGACCCGGGATCCCTGGCGCGTGTGCCGGTCGAGGTACAGAGCATAGGTGAGCGCAAATCTGGCCAGGTCACGCACAGGCTCCCCGTGCAGCTCCGCCTCCTCCCAATCGACCACCCCGGTTACCGTGCCGTTGCGCACCAGCACGTTGCCGCACCAGAGGTCACCGTGCACCACGGTGCGCGGTGAGCGGTGACGCTCGAGGATCGCGCAGGCGCGTTCCACTCGCGTGAAGGGCTGTTGCCAGAACGGGCTCGTCAGCGAACCGCTGGGTCAGACGGAGCAGGACGCCGCCATCCATGTCGACACACGCGTCGCCGTCGGCAGTCTCCCGGTGGAGCCGCGTCAGCCAGTCGGCCACAGCGCCGAGGTCGCGCGCCACGTGCCGCGGCGATCGTGTATGTCCCCAGCGGTGATACAGCGTAGTTAACGGCGTTCCGGGGAGGAGCGTGAGCACCATTGCCTCGAGCCCGGCGGCGGTCACCGTCTCGACCGGCATGGGCGCTGTCGACTGGATAACGCTCGACTGCAGACTGTGCAGGGCCTCGAGCATGCGCCGCTCCCTCGCCACCGCCGCCGCGCCGGCTTCGGTGGTCGGGACCTTGATCGCGAGGCGCGGACGCGCTGGCGTGTCCGGAAAGATGAGCACGGTCACCTTGCCGTTGGGATCAAGTGACGCGCCCAACACCGCCATGCGCACGCTCGGATCGGCCACGATATCGAGGATGTCGCGGCGTGACGGGCTCACCGCCGCTGCAACCGCCGCGCTCATACGCGCCAGCCGACCGCGATCCGCGAACGAAGCAGGCGTCGGGACCATTTG
>CAVQVY010000007.1:0-18806 GCA_963717185.1 Candidatus Dormiibacterota bacterium | reverse complement strand
TTTCCGGAACGCGCCCGCCAGGGCACCAGCTACGACTACCGGTTCGCCTGGATCCGTGATCAATGCTATGCAGGCCACGCTGCTCTCCGAGCGGGGGTGGACGAGCTCGCTGATCGCGCGGTGTCCTTCGTCAGTCAGAGACTGCTGGCCGACGGCCCGGAGCTCAAACCCGCGTACACCGTCACGGGTGGGCGCGTGCCGAGCCAGCGACGACTGCCCTTGCCCGGCTATCCCGGCGGCACCGACCTCGTCGGCAACCATGTCAACAAACAGTTCCAGCTCGACGCCGTCGGCGAGGCCTTGCTCCTGCTGGCCTCGGCGGCCGAACACGACCGGCTCGATGTCGATGGGTGGCGCGCCCTGGAGACGGCTGCAGTCGTGGTGGAACAGCGCTGGACAGACCCGACGCCGGGATCTGGGAGCTCGAGCCGCGCCACTGGACGCACAGCCGCCTGGCCTGCGTGGCTGGGCTGCGCGCCGCCGCCAGGGTTGCGCCGGGGTCGGCGCGCACCGGTGCCACCTGGACCACGCTCGCCGACACCATCCTGGCGGAAACCGGCCGAACTGCGGTCGGTGGTAACGGTGCGTGGCAGCGGGCCACCGACGATGCGCGTGTTGACGCGGCCCTGCTCATGGCCACCGTCCGCGGCGCCGTTGACCCTGACGACCCCCGGTCCGTCGCCCTCGCGGAGGCCATCACAGACGACTTGGTCGAGGACGGCTACGTGTATCGCTTCCGCCACGACGCACGGCCCCTCGGGGATGCGGAGGGAGCTTTCCTTCTCTGCGGTTTCATGATGTGTCTCCGACATCACGTCGCCGGCGAACCCCTCGAGGCGCTGCGGTGGTTCGAGCGGACCAGAACGTCGTGCGGCCCGTCCGGCCTGTTCTCCGAGGAGTACGACGTTCGCCAGCGCCAGCTTCGCGGCAATCTCCCGCAAGCCTTCGTCCACGCGCTCCTCCTCGAGTGCGCAGCGGCGCTGGCACCGTGACCGCGGTCGGCGTGGCCAGCGCTAACGCCGCGGGAAGAAGCGACCGGCGCTCCCGCCTCACAGGCGGACTTATCGCCGGTGCGGTGGCGACGGCCACGGAAGCTGCCTGGACCCGCGCGCAAGTGACGCTCCTCGGCGGCAGACAGCCGGTGTTCACGCCCGACCTGATGGTGCAGCACATGGTTCTCGCCGCCACGGGGCGTCCACTCAATCGCCGCGTCGCCCGCGCTCTCGGGGTGTTGATGCGGTCAGGGTATGGCCCGTCGTGGGCGGCAGCGTGGGTTCTGGCTCGTGGCGGTCGACAACCCCGCTTGGTGCGTGACTTGTGCGTCCTCGGAGGCATCATCTGGGTTGTCGAGATCACGACGCTGCCAATCGTGCGGGCCACGCCGCCGCTGCGTCGTTGGCCCGCCACCGACATTGCCCTGGATCTCGAGCAACGGGCTGGTTTTTGCCGTCGTGGCCAATGCGGTTCTCGCCATGCACAGCCGGTCACGGCCCACGACACGGGCCACTCGAGATACTGCAGGTCCGCACGGGTGAGCGGCGACGTCGACGCCACCGCGTCGCGGCAGATGGAGGCATCGAGCGAAGGCTTCCGCTTCGCCGAGGGGAAGTGGAATCTGCGCATCGTGGCCGCGCTGCTGTGGAAGCCGATGGGTTTCAACCAGTTGTCGAGGGCACTGGGGGGAATCAGCCAGAACACCCTGGCGAACCGCCTCGACAGTCTCGAGGCGCTCGGAGTTATCATGCGCACGGTGCTGTCCGTCACCCCTCCCGCGACCCTGTACACAGTCGATCGGCCTGGACGTGAGTTGCGCGATGTCTTGACTGGGCTATCTCGGTGGGGCGAGCGCTGGCTGGCGTCTGCGGACGGCGATGGTGGCGCACTCGAGTTCCCGAGGTGGAATGACGGCTAGGGAGGTCGCTGTCGAGTGGCGCTGTCCAGCCCGGTCAGCGCACCGTGACCCGCGTCATCTCAACGAGCCCTGAGAGCGCGTCCAACCGTTGGGCCCGCGGTGTTGCGTGGGTCTGCGCGCGATATGCCCAGTCAAGCAGTTCGCGCGTCATCGCGAGCAGGTCGCGAACGCCCACGGGCTTCGGCAGCGCCGCAATGCCATGGAGAGGCGGATGTATGGAACGGAGCGTGCCGCTGACGATGCAGATGGCTGTGCTGCTCGAGCCGGGGCGCAGCAGGAGCCGGCGGCTCAGGTCGGTGCCGTGCATGTCCGGTAACAGGCAGTCGACAAGAATGAGGGCAAACGGGCTGACTGCGGCGGCCCTCAGGGCCGAGTTCGCATCGCTCGCGCCCTGCACCGTCCGCGCAGCTGCCAGCGCGCTGCACAGAAAGCTGCGGACCAACTCGTCGTCCTCGACGACGAGGATGCCACCCAGTGTCTCCACCCCAACCATGCTGCACCGCACCGCTCACACCAGGTGGCGCGGTGACGCGATTGTCACGCGGGCGGCCCACGGCTGCGTCTCCGGGCAGCTGACGAGCCCGGAGCAGGTGTCAGGGGAGTCGCGAGAAGACCTTCGGGACGAATGAACCCGGATCGAGCGGGCGCCGGGGTCGTCGGCGCGTAGCGTCGTGGGCGCCTACGTCCCCAGACCGTGGCTGATGTTGGAGAAGACGTTGCTCACCTGATGACCGACGGTGGTGAGCACGACGATGACGACCACCGCGATGAGGACGAGGATGAGTGCGTATTCGACCATGCCCTGGCCGTCCTCGTGGTCGTGACGGATCAGGTGGTCCAGCCATCGACGGGTGCGGCGTCGAACATCGGTGAACATCGCGTGTCTCCAGAGGTGAGTGAATCGATGTGCTCACTCTGCGGTCGGGTGCTGAACGCGCCCTGACCATGCCATCGCGAGCGGTCCGAGACTTCTGTCTCGCGGCGGTGACGGTCGACTGACGTCGACGCTCATCTGGATACACCGCCCATCGGGTTGGGTCACCGATCTCGACCGCGACTGCACGCGCTCGGCGGTCCTCAGATGTCGACATGGTTGCGTTCGGCCCCACCCGGGTCCGGTAGCAACCGTCGCGCGAGCGGTCCCACCGTGGCGCCCTGCACGACGATCGACAGCAGGACCACTCCGTACGCCAGGGCACGAACCGCATCGAAGTCCGCTCCACGGTTGACCAGGCTGAGCAGCAGCGCGACCGCCACGGCGCCGCGCAGGCCGCCCCACACCAGAAGATGCTGCCACCGGAAGTCGAGGCGACGGCCGAAGGGGCTGAGCACACCCAGAAGTCCGTAGACGGCGAGGGCGCGGGCCGCGATGAGGATCGCGAACGCCAGGCAGATGGCGCCGGCCCGCGTGATGAGCCCCTGCCACGGGACGGCGAAGCCGATGAGCAGGAAGGTCGCCGAGTTGAGCATGAAGGTGATGTAGTCCCAGACCGCATCCACCGCGACCTGGGTGCGCTGAGACATCCCGTGGCCGCGGCAATAGTTGCCCATGATCACCGCCGCGGCGACGACGGCGAGGATCGGCGATGTGTGGATCGCGTCGGCGGCGAGGTAGGTCCCGTAGGCGCAGAGCACCGTGGCGCTCACCTCGACCTGGGGCTCATCGATCCGCGCCACCAGCCACGACAGGGTGACGCCGATGGCCATGCCGATCCCCACGCCGCCGCCGACCAGACGGAGCAGGTCGAGCAGCACGCCCGGCGCCGTGGCGGTCTGCCCCGCGGCCGAGGCCAGAGCGATGCCGAAGAGCACGACGGCGGTTCCGTCGTTGACCAGGCTCTCGGCCTCGATGATGGTCACCAGCTGTGCCGGCATCCCCAGCCGCCGAAAGACCGCCACCACAGCGACGGGGTCGGTCGGGGCGACAACGCAGCCGAATACCACGGCGACGCCGAGGCCGAGCCCAAGGACGAGATGGCCGAGCATGGCGACGACCGCGGTGGTGACGAGCACTCCGACGGTGGCGAGGGCGAGAATCGGGACCACCCCCGCGCGCAGGCGCCGCCACTCGAGGCGGAATGCGGCCTCGAAGAGCAGCCCGGGCAGGAGGATGAAGAGGATCAGTTGCGGGGTGAGGGTGATCCGGCCCTCCCCGAGGACGGCACCGCCGGCGCACCCGAGGACCGCGACCAGGACCACAAAGGGGACGGGGAGCCGCCCGGCCAGCATGGCAACGATGGCGCTGACCAGCAGCAGAGCCACGAATGCCTGGGCGCTCGCCTGGATCACGGCGCCCATTGTTGGCGGTGAGCCGGTCCAGGCACTGTCGAGGCCCGTGCGCGGCGCTGATGGGCTGTGGCTGCGAGCCACGAGGGCTACGCTGGCCGGGTGCCGCCCCGCGCCATGCTCATCCTGCCGACCGCCACGTACCGGGCGACCGCCTTCCTGCGCGCTGCCGCAGCGGCCGACGTTGAGGTCGTCGTCGCCTCCGATGCGGAGCCGACCCTCGCGGCGCGGATGCCCGGGAGGACGCTGACGCTCGATCTCGGCGACCCCGAGCGGAGCGCGGCGATCGCCCTGGCATTCGCGGCCCGCTGGCCGGTCGACGCGGTCATCGGGGTCGATGAGGCGTCGGTCCTTGCCGCGGCGCAAGTCGCCACACGCCTCGGCGTCGCCCGCAACCCGGTGAGCGCCGTCGCCGCAACCCGGGACAAGCGTCGACTTCGCGAGGCGCTGACTGCCGCCGGCGTGCCACAGCCCACATGGATGGAGACGCGCTGGCATGGCGACGCGGCGGCAGCCGGCGTCGCGGCAGCGGCCGTGGGCCTGCCCTGCGTGGTCAAGCCAGTGGATCTCAGCGCCAGCCGCGGCGTCATCCGAGCGGACACCGAGGCGGAGTTGGTGACGGCGATGGCGCGGGTCGACAGCCTGCTGCGCCGACCGGAGTTGTGCGGACCCACCTCCGATCGGCCGCTGCTGGTCGAGAGCTTCGTCCCCGGTGCCGAGATCGCCGTCGAGGGGCTGCTCAGCGACGGTGAACTGACGGTGCTGGCCATCTTCGACAAGCCCGACCCCCTGGACGGCCCTCACTTCGAGGAGACGATCTACGTCGCGCCGTCGCGACAGCCCGAAGGCATCCTCGCCGAGGCGGTGACCGTCACGCGCGCCGCGCTGGCTGCCATCGGACTTCACGACGGTCCGATTCACGCCGAGCTCCGCCTCTCCCCCGCCGGTCCGGTGTTCCTGGAGGTTGCGGCGCGGTCGATCGGCGGGCGCTGTTCCTCGGCACTGCGGATTCGCGCCGGTGCGGACCGAGATGTCGCTCGAGGAGCTGATCATCCGGCACGCGTGTCGGATGCCGGTGGCGGCTCCCCGGCTCGCCTCCGGGGGAGCGGGCGTCCTGATGCTCCCCGTCCCCTCTGCGGGCGTGCTCCGTGGCGTTCCGGCGTTGCCGAGGCCGAACGGGTTCCCGGAGTGATCGCGGTCGACGTCACCATTCCCGCGGGCCAGGCGGTGGAACGACTGCCCGAAGGCGACCGCTACCTGGGCTTCGTCCTCGCCCGTGGGGACGACGCCGGGGAGGCCGAGGCAACGCTCCGGCGGGCCTGGGCCTGCTGGGCGTGGTCGTCGATGAGACCGCGAGTGGGGTGGCGGACCTCCTCTCGGTGAGGTTGTCGGAGGCGGCAGCGCTCCCAAGCCTCAGAATCGATGACGAACCCCCGCTGCCGGGGGCGCTGGAGGCGATCGTGCATCAACCCCGGATCAGCGCCACCAGCGCGGCGCTGACGCGCATCGAGCAGGTCCGCGCCAGTCAGAAACAGCCACGGGCGGGCCTGCGGATTGCGATCACCGGTCGTGAGAACGGTTCCTTCGTGTACGACATGCAACTGGTCGCGCCCGGAGACGAGCGAGAGGGCGACCTGGTCGTCGATGCCGTCGCCGGCGTTCCCATCCACGTTCCTCTCGCCTCCGCCCCCTACCTCGATGGCATCACCCTGGACGCCGACCTGCCCATGGGCGCGGTGCGCGTGGAGAACCCGAACCCGCTGTGGCTCGACCCTATCGCCGAGGCGGTACAGCGTCTCCTCGACGACGAGATCAACCCCTCGGTCGCGTCGCACGGGGGTCACATCGATCTCCTCGATGTCGTCGACGGCGTTGCGTACATTCATATGGGCGGCGGCTGCCAGGGGTGCGGGATGGCAGAGGTCACCCTGGGTCAGGGGGTCCGCACCGCAATCCTCGACACCTTTGCCGAGATCCACGACGTCCGCGACACCACCGACCACGCCCAGGGCGCCAACCCCTATTACCAGGCGGCCAAAAAGTAGCCCGTGTGCCAGGGTCCCACAGGGCGCGGTTAGTCGTGGCTCCGCGTCGGACGCGATGCCACCATGCGTGAACTGACGTATGTTGCCAGGCGCACCGTGCAATGGCGCGACGTGCCTGATCCAGTCATCGAGTCGGCGGTCGACGCGCTTGTCAGACCGATGGTGGCCACGACCTGTGACGTCGACCTGGGTATTCTGCTGGGTCGCTCGCCCCTCCATCCCCCATTTGCCATCGGCCACGAGTGCATCGCCGAGGTCGTCGCGGTGGGCGATGGGGTCACCCATGTCGCAGCCCGTGACCTGGTGGTCATCCCCTGGCACATTGCTTGTGGACACTGCGACCGCTGCGTCGCGCAGCTCTACGCGCATTGCCGCACCGTTGCTGCCGGCGCCATGTTCGGCGCACCTCTCGGCGGCCACTACGGTGGTCTGTTCTCGGACCTCGTGCGCGTCCCCTTCGCGGACGCCATGCTGGTACGGCTGCCGGATGGCCTGGACCCGATCGCGATGGCCTCGGCGGGAGACAACTGGTCACTCGCTTGGCGCCTTGTCGCCCCTCACCTGATGGCGCGCCCGGCGGGAGCGGTTCTCATCATGAGTCGGGGCAGCATCGGCCTCTACGCGTGCGACATCGCCCGCGCGCTGGGCGCATCGCGGTGCCTCTACGTTGATCCCGATGCCAGGCGCCGCGCCATCGCGGAAGGGTTTGGGGCGGAGACCGTCGCTGCCATCGAGCCGCTGCGCCACACGTTCGACATTGCCGTCGAGGCCGCCGGGCGGGTGGACGACCTCGCCACGGCATGCCTGTCGCTGGTACCCGAGGGCGTCTGCGAGAGCGCCGGCAATCATTTTCGACCGGGTGAGCTCCCGCTGTTCGAGATGTACCTCTCGGGGGTGAACCTGCGCATCGGTCGAGACAGCGTGCGCGCGCACATCCCGCAGGCGTTACGGCTGGCTGAAGCCGGGGACGTCAATCCACGCGCGGTGGTCTCCGACGTGCTCGACTGGGAGAGCCTGCCGGACGTCCTGCCGGAGCTGCGCCGCAAGCCGGTGTTCGTGCGCCGCGACTAGGCGACCGCAGCTTGAGGGGCGACGGGGCCGCGATGCCGGCTCAGCTCCTCGGGACTGGCGCGGCGACGACGCCCGCGGAGCGCGACGTGTGCTGGCTCTGCCGGGGCGCGGGTGGGCAGGCTGAGCTTCATCAACGTCCGGAACACCTGCCCGTACTGCCGGTAGAGAGGCCCGGTGGTGTATGGCAGACGGTACTTCTCGCACAGCGCCCGCACCCTCACCGCCATCTCCGGGTACCGGTTGCTGGGCAGGTCGGGGAATAGGTGGTGCTCGATCTGGAACCCGAGGCTGCCCGAGAGGATGTGGAGCAGGCGGCTGCCCTCGAAGTTCGCGGATCCCAGCAGCTGGCGCAGGTACCACTCCGCCTTGGTCTCGTTGTCGAGCTCGGCCTCGGTGAACTTCTCGGCCCCGTCGGGGAAATGCCCGCAGAAGATGATCATGTACGACCACAGGTTGCGGACCAGGTTGGCGGTGAAGTTGGCCGTCAGCGTGGTCACGAAGCTCGGCCCGGCCAGCAGCGGGAAGATGACGTAGTCCTTGCCCACCTGGCGGCGGACCTTGCGCCAGATCCCCTTGAGCTGTCGCTTCATCTCGGCGGGGTCCTTCCTGCGCTGGCGGATCGCCACGATGTCCAGGTCGTGGAAGGCGACGCCCCACTCGAAGAGCAGGGCCAGCAGGGCGTTGTAGACGGGCTGGCCCAGGTTCATGGGATGCCACTTCTGGTCACGGGTGACGCGCAGGATGCCGTAGCCGACATCGTTGTCCTTGCCGATCACGTTGGTGAAGGTGTGATGGACAAAGTTGTGCGAATGCTTCCACTGCTCGGAGGGGCAGGTGGTGTCCCATTCCCAGGTGCCCGAATGGATCTCCGGGTCGTTCATCCAATCCCACTGCCCGTGCAGCACGTTGTGCCCGATCTCCATGTTCTCGAGGATCTTGCCGGTGGCCAGCATGGCCGTACCGGCGACCCACGCCGGTGGGAACGCACTGGCGAAGAGGGTGACCCGTGCAGCCGCCACCAGGCGCCGTTGGATGGAGATCATCCGGCGGATGTAGGCCGCGTCAGCCTCGTTTCGGGACTCCTCGATGTCCCGACGGAGCTGGTCGAGCTCGCGCCCGAGGGCCTCGACCTCAGCCTTGCTGAGATGAGCGAAGGCGGCAACGTCAGAAATGGCCATGATCCATCCTCAAATCTCGAGTTCGCAGTCACCTGCCGCGGCGGTGATGCAGGTCTGCACGCCCTGGTTCGCCTGGTACTCCGCACCATTGCGCAGGTCCTTCACAACGCCCTTCTTCAAGCGGCAGCACACACGTGTGGCAGATGCCCATGCGGCAGCCGAACGGCATCTGGATGCCGGCGGCCTCGCCCGCTTCGAGGATCGTGGTGGCGCCGTCGAGGTCGGCCTCCTTGCCGGAGAGCCCAAACACCACGTGGCCTCCCTCGGCCGAGGCAGAAAGCTGTGCGGAGAAGCGCTCGATATGGAGCTTGGCGCCGCATCGCTTCTTCGCCCAGTGGTTCTCTGCCGCCTCCAGCATCGGTGTCGGACCGCAGACCCAGGCCTGCCGATCCTGCCAGTCCGGGCAGGCGTCGGTGAGGCGGGCGACGTCGAGGATGCCGTGTTCGTCATCGAAGTTCTCGACCAAGCGCAGCGATGGGTGCCTCTCCGCCATCGCGAGACGCTCCTCGCGAAAGATGGCGGCGTCTCGCGTCGGGGCGGAGTGGACGTGGACAACGTCCGGCATCGTCCCCCGGCGATCGAGAGTTCGGAGCATCGACATGACCGGTGTGATGCCACTCCCGCCGGTCCAGAACAGCACCTTCGCAGGCGGCGGATCGGGGAGCACGAACTCGCCCTGCGGAAGTGCCAGACGCACGATGGTCCCGGGCGCGAGGCCGCGCACCAGGTGCTCGGACATGAAGCCCTCCGGCATGGCCTTCACGGTGATGGTGAGGTGTCCGGCGGCGGGGCGCTGTGCCGAACCGCCATCCAGCGGTGAGGAGCTGATCGAGTAGGAGCGCCAATGCCACTTGCCATCCAGGTTCACACCGATGCCGACATACTGGCCCGGCTTGTAGCTGGTTCGCCAGCCCCACCCCGGCTTGATCACCAGGGTGGCGGCGTCATCGGTTTCGGGGCGGACCTCGACGACCTTGCCGCGTAGTTCCCGCGCCGTCCAGAGCGGGTTGACCATGTTCAGGTAGTCGTCGGGGAGAAGCGGTGTGGTCATCCGCGCAACCACAGCGCGGGCGAGCTCCATGCTCGGCGTCACGCTGGCGTCGGCGGCCACACGGCGTCTGACCTCGAGCGCGGTCGCGCCGGTGACCGCGAGAGCCGTACCGGTGGCGGCGGCCAGCAGCTTGCCGGGGCCCGACATGGCGCGGCCGCGGTGGCGAACGACAGACAGCGCGCTCATCTCCCTCCAAACCTCGACGCAAACTTACTGTTACTCGTCGTATCGGGTACTGTATCGGCATGGCACGGTCAGCGTCAAGCCACACCCGGCGCGATGGACGTCGGGAGCGCTGGCGGGCTCATCGCGAGGTGCGCCGGCACCAGCTGATCGCCGCCGTGATCGCTGCCGTGACCGAGGGGGGCGCCGAGCTCGGGGTGGACGACATCGCCTCCGCCTCTGGCATCGCCAAGCCGGTCTTCTACCGCTACTTCGCGGACAAGGCTGACCTGTTTCTTGCCGTTGGCCGAACGGTCGCCGAGGCCGTGGTCGTGCAGACCACCGTCGCCATCGACACGGCGACATCTCCCCGCGCCATGCTCGAGGCGGGCATCGATGCGTACGTCGCCAGCATCGAGGCGAACCCGGAGCTGTACCGCTTCGTCGCCCAGAATCGGGTCCTCACCACGACCGCCGACGGCGATGTCATCGGCGACTACGCCACCGTCGTTGGGATGCACGCCGCCAGGGTCATCGGAGACTTCAGGCGTGGGGCTGGGCTCGACGCAGGCGTGGCTGAGATGTGGGGCTTCGGGATTGTCGGGCTGGTCCGCTCCGCGGTCGATCGGTGGCTCGAGCAGGGCCGGCCACTGACTAGGGAGGACCTGGTGACGTCGTTGACGGCCCTCGTATGGCCCGGACTCACGCGCCCGGGCACTGGCTCGCCTCAGCCGACGCCAGCATCCATGGGCGACACGAACCGACGGCGACCGCGCCGACCAGCGCGCTGACGCGCAGCCCGACCAGACCGATGTCACAGGGTGTCCGGGATGCCGCGGGTCCGCGCCGACCGTACTGCTGCGACCGGCGCAGCGTGGAGGCCCATACCAAGCCGGCAGCATCCCGCTGTGCCGCGTCGCCACGAATGCATCGCTTCATGTCGCAGACCGTTGACAGAGGGCACAAGGCGGCGAGCGTCAACATGGATGGCAATACGATGGTGCGATGAAGATCCTCATGGTGGAGGATGACCTCGACCTCGTGGAACACGTCCTCCACCGATTCGAGCCTGAGGGAATCGTCGCCGAGCACGTCTGCACCGCCGCGGACGCGAACCTCGCGTTGCGCGAGCTCAGCTTCGATGTCGCCGTCGTCGACGTGCGACTCGGATCCGGGCCTGACGGTCTCAGCCTCTGCAGGGACGTGCGTGCAGCCGGCAACGGAATCCCCATCCTGATGCTCACCGCGCTCGATGCCGTCCCCGACCGTGTTGCTGGCCTCGCCGCCGGCGCGGACGACTACCTTCCCAAGCCGTTCTCTTTCGACGAGTTGGTCGCTCGCATCCGCGCACTCGGGCGGCGCCACCTCCCCCACCGCAATGGCACTCTTCGTTGCGGACGCGTCGAGCTTGACACCCAGAACTCTCCAGGCCCGGGCCGGAGGCCGGCGGCTGGACCTCACCGCGAAGGAGACTGCGCTGCTCGAGCTGCTACTGAGCAGTCCGGATCACCCGCGTTCGCGCGAGGCGATCAGCGAGTTGCTCTGGACGTGCGAGGACTCCCCGACGTCCAACCTGGTGGAGGTGTACATCCTGCGCCTGCGCAGGAAGCTCGCTGCAGCCGGATCACCGGATGCTGTCGAAACCATCCGAGGGCGAGGCTATCGTCTCCGCGCGGCGTAGCCAGGGGTTCCGCTTCGCGCTGTCGCGGCCGCGCGCCATCGACTCCGTGGTGGGTCAGGTTGCAGTGGCGGCAGGAGCGATCGCCGTCATGCTTGCCTGCCTCTACGCAGAGGTTGCGACCCCGATTGCGGTGACCTTCGGGGCGGTCATCCTGTTGGTCCTGGTGACGACAACCTGGTTGTTGTCCTGGATCCCAGCCACAGTCGTGGTGACTGTGGCGATGACGCTTGCGTTGGTGAGCGCCTCCCTCGGCGGCATGGATTCCGTGACCGCGCGCATCGAGGTCGCCGCCGATTTCGCGGTCTTCGTGGCGGTGACCGTGGGGGTCCGCGCAACCCTCGGGTCTGCCCAGCGCGAGGCGATGCGGGCGGCCGAGCTACAACAGGCTGCCGACCGGCTGGATACGGCGAACGCGGTTCTGCGAACGTTCACCGCTGATGCTGCCCATGAGCTCCGCGCCCCGCTCACCGTGCTTCGGGCAGCGCTCGAAGCCGCTGCCTCGGACCCGGATACCCACGAGGTAAAGGTTCGAGCGGCGCTGGCGGAGACGGCCAAAATGACGCAGCTCATCGATCGCCTGCTGCTGCTGGCCCGAAGCGACTCGGGTCAGTTGATCGCGGACACGCGGCCCTTTGACCTCGCGGATCTGCTCGAGGAGGCGGCCGGGCGCTGGGCCGGCGTTGCCAGCGAGCGCGGATCAACATTGGTACCCGACATCCCCGACACCGCGACCGCGATCGGCGACCCCCGGCTGCTCGGTCAGATGCTCGACAACCTGCTGGACAACGCGCTCGCCTATTCGCCCAATGGAGCGGTCATCGGCGTCTCTGCCCGCGAACTCGGCGGCCGCTGGCGCGTCACGGTCTCCGACGACGGGCCGGGCATCCCTTTGGCTGATCGAGAACGCGTCCTCGCACGCTTTGCTCGGCTGCGCGCTCGGGAGCGGAGTGACGGGCGTCATGGCACCGGGCTGGGGTTGGCGATCTGCCAGACCATTGCCGAGCAACACGGTGCACTGTTGCGGCTCGAGCAGAGTGGAAGGCAGGGCACCGCCGCCACCTTTGAATTGCCTGTGGTCCATTCATAATCGATTCATACTCGGCGGCTACGGTCAGGGCATGTTCTTCTTGCACACCGCCTGGATCCGCTTGCAGGCCGCTGCATTTACGGCGACCCGGCCTCCGCAGCGTCGCAGAGACCGTGCTGACGATGGTCAGGGAATGGTGGAGTACGCCTTGATCCTCGTGCTCGTCGCAATCGTCGTCATCGTGACCGTGGGTGTCGTCGGCAAGAAGGTCACGAACATCTTTTCCAATATCAGCAGCGGACTGGGTACATGAGCCCGTTCGGCTCCTGCGCTGGCACTGACTACTCCAAGCTACACCTTGCGGCGGCGCCGCGCTAAACCAGGTAGTCGCAGCGGACCGAATGGCAGCGCCGGGCTGACGAGCAACGGCCGGCTTCGCGCCGACCCCTCTTCATTTTGTGGCCAGCGTGGACGGCGATGTGGTCAGCGTCGGTCCCCGCGTGGTCAGCATGGATCCCCGTGGGAATTGGGGGTAAGTAGTCGTTTAGAGGCCAATTTCAGCCCCTCTCGAATACAGAATTAGAAGCGTACCTTGCCAAGGTAAGGGTCGCGAGTTCGAGCCTCGTCTCCCGCTCCAGTCCCCCCACGAAGGTTATCCGCCAGCGCGCGGTGGCGCGGCGGGTAGAAGCACAGTGACGCAGAGCCCTCCAGCCCCCCGGGGGGTGAGGGGGAGGGTTCCGTCGTGTGCTTGGGTGATGCTTTTGACGATCGCCAGGCCGAGGCCGACACCTGCGTGGTCGGTACGTATGCGTTCGGCGCCGCGCTGAAAGGGCTCGACGAGGGTGGCAACCACCTGTGGGCTGAGCTGCTCGCCAGTGTTTTCGACTGTTAGCACCGCGGTTGTCGAGTGGATACTGGTCGTGACCCACACCGTGCCCTGCTCAGGCAGGTTGTGGACGATCGCGTTGTGCACGAGATTCGTGGTCAACTGCAGCAGCAGCGCCTCGGAGCCGATGGTGGGGGTCCTGTCACCGGAGGTTTGGATAGTGACGCCATCCTTTTCTGCGACGGGGAGAAGTGCTTCAGTGGCTTCTTCGGCTATGAGTGAAAGGTCGACGTCTCCCCTGGTGAAGGACTGCTGGTCGGCGCGGCTGAGCAGGAGCAATGCTTCGGTGAGGTCTATCGCTCGGGTGTTGACGGCGTGGAGGCGGTCGACAAGTTCGCCGTTGTCGCGGTTCAGATCCTTGCGGGCCACGTCGAGAAGTGTCTGAGTGATGGCCAGTGGGGTGCGCAGCTCATGAGAGGCATTCGCTGCGAATCTCTGCTGTTCGGCGACTTGTGCTTCGAGCCGCGCGAGCATGGTGTCGAAGGCATCGGAGAGTTCGCGGAACTCATCGCGGCGACCCCGTAGCCGGATTCGGTGAGCGAGCGATCCGGTAGCGGCTATACGGGTAGCGTCCGTGATGCGAGTTAGGGGCGCGAGCATCCGGCCGGCGAGGATCCATCCTCCACCGAGACCAAACACAAGCAGGAGCGCCAACACTGCTGCTGCAGCCGGAGCGAAGCCACGCAGGAGGCCGGTGCGCGTTAGCAATCCGCCGGGGCCAACGGACACGTCGGGCACATCACGCAGCAGGAACACCCACACAGCCGCGAGCAGCAGGCGCCGGCAAGCATGAGGAAGGCGGCGTAGCTGAGTGTGAGCTTAAGGCGAACACTCAAGCCAGGGGCTCTATCCACCGTCTCTTCCTTCACGCGCCGTGCCAGCTGCGGCGTCGATGCGGTAGCCGACGCCGGCCACGGTGGCGATGATCCAGGGTTCGCCGAGGCGTTTGCGCAGCGCCGAGACCGTGATGCGAACGGCGTTCGTGAACGGGTCAGCGTTCTCATCCCACGCTCGGCCCAGTAGTTCTTCGGCGCTGACGACGCCGCCTTCGGCAGCGACGAGAACCTCGAGCACGGCGAACTGCTTCCGGGTGAGCGCAACGTAGCGGCCGTCGCGGTAGACCTCGCGGCGGAAGGGATCCAGCCGGAGCCCTGCGATCTCTCGCACGGGTGGCCAGCTGTGGGCGCGCCGACGGTCGAGCGCTCTGAGACGGAGCACGAGTTCTCGCAGTTCGAATGGCTTCGTGAGGTAGTCGTCGGCGCCGAGGCCGAACCCGGAGGCTTTGTCGTCGAGCCGATCGGCCGCGGTGAGCATGAGGATAGGTATGCCCGTGCCGGAGGCGATGATGTGTTTGGCGATCTCGTCTCCGGACGGGCCGGGGATGTCGCGGTCAAGGACGGCGATGTCGTAGGCGTTGACGCTCAGCAGCTCCAGGGCTGTGTCGCCGTCACCGGCGATGTCGGCGGCGATCGCTTCCAGGCGCAAACCGTCGCGGATGGCTTCTGCCATGAAGGGCTCGTCCTCGACGATCAGCACGCGCACATTCACGTCATCCTACGAGCGCAAGCATATCGTCGGCGTATCGAAATCCACATACGCGCTGACAACACCACCATGCCTCAACTGGAGGCATGACCTACAGCGAGCTCGCACACGTAGCGGCCGTCCATGATCGACCATCCTCAAAACGATGGCGGCGATCGTCGCCGCGATCACCGGGTCCCGCGGTGATCGGGCAGAAGCCATGAGTAGAACACGAGGGCTGCTCGCCGCCGTTGCCCTGAGTGCCGTCGTCGTCCTGATGGGCGCGTGCGGTTCGAACGCACCTGCACCGACTGGATCCGGCAGCAGCGGCGCGGCAACACCACCGCCAATGTTGCGCAGGCGGTGAAGTTCGCCCATTGCATGCGCGCCAACGGCATTAGCGACTTCCCGGACCCGGACGCGTCCGGCCAGCTCACCATCGATGGCGTCGCGAACGGGTCGTCGATCGACACGAGCAGCGTGGCGTTCCAGCAGGCCATCAATACGTGTAAGGACCTGGAGCCAGCAGGGTTCACGGGCCCGACGAGAAGCGCCCAGCAACAGCAGGCGGCGCTCAAATTCGCCCTGTGCATGCGCAGCAACGGCGTCGCGGATTTCCCCGACCCAGCCGCTGATGGTCCCCTCATCGATACGAATCGAATCCCATCCCTGGCGGGAAGGACCCTCGCAGCGATCCGGGATTCAACGCCGCGACGCAGAAGTGCCGCGGCTTCGCGTCGGCGGCGGGGGTCACGGGGGGCCCGTGATGCGGAAGACGTGGGTGCTGAGCGGAGCGGCGGTCCTTCTTGCCGCCGTCGCCACCGCCGGCGTCGTGGTCATCTCCGGCGCCAAGCAGGCGACACCGGCCGCACAGGCGCCGCCGGCGAACACGGCGGAGGTGGAAACGGGGAAGCTCTCGGCCACGGTCTCCGTGGCTGGGACCCTGACCTATTCGGCGCAAGCGGACGGGTCGCCGTACTCCGTGGTCAACCAGGCCCAAGGGACCTACACCAAGTTGCCACCCCTCGGCCAGGTGATCTCTCAGGGTCAGGTGCTCTACCGGGTGGACGACAGCCCGGTTGTGGTGCTGTATGGCTCGACGCCCGGCTATCGGCCCCTGTCGGCCGGGGCGAGCGGCGCCGACGTGGCCGAGCTCAACGCGGACCTGGTCGCGCTCGGCTACGCCACCTCGGCTCAACTCAGCCCAACCTCCGCCTCCTTCGGGTCTGCGACCACCACGGCCGTGGAGAAGCTCCAGACCGCCCTGGGGGTGACTTCGACCGGCGCGCTCACCCTCGGCGGGGCAGTGTTCGAACCCACCGCGTTGCGGGTGACAACGATGGTGGCCCAACTGGGTGGCGGCGCCGAGACCGGTCAGACGGTGATGCAGGCCACTTCGAACACTCGGATCGTCCAGGTGGCGTTGGGCGCCTCGCAGCAGACCGAGGTGGCGGTCGGGGACACGGTGACGATCACCTTGCCCAACAACAAGACCACCCCGGGGGTCGTCTCCTCGATAGGGGCTGTCGCCACCTGCACATCGAGCTCGGGGTCCGGCAGGTCGAGCTCCACCTCCGCGGCGCTGGGAACGGATGCGTGTTCCTCAGGCAACTCCGGAGGCAGCCCACCGACCGTCACCGTGGAGGTCACCCCCTCCGACCAGGCCGCCACGAGCACGTGGGACCAGGCTCCGGTGCAGGTCGGGATCACCACCGCCAGCGTGCCCAGCGCCCTGGCTGTCCCAGTGACCGCGCTGCTGGCCCAGTCCGGGGGTGGCTACGCCGTCGAGGTCGTCGGCGCAGGCGGGACAAACCACCTCGTGCCCGTCTCGCTCGGACTGTTCGACGACGCCGAGGGGCTGGTGCAGGTCACCGGCTCGGGGCTGGCCGCCGGCCAGCACGTGGTGGTCCCGACCACATGACCCACACCCTGCCACCCGTTCCCGACGGCAACGCCGGCGCGTCCGGCCAGGGCCTCGCCACCGGCGCTGCGGGGACGCCGGTGCTCGATGTGGCAAACGTGACCAAGAGCTATCCCGGCGAGCCTCCCGTCCAGGCTCTGCGCGGGGTGAGCCTGACCATCGGCCAGGGGGAGTTGGTCGGGATCATCGGGCCGTCGGGGTCGGGCAAGACCACCTTGCTACAGCTGATGGGAACCCTCGACCGGCCCACCAACGGAGACGTGCGGATCACTGGACTCGACGTGGCGGCGATGGCCGACGACGAGGTGGCGTACCTGAGGGCCACCCGGATCGGGTTCATCTTTCAACAGTTCTTCCTGGCCGAGCACGCCAGCGTGTTGGACAACGTGGCGGACGGGCTCCTCTACGCCGGCATCCCCCTCAAGCAGCGCCGCGAGCGCGCCTTCGAAGCCCTGGACCTGGTCGGCCTCGCCGAGCGCCCCCATGCCCGTCCCACTCAGCTCTCGGGCGGCCAACGACAACGGGTCGCCGTCGCCCGGGCCCTGGTGGGCCAACCCGCCATCGTGCTTGCTGACGAGCCGACGGGGAACCTCGACCAGGCCACCGGACAGTCCATCCTTGCCCTGATCGACCAACTCCACCAGGCCGGCTCGACCATCGTGGTCATCACCCACGACCACGCCATCGCCGAGCGCATGGCCCGCAAAGTGGAGATCATCGACGGTCGCATCGTGGCCGACACGGGCTCTACCTGACGTCGGGACGACGCTGCAGCCATCCGGCCGCGGAGGCGGTTGCCGCTCTCCGACCTGGCCCGGCTCTCGAGCGTGGGGCTGCGCACCCGGAAGTTGCGGGCTGGGCTGTCGGCTCTCGGCATCGCCATCGGTGTGGCCGCCATCGTCGCCGTGCTCGGCTTGTCCGCCTCGTCTCAGGCCGGCCTGCTCAACGAGATCAATCAGCTGGGCACGAACCTGCTGACCGTCAGCAACGGGCAGAGCTTCACCGGCGGAACCGCCGAGCTGCCGACCACAGCGCCGGGCATGATCGGGCGAATCAGCGGCGTGCAGCAGGTGCAGACCACCGGGACGGTCGCCGGCGCCAACGCCTATCGCAACCCCTACATCCCCGCTGGTAACAGCAACGCCCTGACCGTCCAGGCCGCATCTCTCGACCTCCTCCCGGTGGTCGCCACCACCGTCGCCCAGGGCCACTACCTCAACGCGGCCACCGCCCAGGAACCCGTCGTCGTACTCGGCGCGGCTGCCGCGCAGCGGCTCGGTATCGACCGCGTCTACCCCGGCGAGCGCATCTGGGTCGGCGGTCAATGGTTGTACGTCGCCGGCATCCTCAAACCGGCCGTGCTGGTCTCCGCCATCGACTCCGCCGTCCTGGTCGGCTACCCCGCGGCAGAGAAGTACCTGGGCTTCGACGGGCACCCCTCCACCATCTACCTCCGCGCCGGAAACGACCAGGTGAACGCCGTCGACAACCTCCTCGGAGCCACCGCCAACCCCGAGAGCCCCGACCAGGTCGACGTCAGCCAACCCTCCTCCGCCCTCGTCGCCGAAGCCGACGCCAAAAGCGCTCTCAACGGCCTGTTCCTCGGTCTCGGCGCCGTCGCCCTCCTCGTGGGCGCAGTGGGGGTCGCCAACATCATGATCATCTCAGTCCTCGAACGCCGCTCGGAGATCGGCCTGCGCCGCGCGCTCGGCGCCACCAGGAGCCACATCCGCATCCAGTTCCTCTCCGAAGCCGTCCTGCTCGCACTGCTCGGCGGCGCGGTCGGCGTGGCCCTCGGCGTCGTGTCCACCACCGTCTACGCCCACACCAAGGGCTGGGCCACCGTCATCCCCACCGAAGCCTGGGCCGGCGGCTTCGCCGCCTCCCTCATCCTCGGCGCGTTCGCCGGGCTCATACCCGCACTACGAGCCGCACGCCTCTCACCTAGTCAGGCCTTGTGGAGCATGTGAGATGGAGCCAGGGACCGACACCTGCGGACACAAGGATGACGAAGCTCGAGCCCGCGACCCAGTCCCCGGCGAAACCGTCGCACTCGCCGCTA
>CAVQVY010000006.1:0-59098 GCA_963717185.1 Candidatus Dormiibacterota bacterium | reverse complement strand
GTACCCCGCGATGGCGAACAGGAAGAGGCCGCCGAGAAGCGGCAGAAGCCCGGCGAAGATGAACAGCTTGGACGCTGCTGAAAGCACCTTGCGGAAGGCCCAGATGGAGGCAAGACGGTCACGCCGTAGTACACGGCGACGAGCACGCCGATGTCGAGGATGAGGTTGCCGAACACGTGTTGACGCTGTCGGACAGCACCGTCAGCACGATGACGACCAGGGCCAAGATCGACGAGATGATGGTGCCCACCCACGGTGTCTTCCAGTTGGCGTGGACGTGGCCGAAGGCCCTGGGGAACACGCCGTCTCGTGCCATCGAGAAGCTCAGTCGGCTCGACGGGAGCAACGTCGTCTGCGTGGTCGCCACCGTCGACGAGAGCACGGCGAGCACCATCAGGTAGGCCAGCGGCGTGCCCGAGATCTGCTGGGCGAAGAAGTAGAGGATGTCGCTCTGGTTGTCCGGGCTGTTCAGCGCGTCCTGGCGAGAGGAACATCTGGATGGCCATGGCGGCCAACAGGAAGATGAACAGAAGGATGAACATGCTGAGGATGCCGGCACGGCCCGGGGAGCGCTCGGCGTCCTTGGTCTCCTCGTTGACGTTCGCGGCGGTGTCCCATCCCCAGAAGAAGAACACCGCCAGCGCCGCGCCGGTGGCCGCCCCGCCGATGCCGCCGAGCGAGCCGGGGTTGAACCAGCTGCCCGAGAACCCGGTCGCTGCCGGCGTGTTGCCCGGTGATGATCTTGACGATCGCGGCCACCGCGAACCCGAGCACGATGAAGTACTCGATGAACACCAGCACCCACTGGAAGTTGGCGGTGATGCGTATGCCCCGGACCACCATGAACGTCACCAGGGCGAGCCACGCACGCCCACCCCGGCGATCCAGTACTTGTTGGCGGCCGCGTCGGAGGTGACCTGTCCCGGGAAGATGCTGTTGAGCAGCTGCAGCGTGTAGGCGCCGGCGAGGATCGGGGCCGCGGCGCAGAACAGCACGTTGGCGGCGAGCTGGATCCAGCCGGAGAACCACCCCACGAACGGGCTGAGCGTCCGGCTCACCCATGAGTAGGAGGCGCCGCAGTTGGGGTCCATCCGGTTCAGGTACGAGTACGCGATCGCGATGAACAGCACGGGCACGAAGCCGACGAGGATGGCGGCCGGCGACGCGAGGCCGACAGCGGCGACCAGGACGGCGGCCGTCGCCGCCAGCGTGTAGGCCGGGGCCACGCTCGACGTCGCGATCACCGTCGAGTTCGAACAGGCTCAGGGTGTTCGTCTTCAGCTGCGAGACGACCGGCTTCCCCTGAACGATCGGCTCCGAGACCGTGGCCATCCACCCACCCTCCGACCCCGCCGAGGCCATATTGCAGAACATCTGCAAGAGCCAGCGCACACCCTAGCGGCGGATGGTAGGCTCGTCAAGTGGGTCCACGCAGGTGTGGGAGAGGGTCGTGAGCGCCCCTGCAGCGGCGCAGTTCTCGGTGAGCGAGGTGGCACGGATGGTCGGCGTCAGCCCCTCCACCCTGCGCGCCTGGGAGCAGCACGGCCTGGTCCGCTCCTCGCGCAGCTCCGCCGGGTGGCGCCAGTACGACGCCACCGATGTGAAGCGGGCACGAGAGGTGCATCGGCTTCGCGAGGTCGAGGGCCTCGCGGTGCACGCCATCGCTCGCCGGCTGGGCATGCGCCCGCCGGACCCGGCGCAGCGCCGCGCGAGTGCCACGCCGGCCGGCGGCGGCACCTCGGGGAGCGGCTGCGAGAGCAACGCACGGCCCAGGGAATGTCGCTGCGCACCCTGGCCGCGACGGCCCGCGTCTCGCCGTCGCTGGTCTCCGGCGTCGAGCGCGGCTTGGTCCAGCCGTCGATCGCTTCCGTGCAGAAGCTCAGCGCCGCCCTGGGCACCACCGTGACAGCCCTGGTCGCCGTCGCGGCGCCTGCATGCCAGGTCGTCGGCGGCGAGGTCGTGCCGCTCGACATCCCCATCCCGGGCGTTCGCATCGAGGACCTCTCCGGCGCCGCGCAGCTGCTCGAACCCCAGCGCTTCAGCGTCGAGCCGGGTCAGGGCAGCGGCGGCGAGTACGCGCACGACGGCGAGGAGTTCCTCTACGTGCTCGAGGGCACGCTGTCGATCACACTCGACCAGCACGAGCATTTCGACGTCGAGGCGGGCATGTCGCTGTGCTTCGAGTTGACACGCAGACACCGCTGGTGGAACCCGGGCCACGCGGTCACCCGGGTGCTGTGGATCAACACGCCGCGCACCTTCTGACGCGGTCACTTCACATCGGGGGTATCGGACATGGCTGTGACGGTCGAGACGGTGCGCAACGTCGTCGGTGGCGAGTCGGTCGAGACCCGCGGCGGCGGCACCCTGCCCATCGTCGACCCGGCCACCGGTGAGGTGTTCGCCCACTCGCCGCTCTCGAGCGCGGAGGACGTCGACGCCGCGTACCGCGCCGCGCTGGACGCGTTCCGCGGCTGGCGGGACGCGACGCCGAAGGAGCGCAGCCTGGCCCTGCTGCGCTTCGCCGACGTCCTCGAGGCGCACGGCCGCGAGCTCGTCGAGCTCGGAGTGCCGCAACACCGGCAAGCCGATCGCGCTGACCGAGAGCGAGGAGCTGCCCATGCTGTACGACACGGTGCGGTTCATGGCCGGAGCCGCGCGCTGCCTGGAGGGTCGCGCCGTCCACCGAGTACATGGCCGGCCACACCAGCTGGATCCGCCGCGAGCCGGTCGGGGTGTGCGGCCAGGTGACCCCGTGGAACTACCCGATGCTGATGGCGGCGTGGAAGTTCGCCCCCGCGCATCGCGGCCGGCAACACCGTGGTGCTCAAGCCGTCGGAGACGACGCCGCTGACCACCGTCCGCATGGCCGAGCTGGCTCGTGAGGTGCTGCCGCCCGGCGTCTTCAACGTCGTCTGCGGCGACCGCACCACCGGGCGCCGCGGTGGTGTCACACCGGATCCCGGCGATGGTGTCGATCACCGGCAGCGTCCGCGCCGGGCGCGAGGTCGCGCAGGCCGCGGCGCTCGACCTCAAGCGCGTCCACCTCGAGCTCGGCGGCAAGGCGCCGGTCATCGTCTTCGACGACGCCGACGTCGAGGCCGCGGCCGAGGCCATCGCCGGGGCCGGGTACTTCAACGCGGGCCAGGACTGCACGGCCGCAACGCGGGTGCTGGCTGGACCACGCGTGCACGACGACTTCCTCGATGCCCTGTCCCAGCAGGCGCGCAACACCCACACCGGCCCTCCCAGCGACGTCGACGCTGCCTACGGCCCGCTCAACAACCGCGACCAGCTGGCTCGCGTGCGCGGCTTCCTCGACCACCTTCCCAGCCACGCGTCGGTGGCGGCGGGTGGCGCGGCGTCGTCCGGTCCCGGGTTCTTCCAGGAGGCGACCGTCGTGGCCGGCCTGCGCCAGGACGACGACATGATCCAGCAGGAGATGTTCGGCCCGGTCATCACCGTGCAGCGTTTCACCGACGAGGACGAGGCGCTGCGCTGGGCGAACGGCGTCGAGTACGGGCTGGCCTCGAGCGTGTGGACGCGCGACCACGGCCGCGCGATGCGCATGTCGCGCCTGCTCGACTTCGGCTGCGTGTGGATCAACACGCACATCCCGCTCGTGTCGGAGATGCCCCACGGGGGGTTCAAGCACTCCGGGTACGGCAAGGACCTCTCGCTGTACGGGCTGGAGGATTACACGCGCATCAAGCACGTGATGTCGAACATCGAGGTGTGAGCGGCCGACGCTGCAGCGCTACCGCCGCCTGAGCCTCTGGCTCGACACCGTCGACGACGACCTGGCCCCGCGTCCGCCGCTCGACGGGCCGTGCGAGGTCGACGTGGCCATCGTGGGCGCCGGCTACACCGGGCTGTGGACCGCGTACGCGCTGCTGCAGCGTGAGCCGTCACTGTCGGTGCTGGTCCTCGAACGCGAGATCGCGGGCTTCGGCGCCAGCGGGCGCAACGGCGGCTGGTGCAGCGACCTCTTCCCGGTGTCGTGGGCGCGTGTCGCGCGTCAGCGCCGGCGAGCGCCGCCGCCAAGGCCATGCATCGCGCCATCGCTCGAGGGCATCGACGACATCGCCGCCACGCAGCGCGCGAGGGGATCGACGCAGACATGCTCAAGGGCGGCTCGCTGAGCGTGGCCCGAACCCCGGTGCAGGAGAGCGCGCTGCGAGCCGAGGTGGCCGCTCACAGCGGCGCGACGAGCCCGACCTGGCTCTGCGCTGGCTCGACGCGAGCGAGGCCGCCGCGCGAGTTCGGGTGTCCGAGCTGCCGTGGCGCCGCCTACACGGCGCACTGCGCGCGCGATCCAACCGGCCACGCTGGTGCGCGGCCTGGCGCGCGCCGTCGAGCGGTCCGGCGGCCGGATCGCGGAGCAGACCGCCGCCGTCGAGGTGGCGCCGCACCGTGTCGTCACCACCCGGGGACGGTGCGCGCGCGTCGCCGTGGTGCGCGCCACCGAGGCGTACACCGCGCAACTCCGCGGCGAGCGGCGTGCGCTCCTCCCCCTCTACTCGCTGATGATCGCCACCGCGCCGCTGCCCGACGCGCCTGTGGGCCGAGATCGGCTGGTCGCGGCGGCGAGACGCTCAACGACGGCCGCCACCTGCTCATCTACGCGCAGCGCACCGCCGACGGCCGCATCGCCTTCGGCGGCCGCGGTGCGCCATACCACTTCGGCTCGCGCGTCACCGACGCCTACGACCGCGACCCCGCCGTGTTCAGCGCTCTCGAGGAGGCGCTCCATGACCTCCTCCCGCAGACCCGTGGCATCAGATCACGCATCGCTGGGGCGGACCGATCGGGGTGGCGCGCGACTGGTTCCCGTCGGTGGGCTTCGATCGCGCCGACGGGAATCGGATGGGCCGGGCGGCTACGTCGGTGACGGGGTCACTGCCGCCGAACGTCGCGGGGCGTACGCTCGCCGACCTCATCCTCGAGCGCGACACGGCCGCTGACGCGAGCTGCCGTGGGTGCAGCATCGCTCGCGACGTTGGGAGCCCGAGCCGCTGCGCTGGCTGGGCGTCAACCTCGGCGTTCGCGCGCGATGCGGGCGCCGACGAGGTGGAGCGCCGCACCGGCCGGCGCGTCGTGGCGGGCGCGCGCGGTCACGCGACTGCAGGGACGCTGATCGGCCGCGGCCGGTGCGCCGCAGTGCTTGTCTATGCTCGCCGCATGGTCGAGCGGCGTCGATGTGCTCCGTTACACCGCGTTCTCCGACGATCCCGACGGCGGGAACCCCGCCGGGGTCGTGCTCGACGCCGCCGGCCTCGACGACGCCGACCATGCTCGACATCGCGCACGAGGTCGGGCTACAGCGAGACAGCCTTCCTCGTGGCCGTCCGCGACGCCCAGGTGACTACCGGATTCGCTACTTCAGCCCGGTCGCGGAGGTTCCCTTCTGCGGCCACGCCACGATCGCCTCGGCGGTCGCGGTCGCGGACCACGGTGGCGGCGCAGAGATGCGTTTCCAGACGTTGGCCGGCGAGGTGCCGGTGACGTGTGCGCAGCGACGGAAACGGTCGCGCAGTCGCCACGCTCACCAGTGTCACGCCATCCGTCACCGCCGCATCCACGACGGTGGTTGCCGCAGACCCTGTCGACGCTGGGCTGGACCGAGGACGACATCGACGCGCAGCTGCCACCGCGTGTCGCTTTCGCCGGCGCGCACCACCTCGTGTTCGGCGTGCGCACGCGCGAGCTGCTCGCAGGCATGACGTACGACTTCGAGCGCCTGCGCGCTGCTCATGACCGCAGAGGGCTGGACCACCATCCAGCTGGTGTGGCGCCAGAGCCCCGACGTCTTCCACTCGCGCGTTCCGTTCCCGGTCGGCGGGGTGGTCGAGGACCCGGCCACCGGTGCGGCCGCCGCGGCGCTCGGTGCCTACCTGCGCGAGCTCGGCCTGGTGCAACCGCCCGCCACGGTGACGATCCACCAGGGCGACGACATGGGCCGGCCCAGCCTGCTGTCGGTGGAGATCGATCCCGGCAGCGGAGGGATTCGCGTCTCGGGCAACGCGGTGCCCATCCCGGGCTGACCTACCGCAGCGTGGTGAGTACCGCGCCGGCGATGGCGGGCAGCTTCGGCGACAGCTCGTAGAAGGCCCAGATGCCGTGCTTGACGCTGGTGACCAGCCCGGCTTCGCGGAGCTTGGCGAGGTGGTGGCTCACGGTCGGCTGGCCGAGCTCGAAGGCGGCGGTGAAGTCGCACACGCAGATGGGTTGGTCAGCCTTGGCCAGCATGCCCAGCATCTGCAGCCTGGTTGGGTCGGCGAGGGTGCGCAGCAGAGCGGCGGCGTCGTCGGCCACGTCTGCGGGCAGCGGGTCGGCCAGCTCCTGGCAGCAACCCTTGACCCGGGTCGCCGCCGCCATCTGCAGCTCGGTGACGGGTGCCATGGCTCCATCTTACCCATTGACACTGCATCGATGGAACGTCCTAGGATCAGTCCATTCAATCGACGCTCATCGATAGGAGGTTCGGCGATGCCCCGCGACTGCCCATGTCCCTGTGAGTGCCCCTGCGCCTGCGGCGGGTGCGCATAGACGATGTCCCGCGTGCAGCTGGCCCTCAACGTCAGCGACGTCGACGCCGCCGTGGCGTTCTACTCGAAGCTGTTCGGCACCGAGCCCGGCCAAGCGCCGGCCCGGCTACGCCAACTTTGCCATCGCCGAGCCCCCGCTCAAGCTGGTGCTCATCCAGTCCACGGCGGGCGCGCCGACCCTCAACCACCTCGGCGTCGAGGTCTCGTCGACCGAGGAGGTCGTGGCCGCCACCCGTCGCCTCGTGGAAGAAGGACTTCGACACAGCCGTCGAGGACGGCGTCGAGTGTTGCTACGCGCTCCAGGACAAGGTCTGGGTGAACGACCCGGATGGCGCGCCCTGGGAGGTGTACACCGTGCTCAGTGACAGCGACGCCTCACAAGGTTCGGCGCTCCGGGTCGACGCCGCGTGCGGCGCGGGCGCATGCGCGTCCGATGAGGCGAGCACTGTGGCTGCGTGCTGCTGACGCGCAGGGCGCTCGCCGAGTTCGTCGGCACCGCGCTGCTGCTGATCGCGGTGGTGGGGTCGGGGATCGCCGCGCAGCGGCTCAGCCCGTCTGACACCGGCCTCCAGCTCCTCGAGAACGCGCTGGCCACCGGGGCGGCGCTGGCCGCGATCATCCTCGCGGTCGGTGCCGTCTCCGGCGCGCATCTCAACCCGGTGGTGAGCCTGCTCGACGCCGCGTTCGGAGGACTGCGCTGGCGCGAGCTGGCCGCCTACGTCCCCGCCCAGGTCGCCGGTGCGTGCGCCGGCACGGTCATCGCCAACCTGATGTTCTCCCTCCCCGCGGTCCAGGTCTCGCACCGCGAGCGGACCGGCGGTGGCCTGTGGCTGGCCGAGGTGGTGGCCACGTTCGGCCTCCTCCTGGTGATCTTCGGGCTGGCCCGCAGCCATCGCACCCACCTGGCGCCGTTCGCGGTGGGGGCGTACATCACCGGCGCGTACTTCTTCACCGCGTCGACGAGCTTCGCCAACCCGGCGGTCACCGTCGGCCGCATGTTCTCGGACACGTTTGCCGGCATCGCCCCGGGGTCTGTGCCCGCGTTCGTGGCCTTCCAGCTGGTGGGCGCCGCCGTCGCCCTGGGGGCCATCCGCGTCCTCTACCCCACCTTCTCCGACGCGAGCCACGTGGTGGTCGTCGCCCACGAGGAAGCCTCGTGACCGAGCCACGCCTGCCCCGGGCGCTGTTCGTCTGCGTGCACAACGCAGGACGCTCCCAGATGGCCCAGGCATTCTGGGAGAGGCTCGGCGGCGAAGCGCGTTCGGCAGGGTCCGAGCCCATCGACCACGTGCACCCCGAGGTCGTCGCGGTCATGGCGGAATTGGGCATCGACCTGGACGGGCGCACCCCGCGGCCACTGAGCGACGACGACGCGGAATGGGCCGAGGTCGTCGTCACCATGGGCTGCGGCGACGCATGCCCGTTCATCCCCGGAAAGCGCTACCTCGACTGGGACCTCGACGACCCGGCGGGCCGCGACGCAGGACGCCGTGAGGACGGTGCGCGACGAGGTGCGACGCCGGGTCGAGGAGCTAGCTCGCCAGTAATGCGGGACGGCGGCGGCGTCTCAGGACGCCGGCGCCGACGAGCACGGCCCCGGCGATCCCGAGCAACGCGGGCACCCACGGCAACTCCGGGACCACCGCGGCAGGCTGTGGCTGGAAGTTGAAGCAGCACACCCCGTCCACCTCCAGCGGCAGCTCGTCGAGCTCAGCCATGTTGTTGGTGACGCCCGACTGGGTGTGCGCGGAGCCGAACGCGTAGGAGCCCACCTCCTCGAGCAGGCTTGTCTGCGTCGGCGAGCCGATGTCCGCGGTGGGCACCGGGATGGTGATCGTCCCGGTGGTGGTGTTGACCTGTCCACCGCTCACCGTGAAACCGCCCGTCTGCGTCGCGGTGGCGTCGAAGGCCGGGGCGTCGGGGTAGTAGAGGACATGCGGGTCGCATGCGGACACCGAGCAGAGGTCGATGCTCTGGGCTGCGCCTGCGTAGAACTGGAACGCCTGCGGCTGCCCCGCGATGACCGGTGCCTCGGCGATGGCGTAGTAGATGATGTTGCCCTGCTGCCACCTGGTCACGTACTGGAGAAACGCAGTGCCGGTGACCGAGCTGGACGCAGCCGCCAGCGCGGCAGAGCTGAGGTCCGCGACGTTCATGGTCACGGTCAGCGTCTGGTTGTCAGCGGACAGCGACAGCCTGTTGCCGGTGAAGTCGAGCCCGGGCACATTGGTGCCACCGATGACCGGGTACTTCGCGTCTCCGCCGGGATCGGTCATTGCGGTCGTCGGGTCCGACGTCGGCTCGCCGGGGCGGGTGCCGACGTTGCTGCCGAACAGGCCCGGGCCGGAATCCTGCCTGGCGATCGTCACCAGCGGCGCACCCGGGTGGTCGGCGAGCCCGCTGGTCGGCGTGAAACCGGCCTGGATCAGGCCGTTGGACGTGTCGTCGTACTCGACCAGCGCGGCGCCGTCGTGGTCGATGGTGACCGTGAAGAAGTCGGCGAGGTTGCGGTCTCCCTGCGAGGTGATGCAGCCGGTGCCCTGCAGGCAGATGCTGTTGTAGTGGTTGGGGTGCGGGCTGGCCTGCACCATCGTCAGCGTCGGTGCGCCGAGCGCATCCGAGTGATCAGCAGCCACCTGCACGATGCCGTTGGCGTCGACAGGCCATACGGTCTGTCCCATGTAGGCGTACCACTTCTGGCCGCCGTTCGTGCTCGGGTCGATGTACGAGCTGGTCCCGTACCACACCGAGTTGGAGCGCCCGGGACCGCCCGCGACGACCCACGGGAACACGTTGACGTTCGACGGCGCCTGGCTGACCTGCACGGGAGTTGCCCAGTGCGACCAGGGCACGTCGGACGGGAAGAGCGGGTCCACGGCAGGCGCCACAGTGGTGAACACCTGGAACGTGCTGGTGGTGCCGCTGACGCTGCCCGACACCGCGTAGGTGACGTGCAGGTTGCGCGCGCTGTCGATCGACGACACCACGAACAGCAGGGATGGCGACCCTGCCAGCCCGGTGGCGATGGTGATCAGCCCGTTGCCGAGCGCGTTGCCGCCGCCTGCCGCGCAGGCGTGCGTGGCTCCACCGATGGTGATGCTCGCGGGGTCGTCGAGGAAGCAGAGGTTGCCGCTGGCGTCGGGGACGCCGATGTTCAGCTTGACGGTGTTGCCGCCACCGTCGGTCGCCTCGAGGACGTCGCCCGTGGTCTGGTCGACGGACGGATACCCGTCACAGCCGACGTTGCCGTTGTCGTTGTTGGCGGGCATGTAGTTGAGGCCGTCGGTGCTCTTGACCCAGTACGAGCAACCGGTCTGCGTGGTCTGCAGGTTGTTGTATTCCATGTAGGTGAGCGGCGCCAGCGCATGGTCTGCCGCCACGCTGGTCACGCCGGTCAGCTTGGGGTCGTAGACCGCCAGCCACTGACGATCCGACCCGTCCGGCCGGCTCGACGGGCTGACGCTCGGCGAGTTGCACCCGTATGCGTTCTGCAGGGCGGTGGCGCCGTGGTCGGTGGTGGTGGCCACGCGGTCACAGGCAAGCGCCCACAGGTCGGCGAAGTAGTCCTTGCCGTTCGAGTCCAGGCGCTGGTCGGTGTCACCGCCGCCCGGGGGGTTGGGGCTGCCCTGCACCGCCGTCGGAGGAGCACAAACCGACGAGACCTGGCCTGACTGGGGTGCGCACTGCTGCACCAGGCGGAAGGTCTCGCCGCGGTCGGCTGACGCGTCCCAGAGGCTGCGCTGCGTGCCCGTTCCCCATGGGCCGCTGGCATACACGGTGTTGTCGGAGGCGGGGCTTTCCACGATGGTGGGCTCACCCACCGCCTCGATCGGATCCATCACGTTGGGGGTGCTGAACCCGATCGGCACCGCGGGCAGCGCCTTGGCGGGCACGGTGTCGAAGCCGGAGATCCCGGCAGCCACGATCGCGACCATGCCCAGTCCGATCAGGCCGCGATGGCCTGCGCCGACGCGCGTCTTCCTCATGAATCCCCTTCCTGGAAGCTTCCGACACCGACTTTAACGAGCCGGGCCCCGAATCCTTGCGCGCCGGCGGGCAGCCCCTACTCCGACGAGTCCTTCCACCCCATGTGCTTCCAGTTGAGGATGCCGCGCAACCCGAGGCGCGAGATGTGGAGCTCGTGGAACTCCTCGTACGCCTCCGCGCCGGCGCTGTCGACCGTCAGGTAGACGGCCCTGTTGGTGATGCGGGCGACGTCGGCCGCCGGGGCGAGGTGGGTGCGGCCGCGCGCGTGGTGTGAGAAGACGATGCCGTGGAAGATGTCCTCCTGCGGGAGAGCCGCGACCTCGAGGACGTGGCCGACCTCCTTGCCGTCGCTGGCGACCACGGGAAGATGGGCGGCCACCGCCATCCAGGAGACCTGCTCCTCAGGCTCATCGGTCATCCCGCCACGATAGCGAACGGCCCGCCGCGCCGGGCCTGCTACGTCGCCGGGGCAGCATCGTCAAGATCTGACGGCTCACGGCCGCTCTGACGGGGGTGTGCGGTCAAAGCTTGACAGTGACCACCGCGGCGAGCCAAAGTCCCCCGAATGGCAGGGCGTCGGGCGGGCGGATCTCTCACTGATCTTCGGCTCGCCAACCGCCACGAGGCGCTCACCACCCTGCGGCTCAACGGCCCCCTGACCCAGGCGGAGATCTCCCGCGCCACCGGTCTCTCACACGCTTCGGTGTCGAACATCGTCCGCGAGCTGACCAGCCAGGGACTGGCCCGCGTCTCGGAGGTCATCCGCAACGGCAGGAAGGTGTCGGAGGTGACCCTCGAGCCATCGGCAGGGCTGGTCGGCGGCATCGACTTCGGCAACCGGCATGTCCGCGTGGCAGTTGCGGACTTCACCCACACAGTCCGCGGCGAGGCGTACCTGACTCTCCCGTACGGCCATGAGGCGGCGTCGAGCGTGTCCGAGGCCGCGCGCCTCCTCAAGGACCTGGTCGGCAAGGCGGCTGCGGAGATCTCGGATGTGCGCGTCCTGGCGGTGGGGCTGCCCGGGCCGACCAACCGCGACGCCGGCCGAACGCTCTCCACCGCGATCCTGCCCGGGTGGGCGGGCTTCGACGTGACCTCGGCCTTCGAGAGCGCGCTCGGCATCCCCACCACCGTCGACAACGACGCCAACCTGGGAGCGCTCGCCGAGGGCCTGTGGGGAGTGGGTCGCGGCTTCACCGACTTCGCGTACATCAAGGCGTCGACCGGCATCGGGGCCGGGCTCGTCCTCAACGGGAAGCTCTACCGCGGCGTCGCCGGGTCGGCCGGCGAGATCGGACACACCACCATCGAGGAGGACGGTCCGCTCTGCCGCTGCGGCAACCGCGGTTGCCTGGAGATGTTCGCCGCCGCCCCCGCACTGCTCGAGCTGCTGCGCAGGAGCTACCCGGCGGACTTCACGGTCACCGACCTGCTGCGCCTCAGCGACGAGGGTGACGTGGGCTGCCGCCGCGTGATCACGGACGCGGGGCGGCACATGGGCGTGGCGCTTGCCAACCTCTGCAACCTCCTGAGCCCGCAGCTGATCATCGTGGGCGGTGAGCTCGCCGCGGCCGGCGACGTCCTGCTGTCCGCGATCCGTGAGTTCGATCGCGCGGCGCACCATGGCGCTGCCGGCCGACGCCCCGAAGATCACCACCGGCGCATTCTCGGAGCGCGCCGGCGTGCTCGGGGCCCTCGCGCTGGCGCTCCAGGAGAGCGACACCGTCGCGCCGTACGGCGCACACGACCATCTGGCTTCCAGTGACAGGGCACCCGCCCATCAAGTCTCATTAGCTGGCTAGCAACAGGAGGACCACGGCATGCGGACAGACAGTAGGAGCTCGGGACGGATCACCCGAGCGGCGCGGTGGGGGGCGGTTGTCGGCGTGGCCGCGGTCGCAGCAGCGTGCGGCAGCAGCAACAACACGACGAGCTCGTCCGGGGCGCCGGCGGCAACAGTTCCCTCCGGGCTCAGCGTCAAGTCGTTCGACAGCTCGTTCTCGGTGATGAGCCAGTTCAAGGGCCTGACCACAGCGGGAAAGGGACTGGTCGGGGTGATCCTCCCTGACACCACGTCGTCGACCCGGTACGTCAACTTCGACGCCCCGTACCTGACCAAGGCCTTCCAGCAGGCCGGGTACACAAGCAACGACTTCAAGATCGACAACGCGCAGGGCAACGACGCCACCGAGCTGGCCGACGCCCAGGCGGACATCACGCTCGGCGCCAGCGTCCTGGTGTTCGACCCACTCGACAGCACCGTCGGCGCGCAGATCCAGTCACTCGCCCAGTCGCACGGCGTGGCAGCGATCAGCTACGACCGCGCCACCTTCCAGGGCAACAACACCTACTACGTCAGCTTCGACAACGTCCAGGTGGGCAAGCTGATCGGGACCGGGTTCCAGTCGTGCCTCCAGGCCTGGAACATCACCAGCCCGAAGGTGTTCACGCTCGATGGCGGTGAGGACACCGACCCCAACGCCGTCTCCTTCGCACAGGGGTACAACTCGGTGGTCTGGGGTGACACCACCACTCCCGAGCCCGCCGGCAAGACCAACAGCTCGGGCGCGACCCTGGTCGGCGACCAGATCACCCCGGGCTGGACCAACGCCACCGGCGGCACCATCTTCCAGCAGCAGTTCACCGCGCACCCGGAGATCAACGCCACCATCGAGGCCAATGACGGGCTCGCCAACGCCGTCATCACCGACCTCAAGAACGACGGCGTCGCTGCCAAGAAGATCCCGACCACCGGTCAGGACGCAACCCTCCAGGGCATGGAGAACATCCTCCAGGGCTTCCAGTGCGGCTCCGTGTACAAGGCCGTGTACCTCGAGGCCCAGGACGCCGTGTCCCTGGCCACCATCCTCCGTGCCGGCGCCACCCCACCGGCCGCGCTGGTGAACAGCACGACCAAGCCGGCGAGTGGCCCGGGCAGCACAGAGCCCGCCTCGCTGCTGACCCCGCAGTGGGTCGACGCCACCAACATGGCGACGACCGTGATCAAGGACCAGTTCGTCTCGGCATCGACGTTGTGCACCGCCGTGGGCGCAAGCGTCTGCTCTGCCGCCGGGATCACCCCGTAGCCGAACCCGTTGCCGGAGGCACCGCCGCGATCGTCGCGGCGGTGCCTCACACTCTTCGAGCCAGAGAGCCATAATGCCCACCGCCATGAGGTGTCGCCCGTGTCAGCCCGCGGTGACGAGGACACGGTGACGTGAGCGAACAGAGCGCTCAGCCGGACGACGGCGCACTCCTGACGGTGCGCGGGCTCGACAAGCACTTCGGGCCGGTGCAGGCCCTCTACCAGGTCGACCTCGACCTCCCCGCCGGCCAGATCACCGCGCTGTGCGGCGACAACGGGGCCGGGCAAGTCGGTGCTCACCCGGTGCATCTCCGGGATCCACCCGCCCGACCACGGGGAGATCAAGTGGGAGGGCCGCGTCGTCCACATCCACAGCCCGCGCGAGGCGTCGCGCCTGGGCATCGAGACCGTGTACCAGGACCTCGCCCTCGCGGACAACCTGGACATCGTGCAGAACATGTTCCTCGGCCGCGAACGGGTTCGCCGCTGGCTCCTCGACGAGGACGACATGGAGCGGGAGGCGAGCAAGACGCTGGCCGGGCTGCGCGTCACCACGGTGCGCTCGATCCGCCAGCCGGTGGGCTCGCTCTCCGGCGGGCAACGCCAGTCGGTCGCGGTGGCCAAGGCGGTGATGTGGAACTCCAAGCTGGTCATCCTCGACGAGCCCACCGCGGCGCTGGGCGTGGTGCAGACGAGGCAGGTCCTCGAGCTGGTGCGGCGCCTGCGCGACAACGGACTGGGCGTGATGCTCATCTCGCACAACCTCAACGACGTCTTCGAGGTCGCTGACCGGGTGGCCGTTCTCCACCTCGGGCGCATGGTCATCCAGGGGCCGGCTGCCGACTTCGACCGGCAGAGCCTCGTCGAGTACATGACAACCGGGGCGTCCAGCCGCTCCGCAGCAGCGGGCGCGACCGCTGCGAAGGGGGTGTGAGCGCGTGGCGCGCGTCGACGACGACCCCCTGACAGCGCTCCCGGCTCCAGACGGAGCAGACGCCGCCCCTGCGGCCGACCCGACCGAGGCCACGGCTGCCGCCGAGCTGGTGGTTCCGCCGGCGCTCGTCGCCCAGTCGCTCGGCGAGTACTTCCGCGGGTGGACCGCCCGTGTCCGCAACGGCGACAGCGGGGTGCTCCCCGTCGTCGCGGGCATGGTGCTGATCGCCATCGTCTTCGAGGCGATCAGTCCCAGCAATGTCTTCCTCTCCGCAGGCAACATCGTCAACCTCTTCCAGCAGAGCGCGGTCTTCATGGTGCTGGCGATGGCCGAGTGCTTCGTGCTCGTGCTCGGGGAGATCGACCTCTCCGTCGGCTACGTCGGTCCGCTCGCCGGCATCGTCACCATCCAGCTCGTCGAGCCGGCCACGAGCAACTGGCCGTGGTGGGCGGCCATCCTCGTCGGGTTGCTCGTGGTGGCGGTGTGGGGCTTCATCCAGGGCACGCTGATCACCCGGCTGCGCCTCCCGTCCTTCATCGTGACCCTCGCCGGTTTCCTCATTGCCAACGGCGTCTGCCTCATCGTCCTGGCATTCGGCCCCTTCTCGGGCTACCCGCCGCTGTCCGGCGACTCGAACAACGTCCACGCGATCTCCAACATGATGTACGGCAACTTCGATCCCACCATCAGCTGGATCGGGATGATCGTGATCGTGGCGCTGCTCGGCGCCAGCCTCTGGCTGCGTGACAGCCGGCGGCGCCGCAGCGGCCTGGTGGCGCCGCCGGTGGGGCTGACGCTCATGAAGATCGGCTTCATGGCGGTGATCGGCATTGTCGTGGTGGCCGTGTGCAACGTCAACCGCGCTCACTTCGGGACCATTGCCGGCGTGCCGTACGTCATCCTCATCGTCCTCGCCGTCCTCGGCATCTGGATGGTGCTTCTCGAGCGCACGCAATTCGGGCGCTACCTCTATGCGATCGGCGGCAACGCCGAGGCCGCGCGGCGCGCCGGCGTGAACCTCGCTCGGGTCCGAACCATTGCCTTCGTGCTCTGCTCGATGACGGCAGGCCTGGCAGGCATGCTGTACTTCGCGTACCTCGGCGGCGCCTCGAACAACATCAACGGTGGCCAGCTGACCCTGTACGCGGTCGCTGCCGCCGTCATCGGCGGGACCAGCCTATTCGGCGGCCGCGGCCGGGTCATCCACGGCGTCCTCGGCGGGTTGGTGATCGGCGGGATCTACAACGGGATGTTCCTCCTCGGACTCGCCGTGCAGTGGGAGTTCATCGTCACCGGGCTCGTGCTCATCGTCGCTGTCGCCATCGACTCGCTGTCACGCCGAAGCGCCAGCTCAGGAGGCGCCGCGCGAGCCTGAGCCGTCCAGTCGGTCCACAGGACGACGCAGTCTGCGGCAGCGGTCTGCCGGTCGACGAGCCCGCCCGGGGACACGCACACGTCCTCCCTCGCTGTCGCCTGGGTCGTGGTCGGGATTGTCAGCAACTGCATAGTCAGGCCTCCAGTGGTCGGGGGATGACTGCAATCCTGGCCGTGCCGCCTGTCGTGGTCATCGTGCGCACTGCCTGAAATTCGGAGCGGCCGGGTTGGAGGCGCGAGAGCGTCAGGGCTTGGGCGCTGTCCCGATGACGACGGTGGCCTCAAGTTCGTCGTAGCGCTCCACCTGCGGCAACAGCCGGCACGCGCGAAGATCTCGACGGCTTGTTCCGCCTGCAGCTCAGTCGTCTCGACGAGCAGGTGGCCGCCGGGTGTGAGCCACCGCGGAGCTCGCTCGCCACCCGGCGCAGCACGTCGAGCCCGTCCGCACCCCGCGTCGAGCGCCACGCGGGCCTCATGGAGGCGCGCCTCGCGCGGGAGCAGCTCGATCTCTGCGGTGGGTACGTACGGGACGTTCGCCACCACGACGTCGACGCGACCGCGCAGCCTTGCCGGGAGTGGGTCGTAGAGGTCGCCTTCGTAGATGTGCGCGTCGAGGCCGGCGAGGTTCTGGCGCGCGCACCGCACCGCCGCCGGGTCGACGTCCGAGGCATGCAGCTCGAGCCGCCCGACCGCGGCGGCGAGCGCCGCACCGAGCGCGCCTGAGCCACAGCAGAGGTCGACCACCACTGCGCCGGGACGAGCGAGCTGGACAGCCTTGTCGACCAGGAACTCGGTGCGGTGGCGCGGCACGAACACGCCTTCGTCCACGACGATCCGCAGGCCGCAGAAGTCCGCCCACCCGATCACGTGCTCGAGCGGCAGCCCATCGACGCGCCGCGCCACCATCGCGGCAAGCCCGGCCGGCGTCCGCGCCGCCGCCATGAGCATGGCGGCCTCGTCCTCCGCGAAAACGCAGCCGGCGGCGCGTAGCCGGGCGGTGATCGCGGACGCCGTGAGCGCCGGATCCACAGCGTCCTGAGAGCCGTTTCCCAGACTTTCCATGAGGCGGAACCTTGTTGTAGCGTCCCCGCAACGTGTGTGCAACGCAGGCCCAGACTGACATCCGGGCATCCGCTCCCGTGCCGGACCATCTCCAGCTGATGACCGTCGCGCAGGCTGCCGACCAGCTGGCTCTGCCGAGCATGACAGTCCCTGCGCCAGCCGGCCGCGTTCACCGCCACCCCGGTGTTGCAGGTGAGCGCTACGGACGGACGGCCGTCTGGTTCTTCCGTGCTCTGCTGCTCGTCCCCTTCGCGCTCATGGGTCCCGAGCTGGTGTCCGCGATCCTCGGCCGTCCCGACAGCGTGGCTCACGTCTCCGCGTCCACGGCGGACGTCCTCGGCAGCTCAGCCTTCCTCATCTTCGTGATGATGCTCGCGGTCACCCCGGTCAACACCATCACGGGCTGGCGGTGGCCCTGGTGCTCCGTCGTGACTACGGCATCGCGATGTTCGCGGTGGCGGGAACCGACCTCACGCTGGCGGCGATCACCACCGGCGACACATTCCCCGGCACCGTCCTCACCCGCGTCGGCGGGCACACCTTCCTGCTGGCCGGGCTGGTCTCGACCCTGCTGCTGATCCCGATGGTGGTCACCGCCAACCGTCGCGCCCAGCGCTGGCTCGGCGGCTACTGGAAGTGGATCCAGCGGCTGACGTACGTGGTCTGGGTGACCGTCCTCATCCACCTGCTGTTCCTGTTCGGTGTGGGGACGATCTTCGTCGACGCCCTCGCAGTGAGTGTGCCGCTCGCCGTCCTGCGCATCCCGGCAGTACGACGCTGGTGGAAGTGGGGCAGAAGAGCGGGCACGCATCGCGTCATGCGCGGCGTCGCGGCCGCTCTGCTGGCCGGGATCTTCGTCTCCGGCTACGCACCGCTGGTCAGCGAGCTGGCGACGAAGGGGGCAGCAGCGTTCACCCAGAGCCCGGGCAATGACTGACGCCGGGACGGACGACGCCTTCGCCCGAGCCAAGGCGCGCCGCCGCCGGGCGAGACGGGTGATGCAGGCGATGACGCTGGCGTGCGTCCTGGCTGCGGCTGGGATCGGCGCCGGCGAGCTGTACAGCGGGGGGTGGCAATCCTTCCTCGAGCGTCCCGCGGGCGTCGGCGCCACCCCGCCTGACCCGCAGGCCGGCAGCAGTCCGACGGCTGCCCCCTCGCCGAAACCCAGTCCGGCGCCGCCCGTCGCCAAGCGCTGACCTGTCCGAGCGCGACGCCTAACGGTCCGTGTCCGGTCCCGCGTTCGGTGATGTCTGCCGGCGCCTGACCGCGCCGCCGGCCAGCGCGGCACCGACCACGATCAGCGCCCCCGCCGGCACCCAGGGCGGTGCGCCGCCGACGGTCGGGACCGGAGTTGCGACGTTCACCGTAGACGCCGAGGAGACGCTGGCCAGGAACAGTGGCGTCTGGGTATACCGGGCGGTGACGCTCTGCGACCCGGCGGCCAGGCCGGAGGTCGTCAGCGTTGCGCTCGCGTCAGCGCCCAACGTCGCCGTTCCGAGCAGCGTTGTGCCGTCATAGAAGGACACAACCCCTGACGCGGGGCCCGGGATCAGCTGCGCGGCGGTGACCTTTGCCGTCAGCGAGATTGGCAGGATCCCGTCCGTGGTGCTGGCGGAGTGCCGCGAGCGTGGTGGTCGTGGCGACCACCTCGAAGGCGCCGATGTCGCAGTGCGTTCGACTGCGGCCGGTGTGCGCCGCGCTGGTCGACCGCCGCCTGCGCCCGGAGTGGCGCCACTGCTCGCCGCCGCGCACGCGGTGTCCGAACCACCGAATATCGCCGGGCTGCCCGGGTTTCCAGCGCCATCGTCGGGAGTGGGGCCGCCGTTGCCCTGCAGCGAGTCGAGCAGAGGGTCGCCGTGCTGCGCGCTCGTCGAGAAACCACAGGAGCTGCCCTGCTCGAGGTTGTTGCCGCCATCGGTGACCAGCCCGGCGCAGTTGTTGCCGGTGTTGCCGGAGACGATGGTGTTGGTGACGGTGGACGCACCGGTTCCCGTCGCCTGCACGGCGCCGAATGCCGCGCCGGATGGGCTGGTGTTGGCGGTGACGGTGTCGTTCACCAGGGTGACCTTTGCCGCGGTGATGGCGGCGATCGCTTCCACCGCCGCCGGTGCCGGCTGTGTTGCCCGCGATGGTGCTGTTGATCGCCGTCAGCGTCGCCACCGTGTTGTCGTCGACGCCACCGCCCTCGGCGGCAGCAGTGTTGCCGCTCACGGTGGTGCCGACCAGGGTCAGCCCCCGAGGTTGTGTTGTCGTCGATGGCCCCGCCGCCAACCTGTGCGCTGTTGCCTGTGATCGTGCTGTTGATGACCATGACGCTGGCGCCGGTGTTGATGTCGATAGCGCCGCCGTACCCGTCGTCCCCTGTGCCAGATGCGGTCAGCGCGTGTCCGCCGGTGAGCGTCACGTCGCTCAGCGTGACGCTGATCCCGCTGGTCTCGATGAGGAGAACGCGGTCGGTGCCGTTCTGGTGGATGACCGTGCCGCCGTCAGCTGCCCCCTGCACGTCGAGGCTCGTCTCCGACCCGTTGATGGTGAGCTCGCCGTTGGTCAGGTTGAAGGGACCGGGGACCGTGAACGTGACGACCACCGCGCCGGTGGTGGCGTTGGCGTCGACGATTGCCTGGCGGAGACTGCACGGGTTGGTGCAGGTGGGATTGGCGGCGGTGAGGTCGGTGGCGCTGGTGACCGTGAAGCTGGTGGCGGCGAAGGAGCGAACCGGCCCCAGCGAGGTGGCCGCCGCAGCAAGGCCGAGAGTGAGTCCGGCCAGGACGATGAGCCAGCGGCGTGCGATCGCAGTCATTCTTGCCTCCGATGAGAACGAGGGTGCCTCGCGCCGGCGGACATCCTAGCCGAGCCGTCCTCGCGAACGGTTTCGGTAATGGAGGTGAACCGCGCCGTTGTCGAAGCGGCGTTCATCGAGCAGCTCGAGATCGGCGCGAACCCCATCGGGGAGTGCACGCCTGCCGCCGCCCACGACCACCGGGACGAGGAAGAGGTGGTACTCGTCGACGAGCCCGGCCGCAATCGCCTGACCGGCCAGCTCGGGGCCGCCGATGCTGATGTCGCGTGGCGACGCGGCCTTCAGCCGGCGAACCGCTTCCGGGTCGAACTCCCGCTCGATACGCGTTCTGGCACTTGACGACCGTCTCGAGCGTCCTCGAGTACACGACCTTCTCGGCCGCGCGCCAGATGTCTGCGTAGTCCTCACTGACCGGCGCCTGTCCGGCGGAGGCGTCAGCGTTTTCCCAGAACACCATCGTCTCGTACATCCGGCGTCCGTACAGGTACGTGCCAATGGTCCGCTCGAGGTCGTTGACGAAGGCGTGCACCTGTTGGTCCGGGGTCGCCCAGTCGAAGTTGCCGTCCAAGTCCGAGACGAAGCCGTCGAGCGAGGTGATCACCGAGTAGACGAGCTTGGCCACGACACCACATCGTCGCGCATCCAGCGACAGCGCGACGTGTCAGAGAACGACGAGGCGGCCGCTGCTGCGTCGATCAGTTCGCTGGCGACGTTGCACGCCAGCACGACGTTCCAGCGATGGAGCAACCGGAGCAAGCAGCAGTGCCTGCAGGTCAGCCAGCGGCTCGGGCCGTGCGAAGAGGAAGCCCTGCGCCGACGTGTAGCCGATCTCGAGCAGGGCTGCGGCCTCCGCCTCTGTCTCGACACCCTCAGCCACGATGTCGACACCGATCGCCGCGCTGAGCTGCAGGATCGCGAAGGCCATCTCACGCGCTCCGGGACGAAGGTCGAGGTCGGTCACGAACGAGCGGTCGAGCTTGATCACGTCCACAGGCAGCCGCTGAAGGCGCGCCAGCGACGAGTACCCGGTGCCGAAGTCGTCGATCGACACCTGCACCCCATGCGACCGCAGCCGGTCGAACGCGAGCCGGACCGGAGCCACATCGTCCATGAGCGCGCTCTCGGTCACCTCGATGGTCAGCGCGGTGGCAGGCACGCCGGCCTCGTCGAGCAATCTCTCGACCAGGTCCGCGAAATGGCCGTCCACCAGCTGCCGTACCGAGACGTTCACCGACAGCCTCATCCCCGGCTGGAGGGCGAGCGACGCGATGTCATGGCACACGGTCGACATCACCCAATGACCGACCGGGACGATCAGCCCGCACTGCTCAGCCACCGGGATGAACTCTGCAGGGGGGATCGAACCGCGCTCAGGATGGGTCCAACGCGCCAGGGCCTCGGCGCCACGGACGCGGCGATCCTCGAGCCCGACGATCGGCTGGTACGCGATGCTGAGGGCATTCGTGCGCAGGGCGACGCGGAGACCGTTCTGGATCGCCAGCCGTTCCTCGACCGCTCGTCGCATCTCGCGATCGAACAGCCGGTACTGGCCGGTCCCGGCGGCCTTGGCGTTCGAGAGTGCGGTGTCCGCGTTGCCGATCAGGGTCGACGAGGATCCCGAGCGTTGCTGCAGTGCGACACCGACGCCGGTGGTGACGTGCAGCGCATGGCCGGCCACCTGCACGTCCTCCTCGACCGCGCGGCGCACCCGGTCCGCGGCCGCCACCGCACCGTCGCGATCCAGGTCGCCGGTGAAGACGACCGCGAACTCATCGCCGCCCTTGCGGGCAACCATGGTGCCCGGGAACGCGGCGGCCACCCGGCAACCGACCTCGAGGAGCACCCCGTCGCCCACCTCCTGTCCGAGCCCCTCGTTGATCAGGGTGAAGTCGTCGATGTCGACAACCAGCAGCGCCGTCGGACCCGAACCGGCATTGGCGAGGGCGTTGAGGTGATCGACCAGCGCGGATCGATCGGGAAGCCCCGTCAGGGCATCGTGCTGCGCCACGTACAGCCGCAGCTCCTCAGCCTGCCGCCGGGCCGCCTCGGCCGTGACCTCGGTGGTCACGTTCGTGGACACCGAGACGGCCCCGACGATGGAGCCGCCGTCATCGCACATCGGACCGTGGAGCGTCAGGTAGGTCTGGCCGTTGTAGAGCGTGCGGGTGGTCGACTCGCTCCCCTGAAGCGCCCGGCGCAGCGCGCGAAGGGTCGGCGGGTGCTGTGTGTACTCGGAAACGTGCTTGCCGAGGATGCTCTCCGCCGTGGTGGTGCGCTGCCCGAGGCCACCGGCGACGTACGTGCAGCGCAACCCCGTGTCGAAGGCAGTGAACGTCATCGGCAGGGCAGCGATGGCCGCGTCGATGAGAGCCTGGCTGCGCCGCTGGACAGCCTCGTCCGCATGCTGCTGGCTGCGGTCCTGCATGACCACCAGGAGCTGGAGGGGGCAGCCGTCGTCGTCGCGGATCACTGAGACAGTGGAGAGAACCGGCAGGATGGTGCCGTCGCGGCGCCGCAGCGTGCGGTGCGCGGTGTAGCTGTCGGTCTTGCCATCGGCGAGGCGCTCGAGCGTGTCGGTGGCGGGACTCTGGTGCGGGGGGAACAGCACGGAGACGTCGCTGCCCACCAGCTCGTCCACCCTGAACCCCGTGACCGCGCAGAGCGCGCGGTTGACGACGTCGATCCGGAACGAGGGGAAGTCCACGATCAGCTGCCCGAGAGCGCTGCGCTCGAACACCGTCTGGTAGAGACGGAGACCCTCCCGCAGCGCGCCCGCGTGAGCCACCCAGCGACTGGCCGTGATCCGCGGCGACCTCGCGCTCAGAACTGTGCGTGGTGCTGTCATCGAGCCTGCCCCGAACGTGCCGCGACTGCCGTCCCCTTGACTGGCCAGGCTCTGCAGCTTCATCTCAGCGGCCTTTGTGTATTCGAGCGGTGCCGGGTCAGGGGTGACGGTGTTGGTCACACCTCGCGATGGCTGCGCCGGCGCCCGGTGGCCACCAGCAGGCCGCCAACCACGATCGCGAACAGGCCGGGAATGAGGTTGTCAGCCAGTCCGGCCCCGACCCGGGGCGTCGGTGGCGTCGGCGGCGCTTTCGACTTGGGGCCGCCCCTGCTGCTATTCGGCGCCGGGGTCGATCCCGTGGGCGCGCTCGACGTGACTGTGCACGTCCCGGTGGGCGGGATGATCTGGTTGGTGTCGAGGGTCACTGCCCCGGTGAGCGCCAGGGCGCGGCCGGTGAGGATGTTGGAGCCGGTGACCATCGTGATGCTGGTGAGGGCCATCAGGTTGCCCTGGAACTGCGTGGAGGAGCCGAGCGTCGCCGAGCTGCCCACCTGCCAGTACACCGCACAGGCCTGCGCGCCATTGACCAGGTTCACCACCGAGTTGCTGGCCGTGGTGAGCGTGCTGCCGATCTGGAAGATGAACACGCCGTTGCCACTCAGCGTGAGCGGGCCCGTGAGCTGCGCCGAGGAGCTGAACGAGTACACGCCGGGAGTCAGGTTCTTGTTGCCCAGGTCCTGCCCGGTGAGGTCAGAGGTGGTCGGCGAGTTGGCGGCGTCCGTGTATGCGGTGCCGAGGTCGTTCTGAGCCTGCAGCGCCACGGCGTCCTTGATGTGTTGGGTTCCTGAGAACCCCGGCGGGAAGCCGGTCACGGAGGTGCCCGGGCTCAACCCCAGCTCGCCGGTGACCACGGTGGGACCGGTGTTGGTCACCGTCGACCCACCCAGGACCGCGAAACTGAGCGCGGTGCCGAGGCGCGGTTCCGTCGCTGCCAAGGCGGTCGCGGGCCAGGCGGCGACGACGAGGACGGCCGTGGACGCGATCAGTAGGGTGAGCTTGCGGGAGTTCCTGAACATGCTCCCACGGTGCACCAGCCGGCCCAGCAGCGCCCGCGTCGGGCCTGCTTGGAGCAGGAACCGCGCACTCCCGTTCAGAGCACGGGCCCGCTTCAGGACGCTAGGTGACCTCGACGATCCACCGGTCCGTGTGGTCGTCGGCTCCGACACAGGTCTGCAGTGTCAGCATCGGCACGCCGGAAAAGGTCGTGATCCACGACACGTCATTCCACTTGGCGCGGCCGACGACGCGCGAGATGTGCAGGGTCCGCACGACGCCTGTCGAGTAGTCGTGCAACATCACCGCCTCCCCGCCCTTGGCGAAGAGGAGGTCGCCGAACATCCCGCGCAGGCCGTGCGCGTACAGGTAGCTGTTGCCGGCGTTCCCCGGCGCTGCCGTTCCGGGGTAGTGAAGCGCCACCCAGTCCGGGATGTCGTTCTTCCCGTCCCCCTCCTTGATCGGCAGCGCGATGCTCAGGCTGGGAATCTCGATCCAGAGCCCGGTTCGGGGTGCGGCCGGCGGCGGTGACGACGCCACGTGGCTGGCGGCGTACGCGGAGATGGGCGTGCCGGGCGGCCCGCCGAGCAGGATCGCCGGCGTCTGCATGAACTGGATCGCCAGCACGATGCCGGTCACCGCTCCGCCGAGGCCCACGAACACGACGCCGCGCCGGGTCCAGCGCAGCCACGCCGGAGCACGCTTCGACCCGGGGCCGAAGCGCCACTCGATGGGCGGGCGCTCGCCGTCAGCCATCGCCGGGGTCAGCCGTTGCGACGCCGCCGCAGCAGCGCGGGCCCACCGACCGCGAGCAGAACCAGGAGGACGCCGCCGCCCGCCACCAGCGCGGCGCCGACCGGCAGCGGATGATCAGGACCGGAGGTGAACGGGGTGCTGTTGGCCGCCTCCACACCGCCGGTGCCACCGCTCGACGACGTGGTTCCCGAACCACTGGCCGTCGGGGTGGCCGTGGGTGTCGGGGTCGGCGTTGGCAGCGGAAGGGCCGGGACGCAGCCACCGATCACTGGCACAGCGCTGCCGCCCACGCATGAGCCGGCACCGCTCGTGCCCATCGGGAGGAACGGGCTGCACAGCGCGGGCGCGGGCGGGAGCGGGGGGCCGCATTGCTGCGCCTGCTGGGTCACCGAGGTCCCGACGGCGGTGTTCGACGGGATGTGGACCTGCTCCGAGCCGATCACGCTGTTGCCGGCGGTCCCGAAGGTGGTGGCGACGATGGTCCACGTGCAGGCGGTGGCGCCCTGGACGACGGTGGTCGAGTAGGTGAAGGGGGCAGTCCCCTGAGCGGTGACGCCCACGCAGCCGCTCGCCGGGATGGCCGCTCCCGCCGGCGTCAGCGGCTCCACCGCGAGGGTGTCCCCGTTGACCAGGACGCCGACCACCGACACGACGCAAGTCAGCGTGTCACCGGGCTCGGCCTGCCCGCTCGCGCCGCTGCCCGTGCAGGTCTTGTTGGGAATCCCCTGGGCGCCCACGTGCTGGACCCCGGTGACGAAGCCGGCGCCGATCGCGGCGGTCCCAGCGAGGACGGCTACCGCGAGCGCGCGACGAAGGCTCCTGCGTGGTGTGCCCGCCATGTCATCTCCCCTTCTGTCGCCCGGCGTCGCGAACGTGAGATGTCCGCGCCCACCAGCCATTCCGGCCGCGGCGAGAACGGCGAATGTACGCCCACGGGACAGCGCGCGCAATAGGGGGCCCGGGTGGTCGCACACCCCCACGGCGCCGGCCGGCGACCGGTTCGGTCGTGGGTGCACGACCTGCCCGCCGCTCGAGCGGCGGGCGCCGGCGCCGGCCCGGACCCTGCTTACCCTGCGTTGAGCAGGTTCGCGTCGTTGTCGCGGTAGGTGTTGTTCTTGGTGTTCACCAGGCCCTGGTTGATCTGGAACAACAGGATGCCGGTCGAGACGTAGTACGTGCAGGTGCCGGCATGTCCCTGCTGCTTGGAGCAGCCGGTGTACTGGTTGTTCTCGATGAAGTTGTTGTTGATGGTGCCCACCGCTGCATCGCTGTACTGCACGCCGTTCTGCGCGATCAGCGGGGTGGGTCCGACGCCGTCGATCACGTTGCTCAGCACCGAGACGTTGGTGCCGCTGCCGTCAGCGAGCACGCCGCCCTTCTGGTAGTCGTAGACCAGGCTGTTCTGAAGCGTTCCGCCGGCCCCATTCCGGTAGGCGACGCCTATGCCGTGCTGGGCGCCGCTGAGCGGCTGGTCGCCGGTGTCGTACACCGAGCTGTTGTCGATGATGTTGGTGGTGACGCCGGCGCCGCTGGACAGCACACCGTAGTGCGCGGCGCCGAAGACGCTTACGTTGTCGAGCGTGTTGGTGGTCGATCCGCCCGTGTTGTCGTAGAGGATGCCGACGTCGCAGCCCGACGCATCGAGATTGGTCCCAGCCGCAACCGGCGTGTCGTACACAGCTGCGGTCAGCGTGGTGGTGGTGCCGGGGTCCATGTAGAGAGTGGGCATGCACACGGTTGCCGCCGAGGCATGCGATGGGCCGGCGACGAACGCGCCCAACGCGATCGGCGCGGCGATCACCACCGGAGCCGCGAGCATGGCAAGACGACGCTTCATGGTTCCCTTCCTTTCCCTTCCTGGTCGTGCCTCTCGGGCCGGGACGCTAGACCCGGTGTAAAGGAATGTCAAGGGGCAGTGGGGAGATCATGTGGGGCATGGATCCGCCAGGTGCCGTCGTCGTGGGGGCGGGGCCGAGCGGCGCCGCGACCGCGCTGGTGCTGAGCCGGGCAGGCCACCCAGTGACGGTGATCGACCGTGCCCGCTTCCCTCGCGACAAAGCGTGCGGCGAGGGGCTCATGCCACCGGGCGTCGCGGTCCTGCGCCGCCTCGAGCTCCTTGACGACGTGCTTGCGAGCGGGGCGCCGCGCATCCGCGGCGTCGCGTACACGCACGGCGAGGGCAGCCCGAGCGCGTTCGCCGCGTTCCCGACTTCCAGCCGATGGCGGCGATCCGTTTGGCCTGGGCGTCCGTCGCACTGTCTTCGACGGCGTCCTCGTCGACGCGCTCCGGCGGGCGCCCGGCCTCACCCTGGTCGAGGGTGTGCGCGTCAGCGGCGTCCTCCGCGATGCCTGGGGCAGAGTGATCGGGGTGGACACCGACGCAGGCCTCGTTTCCGCCGCTTGTGTCATCGCCGCCGACGGCCTCCACTCACCGTTGCGCGCGGCAGCGGGCTGGACTGGCCCGGCGTCAGCCCACGGCCGGTACGGGCTCGCTGGGCACTGGAACGTGGACGTGCGCGACGTCGACCGGATCACGGTCACCTTCGCCGACGGCCAGGAGTGGTACCAGGCCCCGGTGGGCCCGGAGCTCCTGCTCGTCTCAACGCTGTCCGGTCGGTCGCGCATCGGCGCCACCGCCCGCGACTACGAGGCGGCGGCCTGCGCCGTTCTTCCGGCGCTGCGCGGAGCCGAGCTCGCCGTCCGGCCGCTGGCCGCCGGGCAGTTCCGGCAACGACCTCGGGCGGTCGCGGGCGAAGGCCTGTTCCTTGTCGGGGACGCGGCGGGGTACGACGACCCCACCACCGGCGAGGGCATCGGCGTCGGGCTGCAACTGGCCGAGCGTCTCGCAGGCCACGTCGCCGCCTTCCTCTCGGGCACCGTCGACCGCGCCACCGCCGAGGACCGGTACCGGCGCGACCACGCGGTGCTCTGGCGCAACCGCCGGCGGGTCACCGCGCTCGCGCTGATGATGGCGCGCCGCCAATGGCTGAGCCGCCGCGCGGTGGCGCGCTCCGCGTCGCGACCGCAGGCGCTGCAGGCCCTGCTCGGCGTCAACTGCGGCTACTGGGGGTTCGGCCGCCTCTCCCCACGCGACTGGGTCACCCTGGCGGGGTTCTGACTGAGCCTGCCGGGCAACGGCACGAACCGGGGCACCCCGGCGAAGGCTTCGCGGTAGCCGGGCAGGCCATCCAGGAGCGCCTCTTCGGCGCGGACGCGCGGCCACAGCACAGCGGCGTCGGCAAGCGAGAGCCACACCGCCTCGCGCACCGCTCCAACCGCCAGCGGCAGTGACGCGAACTCGAGGATCACCGCTGTGTAGTTGGGGTGACGGAGCCGGCGGTACGGCCCCGAGGTGACCACGCGGGTCGACGGTGACACGTGGGCGGTGACGTTCCAACTTGCGCCGAGAGTGCGGATCACGCTCACGCGCAGGCACACCGCGACGGCCAACCCGGTCAAGCCGGCGACCTCGACGGCTGCAGGCACGGTGCGCGAGCGCCGTGGCCACGCCGCGGTGACGAACAGCGCGACATGCGCGGCGACCATCGCCGGGTAGGTGCTCGGCGATGCTGGGACGCCATCCGGGACGCGCGCGCGGTTCAGCGCGGAGCGGCGCAGCTCAGCCAGGCGCTGCGCCGCGAGAACAGCCACCAACGCGGTTCGCTTCCGCGGGCTCAGCAATCCCACGCGAGCTCCAACAGCTCGATGGTCAGCCCGGGGCCGAGACCGAGGACCAGGCCACTGCCGGACGGCGAGGGCAGCGCCGAGGCAAGCTCTTCGAGCACGAAGAAGATCCCTGCTGACGACGTGTTGCCGGTGGTGCGCAGCACCGCCCTGCTGGCCGCGAGCTGGGTGTCACGCAGTCCAAGGCAGGTCTTGACGGCATCGACGATCGCGGCTCCGCCGGGGTGCAGAGCAACGGCATCGAGCGCGGCTGCGGCACCCGGTCCGCAGAACTCGTCGACGATCGCGGGAAGCGCGGCTGCGAGCACGGCCGGAAGACGGCGCGACAGGATCACGCGAAACCCGTCGTCGGCCAGCTCGTACCCGAGCGCGGTGACGGTGTCGGGTACCAGCACGCTGCGGACCTCACCGACATGCAGGCCGACCGCCTCGCCGCGGTTCGCCGCCTCCACCACGACGGCGCCGGCGCCGTCTCCAAACACCAGGGCGCTCAACAGGTTGTCGAGAGAGTGGTCGCCCGGGCGGAAGGCGAGCGACGGCAGCTCGACGGCGACGACCATCGCCTGCTGCCCCGGGTGCATGCGAGCCCAGTCCACTGCGCGGGCGAGGCCACCGGCACCACCCGCGCAGCCCAGTTGCAGCATCGGGACGCGCCAGACATCCGAACGAAGTCCCAGCATGGGGACAAGGTGAACGTCGAGCCCGGGAAGGATGAAGCCGGTGCACGACGCCACCACCAGCAGCCCGATGTTCTCGCGGCGGCCGCCGGCTGCGGCGATGGCGCGCTCCGCCGCTGCGGCCGCCAGCTGCGGGGCGACCTCGGCATAGCGCGACGTCTGCTCACTCAGCGACAGCGCCTCGACCATCTCACCGGGTTCGCGGACGAGATGGCGATAGCCGTCGTCGAGGGGGTCGACGAGCAGCGACGTCCGTCTCGCAAGCTCCGGCCAGATGCGCGGCAGCACCTCGACCACGTCCTGGCGGCTCACCCGCCGCGGTGGCGTCGCGGTCCCGATCCCGGCCACCCGAACTGGGGTGGCCCGGGGTGGCGACCCGGCGAGCAGGTGAGAGCTGTGCCGAAGCGGGACGGTGGTGGTCATCGCGGCTGTCATATCACGCCCGGGCTCGGACACCTCACGCGCAGGTGCGATGACCCCCGCGCGCGCCTTGGCCAGCCCCCGGGGAGCGCCGCCTCATCGGTTCGACGCGGACGACCCCACCTGAGGCGCACCCTCGGCCCACACACCGTCGATGGCGGCACTCCATACGGCGCGGGATGCCACGACTGGAGCGGTGACGGCGATCATTTTCTCGACCAGGACGAACCCTTGGTCACGCAGCGTATGTGCCGTCTCCCACAGTGCCGATCGATCTCCTGAGCCACAGCGCATCGCTTCCTCGGCAACGCTCCATGCTGCAGTGCGGGCGAGAACGCGAGCAGAGTCCCAGTGGCGGCGCGCCCGAGGGCCGGTGACGGTGTCGGCGGAGTCCCGCCCAGCCAGGCACGCGCCGGTGACACCGGCGACGGCGAGAGCCTCACTGACGGTTTGGGCGGTTCGGTGATCGTCCACCGGCCGCGACGGGACATGGCCATGGGCATCAATCGCCGCCAACGCGCCGGGGAGAGCCGGGGCACGTCCTGTCGCGACCATGGCGGCGAGGTCCTGGCGTCGCGCGGCAGCGAGCCAAACCGGCAGTGCGGTGGCGATCATCCAGTCCCAGAGGATCTGGGCGCGCAGAGTCTCCTGCTGTCGGTTTCCGCGGCTGCCGATCACGCGCGTTGCCACAAGGGCCAGGCGCTGCCGGTGGGGGTCGTCCAGCGCGTCATTGAACGAGCGAACGAAGGCGGTGATCACCGGGGAAGCCGACTTGGGGTGATCGCTGTGCTTCTCGCCTGACATCCACGCCACCAGCTCCATGGCGCAGACCCCGTCCTGGGGACGCCGGTGGCGGCCCTTCTCCAGCCGCACGATCTCGGCCAGCTCCACAAAACGCCTCGTGGTCATGCCATCTCTCCGCTGCCCGCCGGGTGCGTACTATTTTGCGCCCGCGCACCCACTGGCGGCGCCTCGACGGGTCACCCTCGTCACCTCGCCGATCGCAAATGTCCGTGCGATCGGTGTTCGCCGGGCTGACCCTTGCCGGCATGAGCGACGTCAGCGACCGCCCCTGGTCGGGGATCACCGCCGCCAGCTACCCGACCGCTGCCGAGTACTGTGCCGCCTGCCTCATCGATGAGAACGAGCTCGGGCACACGCCAAGCAAGGGGCGCTGCAAGCTGCCTGTGTACGAGCCGCAGAGTCTCGGCGGCCGGCTCAATCGCAAGGCGGTCCACGCCGCGGCCAATCGCTTGGTGCGCGAGCGTGGCGGTGTCGAGGCGCCGGCGGCACTCAAGCGGGCGGTGGCGCAGCGACTCCTCGAGCTCTACGGCCTTATCGGCGACCAACCACCTCGCTCGCTGCGGCTCCTGGCAGCGGGCGCCTCGCATCGAGCGCCGGCACCGGAGGTCGGCGCGAGGGGCTTCGACGGGCTGTGCTCATGACGCCGGCTCGACGAGCTTGCCACTCCTTGACAGGTTCGGGTCGGTGCATGCGGCAAGGTTGAAACAACAGGGCCGTCGCTTCCCGCTCTTCATCTTCGAGACGCTGACTTCGACCCGTCGCCTGCGCGTGTCCGGGTTCTGGGTCGCATTGACCCAGCGCACCCATTCCCACCGCGCCATCGGCGTGATGGCTCTCCACAGGTCTTGGATCTTCTGAGGCGCGACGGTCAGCGCTGTCTGCAGGTCCTGTGGCACGGTCGGCTCCGGCCAGTCTTTGAGCGGCTCGATCTCGAGCGTCGCGGCGTCGCCTGCGCGTAAAGCAGCGGCCGTGAGCAGCTTTCCGTCAACCCTCATCCAGTGGCCAAAACGGCCGTCGGGTTCCAACACCGTCTGGAACTCATGGCCATTGATCGTGCCGTGTACTGCCACCTGGCCGCGCGACGGCAGTTTCGCGCTCGCCTTCTCAGGCAACCGCAGGATCGTCGACTTGTCGATCGTTGTCAGCGTGGCGTCGAAACGAATTGTTGGCACCCCAAAGGAAAGCACCCACTCCTTCCACCTCAAATATATCAACGCACCGGGTACTTGCGGCAAGACCCGGGCCCTGCTCCAGAGTCAGCGCAAAACAGAGCCTACGGAACGAGACACGGGGTGGTGCATGGACACGCATGCGGTGGTGATCGCCGGCGGCGGCCCGACAGGGATGATGCTGGCGGCCGAGCTGGCGCTGGCTCAGGTCGATGTCGTCATCGTTGAACAGCGCGCCACTCCCGATCCCGACCGCGCACGCGCCGGCGGTCTGCACGCGCGCACCATCGAGGTGCTCGATCAGCGCGGCGTCGCCGATCGGTTTCTCGCGGCGGGGACGGCGATGCAGATCCAGGGGTTCGGTCGAATCCCCTTGGACATCAGTGATTTCCCCTCCCGCCACAACTACGGGCTCGCCCTCCCGCAGATTCAGACCGAGCGCCTGCTGGCCACCTGGGTCGATGAGCTCGGCGTGCCGACGATGCGCGAACGTGAGGTGACAGGGTTCGTCCAGGGCGACTCCGGCGTCGACGTCGCCCTGTCCGACGGCACGTCGCTCGAGGCCGACTATCTGGTCGGGTGCGACGGAGGCCGCAGCGTGATCCGAAAGGCGGCCGGCATCGAGTTCGCCGGGTGGGAGCCGTCGACGAGCTGGCTCATGGCCGAGGTCGAGATGGTCGAGAAGCCGGAGTTCGGCCTGCGTCCGGGCGGCGGGATCGCCCCCGCGGAGGGCGGAGATCGCATTCGGGTGGTCCTGACCGAATCCCAGGTCGAGCACACCGGGGAGCCCACTCTGCAGGACGTCAGCGAGGCACTCATCGCCTCCGACGGGACGGACTACGGTGTGCACAGCCTCAGCTGGACGTCGCGTTTCACCGACAACACCAGGCAGGCGGCGTCGTATCGCAAGGGGCGAATCCTCCTGGCGGGCGATGCGGCACACGTGCATCCGCCGCTCGGTGGTCAGGGTCTCAACACCGGTGTCCAGGATGCCGTGAACCTGGGATGGAAGCTCGCCCAGGTGGTCAAGAACACATCACCCCAGGGCCTGCTGGACACATACCACGACGAACGGCATCCCGTCGGCGCCCGAGTTTTGCAGAACACCATGGCCCAAGTCGCACTGACCAGCCCGGGCGACCGTCACCAGGCCCTGCGCAACACAATGACCGAGCTGCTCAGCATGGACGAGCCTCGCAAGCGGTTCGCCGCGATGATGTCTGGTCTCGACATTCACTACGACCTTGGCGAGGGCCACTCGCTGCTCGGACGGCGCATGCCCGACCTGGACATCGCGACAGCCGATGGCTCGCTCCGCGTCTATGAGCTCCTGCACAGCGCCCGGCCGGCGCTGCTCAACCTCGGTGAGCTCGGCCCCTTTGACATCACTCCATGGGCCGACCGGGTCCAGCTGATCGATGCTGAATATGGCGGCCCGTGGGAGCTTCCGGTCCTGGGCTCGGTCAGAGCCCCTGCCGCGCTGCTGATCAGACCCGATGGACACGTCGCGTGGGTTGGTGACGGCACCGCTGCCGGGTTGCGCACTGCGCTGACCACCTGGTTCGGATCAGCGTGAGGCAACGTCGTCGCGTGCTGAGGCGCTCTCCTCCTGGCTCCTCGGTGCGTAGCTGCTGAGCAACGACTCCCAGTCTGCATCGTCCGCGCCGACGGATCGCACTGGTCGCGGCGGTTCCGGCAGCCTCGATTTGAATCCGGCGCCGGTGTCGAACACGACCACGACGTCGCCCGGTTCGACGGCACGCCGGCTGCGCAACTCCGCCAGCGCCGCAAAGGCCGCTGCCGAACTCGAGGCTCAGGAACCCGGCGCCGTGACGCGCTGCGAAGGCTTGAGTTGGTGCGAGCTCGGCCTCCGGTAACGCGATCGCGGTGCCGCCCGATGCGGTGATCGCTTCGAGGACGAGAAAGTCGCCGACTGTGCTCGGCACGCGCAATCCTGCCGCCTCGGTGGCGGCGTTTGACCAAGGCTCTGCGAACCGTTCCCCCGCGAGGAACGCGCGCACCAGGGGCGCGCACCCCTCGACCTGCACGCCGACCATCCGCGGCCGCGCGCCACCGAGCAGACCCATCTCCTCCAGCTCTGCGAAGGCCTTCCACATCCCGACGAGCCCGGTGCCGCCACCCATCGGGTAGACGATCACATCGGGAAGCGACCAGCCGAGGTCCTCGGCAAGCTCGATCCCCATCGTTTTCTTGCCTTCGACGCGATACGGCTCTTTCAGGGTGCTGAGATTGAACGCCCCCGTCTGCTCGGCGATCCGCGCCGTCAAACGCCCGCAGTCCGAGATGAGACCGTCCACGAGGACCAGGTCGGCTCCGCAGGTTGCCACCTCGACCTGGTTCACCGTCGGGGTGTCAGTGGGCATGACCACCGTCGCCTGCAATCCCGCGACGCTCGCGTACGCCGCCAGCGCGCCGCCGGCATTGCCCGCCGAAGGCATCACGAAGCTCGTGGCGCCCAGCTCCCTGGCGCGACTCAGCGCCACCGACATGCCGCGCGCCTTGAACGACCCGGTCGGGTTCAGGCTCTCGGCTTTCACGAGGAGACCGCTGATCCCAAAGGCCCGGCCCAGTCGAGACGACTCCAGTAGAGGGGTCGACCCCTCCCCCAGCGTCACGACGTTCGACCAGGCCCGCACGGGAAGCACGTCGTGCCACCGCCAGACCCCACGCCGGGGACCGCGCATGTCCTGCGGCTGACTGCCCAGCCTCTTCGCTGCGCCCTCGAGGTCGTAGCGGGCGAGCAGTGGACGGCCATCGAGTGGGTCGACGGTCGCCAGCTCGTCGGCTGGATACGAGACGTGACTGAGGCCGCCCTCGAGATGGGTCAGCGCGGAACCGGTCGCGCCGGAACCGTCAGTGACCGGGCGCATGAGCAGTCGCCTCCTCTGATCGGCCGCGACATCGCATCGTAATAAGGACCGATGACTCTCGACCCGCCAGGGCGTCAGTACGGCTGATGACCGCCCCGCGCTCGAACAGGCTCGCTCGCCCACAGGGGTGGCTCGCGCTCCGCCCGATGAAGGCTCTCACTCAGACCAGGAGGAGACGGTGATGCTGCTCGAGAAGAAGAACGCGGTCATCTACGGAGGGGGTGGAGCGGTCGGCGCCGCGGTCGCCCGGGCCTTCGCAAGCGAGGGGGCCAGCGTCTTCCTCGCCGGACGCACACTGGCGTCCGTCGAGGCGGTGGCCAAGCGGATCTCGCTGGCGGGCGGAGCCGCCCAGGCATCGAGCGTCGACGCGCGGGACCAGCGGGCGGTGGCGGAACATCTCGACGCCGTCGTCGAACGCAGCGGCAGCATTGATGTGTCTTTCAATGCCACCGGGATCGGCTGGGACCTGGGTGCACCAGTCGTCGAGATGGCGCTCGATGACTTCGTCGTCCCGATCGCGGATGGCATGAGGACGCACGTGGTGACAGCCACCGCAGCAGCGCGACACATGATCGGACAGAGGTCCGGGGTGATTCTCGCGATCACCGCCACCCCTGCCCGAAAGCCCATACCTCTGGTTGGCAACTTCGGAGTGGGATGTGCGGCCATCGAGGCACTTTGCAGGCAGCTGGCGCTTGAGCTCGGCCCGCACGGCGTTCGTGTCGTCTGCATGCGCTCGGCCGGCTCGCCGGACTCACCCGGTGTCGACCAGGTCAACGACTGGCTCGCTGAGAAGGCCGGCATGTCTCGGGAGGCGTTCGAGATCTCCAGAGTCGAGAGTACGCTGCTGAAGCGCCTGCCGTTGCTCGCTGAGGTTGCAAGCGCAGCGGTCTTGATGGCTTCGGATCGCGCCTCCGCAATCACAGGCGCGGTTGCCAATGTGACCTGTGGCGAGATCGCGGATTAGCCCTCTGGTGGTAGCGCTCAGGGTGGGCTGACGCCGTGCGAGGGCTGAGTTCCGGTATAACCATCGTTCAAGATGGCTGAACGGTTGAAAAGGGCGGCACCACGCCCGCGCACCCAGCCCGAGCGCGGCGTTCGCCGGGGCGGGTCCGGAATCACGCTGGACCAGCTGCGTATCTTCGGTGCGGTCGCGGAGGGCGAGCACCTGACTCGAGCGGCGCGGGCGCTGCGCATGTCGCAGGGGTCGGTCAGCATGCACATTCGCCGGCTCGAGGGCGTGCTCGGCCTTTCCCTCTTCCACCGGGTCGGCCGCAACGTTCGTCTCACCGATTTCGGCCGATCCCTTCGCCCTCTTGCTCGCGAGGTGCTGGAAAGGGCCGACGCAGTCGACGGTCTTGCCCGAACCTACCAGGAGATCGAGCGGGGCCAGGTGTCCATCGCGGCCGGGATGGTGATCGGCGCTCACCGCCTTGCCGGCTGGATGAGCCCGTTCGTTCAGGCGCATCCGCAGATCGAGGTACACATCCGTCCCGCCCCGTTCCGTGACGCGTTGCAGGCACTGGCCGCGGGGGACGTGGATGTCGCCATTCTCGGCGACGCGGTGCCGGGGAAACATCTCGAAACCATCGCCCTCGAGCAGACGGAACTCGTGATCGTCGTGGGCGCGAACCACCCGCTTGCCGAGGTGGCTTCGCCCCTGTCCAAGCTCCACACGTATCGCCACCTGGCACACGACCACGGCTCCGCGACCCAGATCCACGCCCAGCGAATCCTCGGCCGTCACGCAGGCGACGCGGCAACTGTGGAGATGGAGGAAGGCGCGCTGCTCGCTGCTCTGCACACAGGTCTGGGCTACGCTGTGATGCCGCGGGCGATTGTCGAACCCGACATCACAGCGGGGCGGCTGGTGGTTGTGCCGCGCCCGGGAGGACGTACCAAGGTCGTCTTCACCGCAGCGCGGCGAGCGCAACCGCACACGCCCGCGGTGGACACATTCTGGAGTCACCTCGCACGACTCGCCGGGCGCTGATCCAAAACGGCGGTACCGTTCGCCTCTGACGAACGAAACGATCGTCTTGTTCACATGGACGCCTCGAACGATCATTGCCATACTTTGTTTGGCCGCCCAGCGGTGAACGCTTCAACGAGGGGAATCCGTGGGCCTTGCGCCACTGAGTTCGAACCGATCGTGCGTTGCGCGGCGCCCTGCGGCGCGGGCCAGCGCGCAATGGGACGCATGCTCTCACTGGGCCGAGCAGCACCAACGCGACGGTCACCATCGATCAACCGCAGTCCGAGACGGCCGTGCTGCTCGAGGACGTGACCAAGGTGTTCAACTCCGGCCAGTCGTCGGTGGTGGCTGTCGAAGGCCTGAGCCTCACGGTGGGCAACGGCGAGTTGGTGTGCGTGCTGGGCGCCTCGGGATGCGGCAAGTCAACTGTGCTCAACCTCATCGCGAAGCTCGAGCAACCCACGCGTGGGCGGGTTGACGTTCCTTCAGGAAACACCGCGATGGTCTTCCAGGAGACCGCGCTCATGCCATGGCTCACCGTGGCGCAGAACGTCGAGATGCCGCTGCGCATCCGGGGTCGGCGGCGTCGTGAACGAGCCGTCGTCGCACAGGAGTTGCTCGAGCTCGTGCGCCTCGATCGCTTTGCCAAACATCGTCCTCATCAACTGTCCGGTGGAATGAGACAGCGAGTGGCGCTGGCACGGGCCCTCGCCCAGCGCAGCGAGGTGCTGCTGATGGACGAGCCGTTCGGCGCCGTCGACGCCATCACACGCGATCAGCTGCACGAGGACCTGGTGCGGATCCGAGCCGAGACCGGCGTCACCATCGTTTTCGTGACCCACAGCGTCCGCGAGTTGGTTCGTCTCGGAGACCGCATCGTGGTCCTCAGCTCGCGGCCCGGGCGGGTGCTCGAGGAGTTCGTCATCGAAAGCGACGGGTCCCCGTCCGAGCACGAACGCGCCGGCGCATCCCTGGTCCCGCGCATCACCGACCTGCTCTGGCGCGAGATCGGACGTCATGCCCATCGCTGATCCGGGCATGTATGTCGGGGAGGGCCTCGACCGGCTCGAGCTGCCCGTCGCCAGCTTACGCTCGCGGCAACGCCGCATCGCGAGGGTCGTGCTTCCCAAGCTCGCCGCGGTCGCTGTCCTGCTCGGCATCTGGCAGCTGGTCGTCAGCCTGCATGTCCGGCCCGATTACGTGATTCCCGGCCCGGCCCAGGTGTGGTCGTCGTTCATTGACCAGTCGCACCAGGGCAATGTGACGGAAGCCATCTGGACGAGTGTTCGCCGAGGTGGCCTCGGATTCGCGCTGTCGGTGCTGGTCGGAACGCCACTTGGGCTGCTCGTCGCTCGCGTCCAGCTCGTGCGCCTCGCCATCGGCTCACTCATCTCCGCCCTGCAGTCACTGCCTTCGGTGGTGTGGGTGCCGTTCGCGCTGGTGGCCTTCGGTCCCAACGACACGACCATCTTCTTCGTGGTGATCATGGGTGCGCTCCCATCCATCGTGAACGGAATGGTGCACGCGGTCGACCAGGTGCCTCCGCTGGTGCTGCGAGCTGCGCGCACGATGGGCGCTCGGGGTTGGCGGCTGTGGTGGTACGTGCTCCTGCCGACGGCTCGGCCGGGGTACATCGCCGGCCTCCGCCAGGGATGGTCGTTCTCGTGGCGCTCGCTCATGGCCGCCGAACTGATCACTCGGAGCTCTGACCTCGGGCTGGGCCTGGGCCAGTTGCTCAACACCGGTCAGGTGGAGCTCGACATGAGTTCTGGTGATCATGACCATCATCCTCATCCTTCTGGTGGGCATCGCCGTCGACAGCCTCGTCTTCAACCCCCTCGACCGCCTCGTCCGTGAGCGGCGCGGGCTCACAGCGGACGCATGAATCGCGACCCGCTAACCGGCGGGCTCACTAACTCGCACCCAGCCCGCCGTCGCTGACGGTCGGGCGACCGTGCTGCTGGAGGAGCTGGTTCAGTGGACGCAGGTCGAAGAGGCCATGAATGTCGACGCTGCTGGCCAGGCCGGCCCTGACGAGGTCCTGGGCGGCCGTCTGCACAGCTGACGCGACCGGGTCAACGGTGAACCGCAGGTGCGACCAGGCTGTCTGCAGTACCTTGTTCGCAGTCGCCTTCCCCGTCAGTGTCCTCAATCCGTCATTGGCGGCGGTCTCCGCCTGATCCTGGTTCGCGTTGATCCAGTCGGTTGTCGCAAGGTTGCCTGCCAGGAACTTCGCAACCACGTCGGCATGCGCGGCCAAGAAGCTCGTCGACACGACCAGGAGGGTGGTGGCGAACTTCCCTCCCGGCCACAACGATGCCTCGTCGACGAGGACCTTCCCGCCGTCATCGCTCACCAGTCGCGATTCGTAGGGCTCCGGAACCCACGCGCCGTCGATCTGACCCTGCTGGAACAAGGTGAGGATGGTCGAGTTGGACGCGTTGACAATGTTGACATCGCCCGTTCCCTGCGGGGTTGTGTGAAGACCGTTGTCGAGCAGGTAGTTGCGCAGGGCCACGTCCTGCGTGTTGCCCAGCTGCGGAGTGGCGATCCGCTTGCCGCGCAGGCCGGCGGCGCTCGTGATCCCAGCTGCCGGTCGCACGACGAGCGCGGCGCCACCCACGGTGGCGCCGCTGATGACCCGCAGGGCTTGCCCGTGACTCTTGACGAACCCGTCGATCGCCGGCGATGGGCCCATGAATGCCATGTCCAGGGCCCCGCCGAACATCGCGGTCACCTCGTCAGGGCCAGCGTTGAACGTCTGCGTCTTGAGGGTGACCCTGCTACCGAGTGCCTGCCTGAAAAACCCTTTGTCGACGCCGACGATCGCACCGGCGTGCGTGAGGTTCGGCAGATAACCGAGACGCAGGGTCACGGGCCCGGTGTCGCTGGATTGCGACGCGGTGGCAGAGCCGCACGCAGACACGACGACACTTGCGGTGATGGCCAGAACGACAAGTCCCAGCCGCCTATCTACCTTCAAATGCTGCATTGGATCACCCACCCTCGACCAACCATCCTTGTGGCGCGCGCCGTCGTCCCGAGATGCGAGACCGGAGTATGGCGAGCCTGATGATTTGGCGTCTATGCCGACGCGGGCTATCATTCCGTTCCGTATCACCGAACTATCCAGCGACGCGAGCGAGCGATGGTGTGCTGTACACCAAGGCACCGTACACTCGCGCCGTGAATGACACGAGACGCGCCGTTGTTTGGGCGAAGACGGACCCCTTCGGCGTCGAGTTTGCCGACATCACCCTGACGGAACAGCAGGTCAAGGCGGAGGGTGTGTCAATCGGTGGTGGCCCGATCCCATACCGCCTTGACTACATCCTCGAAACTGCACCGAATTACGTAACCTCGCGGCTGAGGGTTGCCAGTCGCGGCGAGGGGTGGCGACGTGCGCTCGACCTCCGGCGCGATGCGTCTGGGGTCTGGACGGCCACAACAGAGGAGGAGGGACAGCCGGACCTACAATCGCCTGGCGGCGACCTTGCAGCGCTCGCGGCTGCGCTCGACTGCGACCTGGGCCTTTCGCCGCTGACGAACCTCATGCCCATTCGTCGTCATGGGTTGCTGTCCCAGGGCAAGCCCGTTGAGCTCCTGATGGCGTGGGTGTCTGTTCCGGACCTCAGCGTGCGCGCCGACGGCCAACGCTACCTACCGGTTCGCACGGCGTCAGACATCCGTGTGGTTCGCTACGAGGCGATTGATGGCACGTTCGCTGCCGAAATCACACTCGACTCCGATGGGATCGTCATCGACTATCCGGGCATCGCACGACGGCTGCCCAGCTGAGGAAACGAGCACCAGGAGGCGACTGTTCGGATGGTCAGTGCGTACGCTGCAATCGTCCGACCGCTGCGGTTCATGCCCGTCGAGCGACTTCGGCTCGGGCCGAGATCCATAGGGTGTGCTGCTGGTCGCGCTCGCCATGCATCTCGAGCATGCCGGCGACCAAGTCCTCGACCGTGCCGCTCCTCTTCGCGACGCTGGTGAAGTCACGCAGGTACCGCTGGCTGGCCGCGAGGTTCTCCGGCAAGTCCGCCGCCCCAACGCTCTTGTGACCGGCGACGACGATCTTCGGGTCCAACGCGGCGACCACGTCGATGCTGGCGATCCAGGCTTCGCGCTTCACCTCATCGGCCTCGTACATCATCATGTGCACGTTGTTGTAGACCACGTCACCGCAGATGACGGCATCGGCCGACGGCACGTGGAAGATCGTCGAACCTTCAACGTCACCCTGGCCAACGTGGACCAGGTTGACGACCTGACCGTTCACCAGGATCTCGTCACTGTTCAACACCTCTGGCAGCACGGGCGTCTCGGGGAGTTCGCCAGGGAAGCGCGACGTCCAATACTTGGTCGTGTTGTTGACCTCCGCCTCCCAAGCGGCGCGACCCACAACCTCCGGAGCTGCGTACCCGCGAGCCTCCGGGAAGTGCTGGAGCAGGCGCGCGAGGCCGAGCCAGTGGTCCGAGTGGCCGTGGGTGATGTAGACGCCCGTGATCTTCTTGCCGAAGCTGCTCGCCCAGGCGGCGATCTGGTCCGCGTTCTCGAAGGTCAGCAGGGCGTCGATGAGGATCCCTTCGGTCGGCCCGGAGATCAGCGTGCTGCTTGACGGCGCCCAGGTGGCGACTTCACCCTCCCCGAGCTGATCGGGAGAGGTGTACGGCCGCATCGGGGCAACGTAGACGTCAGTCGAAAGCCGGCTGTTGCTCAAATCGCTGGCGTCGCTCACTGGGCTCCCGCAGCAAGCTCCGCTCTCGCCGCCTGCGCCAGGTCCGCTCCGGTGTTGGCGTGTCCCGCGACGCCCCAACCGCCCTCCGGTGACTCTGTGAGCAGCACCCACGTGCGCTCAGCCACGCCCGGGTCGCCAGCCGCGGCGGCGACGATATCGGTCAACTCCTTCACGACGCCGAGCTGCTTCTCGCGGTCGAGCACGCCCACCGGGGTCAGGACCTGTACTCGGACGTAGCTGCCGTCGCCCACCACGTTCGAGAGTGAATGAGCGGTCATCTCGTGAATGAACGCCGCGGTGTTGTTGCGAAACAGCGCCAGGTCGGGCACCCTCTCCCAGCGCATGACGGCCGCCGCCAGGTCTCGAGCAAGCGACTGCTTATCGGAGAAGGTCCCCGCAGCTGCGTACACATCGATCATCGGCATCGTCGTCTGTTCTCCTCACGTACGGTTGATCCAGCTCTGTTCTCGACACCCGCTCGACGTATGGCGATCGCCATCAACCGTGCCGCACCGGACTACTTGGCCCCCGCGAGCTGCGCACCCGCGGTCACCGCCTGGGCGGCGGCCTTGATCAGGCTTGCCGTTTCCTCGGGATGCGAGACCATTGCCAGGTGGCTCGAGGCGACCTCGACGGTCGTCGCGCCCATGCGCTTCGCGAACATGCGCTCAACATCCGGCGGAATCGCTTCGTCGTTGGTGGCGACGAGGAACCAGGAAGGGCGCGACTTCCATGCCGGAACGCCCATCACGTCGTTGAACGTGCTCATCGAGAGTCCCTGTTGCACCGCGAACAGGGCGCTCGCTCGCACCGGGTCGACATCAGAGGCGAAGTGGCGCACGAAGTCGTCGCGAGGCACCCAGCCAAACCCACTCTCGTCCACGACGAGGTGCGCCAGGGCTGGTGTGGGCGGACCGCCGCTGAGCAAGGCGCCCAGCGATTCACCCTCGTCGAGCCCGAACGCAGCGATGTACACGAGCCCCGCGATGCTCGGCTCGTCCGCGCCGAGGGCGGTGATGATCTGGCCGCCATACGAGTGACCCGCGAGGACCGTTGGTCCGGTCTGGCGCTTCAGGATCTGGCGCAGGCGCGCCACGTCGTCGGCGAGCGAGGTCTCGGGGAATTGCGGGGCCGTGACGTCGTACCCGTCCGCCTGCAGCGTCTCGATGACCGATGACCAGCAGGAGCCGTCTGCCCAAGCACCGTGGACCAGAACGATGTTCGCCGCTTCGCTCATGTTCCTGCCTTGCCTCCAAGTCGTGGTGGACCAGCAGGAGCGTGCGCGGCTCCGGGATCGCTTCGCTTCAGTCAGACGACTGAATCTGGGAGCTCCCGCGAAGCCGGGAGCCGGTCGCGCAGCTGCGCTCGACCCCGGATGCCGAGCTTGGGGAAGATCCGGTACAAGTGTGAGCCAACGGTGCGATGGGAGAGGAAGAGGCGCTCGCCGATCTCCCGGTTGGAGAGCCCCTCCGCGGCCAGCTGAGCGATCTGCAGCTCCTGCGCCGTCAGACGATGGCGGAGGTCGGGCGTGCGAGACCCCACCGCCTCCCCCGTCGCACGGAGCTCCTGCCGGCCGCGCTGGCTCCAAAGGCGTGCGCCGAGGGCATCGAACACCTCCACGCTCGCGCGCAACGGTTGTCGCGCGTCGGCGTTGCGTCGCTGCCTGTGGAGCCACGAGCCAAACGAGAACAGCGTTCGTGCGCGCAGGAATGCGAATGACGTCAGGTCCTGTTCGAGCGAGGTCCTAAACTGAGCCTCAGCCTGCTCGTCCGAGACGAGGAGCGGCGAGACGCAGATCAAGCCCGCGCGGAGGATGGGCGGTCCGCTGTGCGCGGCAATCTCCTCGAGGTCGGCAACCACCTCGGTGACACGGGTTGCGTTGCCGCTCCGAACCGCGGCCTCAACCAGGTCGAGCACCGACGGCCAGCGCATGAATCGATGAAAGACAGGGTCGTGTTCATCGAACACCGGCCAGAGATGTTCGAACGCGGCGTCATATCGCCCCTCGCCAAGAGCAGCCACACCCCGCGCCAGGTGCGCGGTCGCCAGCAGCGGACCTCTCTTCGACGTCAGCGGTGTCATGTCTGCCTGCGCGACAGTCGCTTCGACGTCTCGTGCCTCACCGCGGAGCGCTGCCACGATCGCGCTGATGAACTGGGCGGTGAGACCGAACTGGGGCTGGCCCGTGTCCCGTGCCAGCACCGCGGCTTCCTCCGCCGCCATCCTCGAGGACTCCCAGTCGTCGGCGTAGGTGGCGGCCCAGGCGTAATGCGTCAGTGCCAGTGTGAGAACGCCGAGGCGGGCCTGCGCTCGAAGGCCGGAGACCGCCGCGGCCAGGAAACGTGTCCCCAGCGCGAAGTCGCCCGCCTTCTCTGCGGCGATGCCGAGGTACATGGTGCTCACAGGATCCGCAGACGGTTCAAGCCGTATATGCGATACGCGATCGAGGACCACGGGTCCTGTCTGCTCAGGATGTGCCAGCGCTGAGACGACGAGCACCCGCGGGTCGTCGGCTGGCACACCGAGGCTGGTGGCCGCCTCCACGAGGTATTCGCGCGTCCTGAGCTGGCAGCGCGTCCACCAGCACCGATGCGCGATCGGCTCGAGAACTCCAGCGCGAATGCCGCGTCGCCGGCGCCAGACAGCTGCAGCGCAATCGAGACGAACGTCTTCGCGGCTCCCGGCTCGGACCACACGTTGCCGCTGGTCATCTGCTGCAACCAGGCGGCGCGGGCAGCACCTGTCGAGCTGAGAGCAAGAGGGGTTGCCTCAGCGAGCAATCGCTGCACCATGTCACCACGTCCGAGCTCAAATGCGGTCTCAGCTGCCGCCATCAACCGGTCCCCCTTCCGCTGCGGATCGGCAGTCAGCGTTGCTGCTCGCTCAAACGCAGCAGCAGCAGCGGTGACCGCCCCACGCCGCCTTGCGGCGCGCGCAAGCTCTTCAAGCGCGGACGCGATGTCCTCATCAGCACCCACGGTCGCAGAGGCACGGTGCCACACGTTGCGCTCGGGATCCTCGACGACGGTGGCGAGCGCGCGGTGCATCGCGATGAGCTGGGCATGGGACGCCGCCTGCCTGATGGCGGCGCGGATGAGCGGATGACGAAACTGCAGCTGATATTCCGTGACATCGATGAGCGCCGCGTCAATGGCCGGTTGCAATGCTTCGAGTGAGATCCCGGAGCCGTGGAGCCGGGTCGCCGCACGCAGTACATCAGCCAGCGACGCACGGCTGTCGAGCGCCGCGGCGAGCAGCGCCAGGCGTGTTGGCTCCGAAAGACCGCCCAGCCTCGCCGCAAACGCCTGCTGCAGCCGGGTGTTCAAGGGTGCCGGCACCGCTGCAGCTGCACCGATCGTTTGCGGGGACAGCGGCAGAATGCGCCCCAACTCGACAAGCGCGAGCGGATTCCCCGCTGCCTCGGACAGGATGTGCGCGCGGAGGATGGGATGCAGACCCGGCGTTTCGCGGTCGAGCAGTTCAGCAGAGGCCTCGGCGCTCAGACGACGCAGCTCCAGTATTGGCAAGTGCGACTCATCGAACCCTGTCGTATGACCCGAGCGGACAGCCGCCACCAGGGCGAGGGGCTCACCCTCCACACGGCGAGCCACGAAGCGCAAGACGTCGAGACTTGAGCGGTCGAGCCAGTGCGCGTCGTCCACGATGAGCACCAGCGGCTTCGCTTCCGCTGCCGAGGCCACGAGGCGTAGCGTCGCGACCGCAACCCGGAACGTGTCGGGGCCATCCTCCGCCGTGATGCCGAGCGCAGCCTCGAGGGGACGGCGTTGCGCCGGCGGAAGGGACGCGATCGACCGCATGATAGGGAGGAGCAACTGATGGAGCCCGGCGAACGGCAGCTCGGCCTCCGCCTCGACGCCGGCGGTGGTGAGCACAGCGAAGCCGCGGGCCTCAGCTTGCTCGCGCAGTAGGAGCAGGAGCGCCGACTTGCCGATACCCGGCTCTCCGCGGATGACAAGCGCCGCGCCCCGCTCCGCGAGGTGGTCGACGATGGCGGCGAGGCTTTCCACCTCCGAATCGCGCCCGACCAGCGCCCTCGACCGTCCGATCATCGCGGGCGCAGTCATGAGCCCAGCCTACGCCTCGGGGTGACAGTGAGAATGAGAGCGGGAGACTCGAACTCGCGACATCCAGCTTGGAAGGCTGCCCGTCAGGGGTTTCCTTAGCGCTACAGGGAGACTTGGCATCAGCTGGCGCCTGACGACGTATTTTCCAGGGACGACGGTAGCGTCGCCGCCGGTTCACGGGCCGGCGGCGACTCTCAGTGGCAGGTAACTAAAGCTGGACGATCACCGCCTTGGTCTCGAGGTAGTTGGAGAGAACTTCCTCGCCCATCTCACGGCCCCAGCCGGATTGCTTGTAGCCGCCGAACGGCAGCTCCGCGCTGTACACGTTGTAAGTGTTGACCCATACGGTGCCCGCCTTGATCCTCTTGGCGAGCTTGTGGGCCGTCGAGATGTCCCTGGTCCAAACGCCCGCGGCCAGGCCATAGTCGGAGTCGTTGGCCTGACGGGCGAGATCATCGACGTCGCTGAACGGGAGCGCGCACGATCACGGGCCCGAAGATCTCCTCGCGGACGACGACGTCATCGGGTTTGGTGTCCACCAGCACGGTGGGTTCCACAAAGTAGCCCGGGCCTTCGATGCATGGCCGCCGGTCACGGCGCGGTTTCCCGCCTCCTCGCCCTTGGCCAGGTATCCGGTGACCCGTTCGAACTGCTCGCGGGAGACCAACGGACCCATCTCCGTATCCGGCTCCATACCGGGCCCGACCTTGATCTTCTTCGCCGCCTGAACGACACCGTCCACGACCTCGATCGAATCGGTCCTGCTGCACATACAGCCGCGTGCCCGCGCAGCACACCTCGCCTTGGTTGAAGAAGATTCCCTGCGCCGCGCCGGCGATCGCGGCGTCGATGTCGGCGTCGGAGAAGACGATGTTCGGGGACTTGCCGCCGAGCTCTAGCGACACCTTCTTGAGGTTGCCTGTGGCAGCCTTGACGATCAGCTTGCCGACCTCCGTCGAGCCGGTGAACGCGATCTTGTCGACGCCCGGTGGGCGGCGAGTGCCGCGCCAGCCGTCTCACCGAACCCTGTCACGATGTTGACCACCCCGTCGGGGAGGCCCGCCTCGAGCATGAGCTCGCCCAAACGCACAGCCGACAGGGGTGTCTGCTCGGCGGGCTTGAGGACCACCGTGCAGCCGGTGGCCAATGCGGGACCGAGCTTCCACGCGGCCATCAGCAACGGGAAATTCCACGGGATGATCTGGCCGATCACGCCGACTGGCTCACGCAGCGTATATGCATGAAACTCGGCGCCAGGAAGATAGGGCACGACGGCCTGATGGTGCCACCATTGAGCTTCGTCGCCCAGCCCGCCATGTACCAGAAAAGGTCGGCGGCCAGCGGGATGTCGGCGGCACGGGCCACGCTCAGTGGCTTGCCGTTGTCCAGGCAGTCGAGTTCAGCGAGCTCGTCGGCGTGCTCGCATGATCAAATCACCGATTCGGTGCATGATCCGGCCGCGCTCAGAGGGTGTTCATCCGGCTCCACGGGCCGTCCTCGAACGCGCGGCGAGCAGCACTCACTGCGCGATCGATGTCCTGCGCGTCGCCCTCGGCGACGCTTGCTAGCGCCTTACCGGTGGCGGGATTGACGGTGTCAAACGTCTTGCCGCTGGCAGCCTGCTCGAACTTACCATTGATGAGCATCGAGCGCGTTGACGAACTGAAATGCCGAGTGTTCTGTGCGAGTGGGGTGGCAACGGCCATGGTATCTCCTCCTAACGAATGAGTACGCGTTTGGAGGGCCAAAGAAGGGTGCTGAGGCACTGGCTGGCCAACCCGGAGGGGGCGCCCCGACCGGCGCCTTGCGGCTCTTTCCTCGGTCCTGGGTTCGTCAGATCATAGCAGGTGCGGCGAAAAATTATTGCCGCCGTTGCTCATTTCATCGGAACACCTGCCTACATCCGCTTTCTGTCGTCGAGCAGCCCCGACGTCACTCCACGCATCCGAAATGGATGGGGTGGGCAGCGGGAGACGAGAACTCGAACTCGCGACATCCAGCTTGGAGTAACCCGCTGGGATTTGATCTCGCGGTCGCTGAAAACCGAGCTTAGAGCGCTAGATTCGCGGATTCTCATTCCGAGTTCGAGTACCGTTCAAGCGGGACTGACGTCACCGACTCTCGAGATGAGCAGTGCAGAGACCGACGCGTGCCGAGCGACGGCCGCCAGGACGTGCGGCCGTCGGGCTCAGTGGCGGCGTGGACTTCGACGTGGCCAACAACCGCCTGTACCTGTGGGACTCCTCGAACAACCGCGTGCTCCTGTTCAACTTCGTGCGGGTGGTCAAGGGCGTGATCCCGACCGCCACGGCGGGCGTGACGTCCAGTCCGGCCTGCAGACCCAGAACTCCCAATCCCGGTGCCCGCCTCGGGTGGCGCCGCCGGCTGACGCACAGTGTCACCGTCGCGTGACCGCGGCGGGCGGGGAGTGGGTCATGCTGGGCGTCGCCCGCCGAACGCCGGCTCACTCTCCACTGGAGCACTCATGCATCGCTCGACCATGCTCGCCGCCTGCGGCAGCTTCGCCATCGTTCTCCTCGCCGGTTGCGGCTCGTCGGCGTCGACCCCGGCCGCCACGAGCGCTCCGGCTGCCACCATCGCCAAGGCCGACTACATCACCCAGGCCAATGCCATCTGCACAGATGGCAACACGAAGGTCGCCGCCCTCGGCGCGGCACCGGGCGATCCGACCGTCGCCACCGCCGACCAGCTGGCGGCCTGGAACACGTACCTCCAAGGCACCGACACCATCCTGGCCGCCGAGGCGCCCAAGCTGGCCGCTCTGCCGAATCCCGATCAGGACCAGGCGCAGTCGGATGCGATCCTCGGTGACCTCGCCAAGGTGATCACCGACGGCCAAGCCGCCGAAGCAGCCGCCCAGACGGGCGACCCCGCCACCTTCACGACCGCGGTTGCGACCTTCGCGACCAACTCCAAGGCCGCAAACACCGCGGCCAACGCCTTCGGCCTCACCGCCTGCGGCGGCCAGTAATCGGGGCGGTCGTCGTCGGAGCGGGAGACGAATTCGAACTCGCGACATCCAGCTTGGAAGCTAAGGGAGCCTTGTTGAATTCAGAGCCGGTGGGAAGGCTTGGTTGGAGCGCTAGATTCGCGATCTGTTGCTCCGAGTTCGAGTAGCTTTCGAGCCCGCTGACGTCGGCGATCGCGCGGGCATGAAGACGTCGGGAAGGGGCGACGGCATCGCCTGAGGTGCCGCCACGCGGTCTTGCCGACGCGGTGAGCCGCGCTGTCGCGGTCGGGGTCTCGGGTGCAGGAGCGTGGCCTGCAGCGCCGTGGTCAACCAGCGCTCGTATTGCTCAGCGGACCACCCTCGCTCCTGCGTGAGGGTGCGAAACACCTCTGGCGACCTCAGCGTGTACATGATATCCGCCGCTTCCACCGCGGTGACTGCCAGTTGGTCGCGCTCGGCCAGCACCTGGGCGAGGTCGGTTGGCCCGCGTACCGCTGTCGCTGCGCCTCGGCGTAAAGCTCGGCCGCCTCTGGATCCGCCTGGGCGGCGCTTCGCAAGAGGAGCAGTATTGGCGCCGACCGTTCGAGGAGCTCCCGGCTGAGTGGTGAGAACGCCTCGATGAGGCGGTGGGGATCCGGCTCTGCGAGCGCTCTCTGCGTTACCGGCCGGTCACGGTAGGCAACCGGCTGGTCGTCGCCGCCAAAGGCCACATCGAGAACAGCCAGCAGGATGCCGCGTTTGGATCCGAAGAGCCGGTAGACAGTTCCCAGGGGGACACGGCATGCGTCCGAGATCAACTCGATGGTGGTCGCCGAGTACCCAGCCTCGATGAAGAGCAGGCGCGCCGCCGCCACCACCGCGGCGCGGGTGGCTCGAACCACCGCTTCGCGTCGTGAGTTGTCGTAGCGGCGCTTGACACCAGCCGGCATATTCCCGATAGTCGCACAATCGCTAACGAAGTTGACCTCTCACCAAATTAGGGGCTGACGAGGGCGAGGAGGACGTCGATGACGAGCGTGAATTACTTGTCGGGAGTAGGACCGGCGTCCGCCAGGTCGGAAACGCAGGTACTGGTGGTCGGGGCAGGGCCGGCCGGCCTTGTCGCAGCCATCACCCTGGCGCGCTACGGCATCGATGTCTTACTCGTGGAGAAGCGGGGTGAGATCTCGACCCTGTCCCGCAACCTGGTCGTCAGCACCCGAGGCATGGAGTTGATGCGGGCTTGGGGGCTGGAGGACGCCGTCAAGGCCGGGGCAGCTGGCGTCGAACCGCGGGCCTGGGTGACGCCCAACCTCGCCTCGGGGATAGGCCACGAGATGCCTCTTGGGTACCCAACCGCCCATGAGGCCGCCCTGGTCATGTCCGACCCGAGCGACTTGGGTACCGCAGGATCACCATGAGCCGATCCTGCTCGGGCATCTGCGAACGCTTCCCTCCGCCGAGGTGCGTTTTCGCTGTGAGCTCGTCAGCCTCCAACACAACGACGCCGGTGTTGAGGCCACGTTGAGGGATCGGCGGTCGTCCACGACGCTCACTGTCCGCGCGCAATACGCGATTGCCGCCGACGGCGCGCACAGCACCACAAGGGAGGCGCTCGGCCTCTCGCTGATTGGCCCGGACGACCTCGCCGAATTCCACCGCGTCGAATTCGTCGCGCCTCTCGCGGAGGTTGCCGGGGATCGCCGCTACGGGCTGTATGTGATCACCGATCCGAGTGTTGCCGGCGTGTTCGCCCCACGCGGTCGGGGACATCGGTGGGGTCTCTCGCGCGAATGGATGCCGGGCCAGCGGCGCCTCGATGAACACGCGGAGGGCGAACTCGTCGCGCTGATCGCCCGAGGCGCCGGCGTCGCCACACTCGACGTGCAGATCGAACAGATCACCAGCTTCGCATTTGCAGCGCAGATCGCTGACCATTACCGACGGGGCCGCTGCTTCCTTGTCGGCGATGCTGCGCACCGGATGACCCCGCGAGGTGGCACCGGCATGAACACCGCAATACAGGATGCCTTTGATCTCGGTTGGAAGTTGGCCTGGGTCTTGCAGGGATGGTCACCCCAGGCGTTGCTCGACACGTACCACCGCGAACGGCGACCCGTAGCGCTGCACAACGTGGGTCGTGCCGCGGAGCCTGGAGGTGCTCGCCGAGACACTGAGGACGCCCTACCCTGGATCTGAATGGTCGGATTGGCCACCATTGGATCCGACGCGCGGGGCAGATGGTGTCAACCCTCGATCTCGTTGGCAGCGGGTTGACACTCTTCGCCGCTCCCGGGGACCGTCGATGGGCCGATCCGCTCACCACGTCGGCCTGCCCCGTCACAGTGCACATCCTGGACACTGCCACTGCGGACGCATGCGGCCTTGCATCCGCGGGGGCGTTGCTCGTGCGACCAGACGCGCACGAGATCTGTCGATACGCGAGATACGACGCAGACTGGGTTCGGTGCGGGCTGGCACAACTCAGCCGCGCAGCTTGAGGAGCGTACCGAGCTTGATCCGCGCAGCGGTCCCGGGACCACAGGACGGTGCAAGAACACGCGTGGAGCGGGAGACGAGACTCGAACTCGCGACATCCAGCTTGGAAGGCTAGCGCTCTACCAACTGAGCTACTCCCGCTCGCGCGGTGATGTTCTCACGCCCGCCGGCAGGTGAGCCGTGCTCCGGCGATGATCGTGGCGTGGCGAGTGATCCAGTTGACGCACAGGCGACAGCGGAGATAGTCGGCGCGATCCGGGATCGGCTCGCGTCTCGCGGCGGCCCGCTCCTGGTGGCGTTGGATGGTGGCAGCGGAGCCGGCAAGTCGACGATCGCAGCTGCGGTGGGTCACGAGATGGCCGCGACGGTCGTCGATGGTGACGACTTCTACGCGGGCGGCAGCGCGGCCGAGTGGGACGCGCGGACGCCGGAGGCAAACGCGCACCACTGCATCGACTGGCGGCGACTTCGAACCGAGGCCCTGGTGCCGCTGATGCAAGGACGCACGGCCTCGTGGCACCCGTACGACTGGAGGCCGGGCGGCGGGTTTGCTGCCGGCTCTCACGACCTGCGAGCCATCTCAGGTGGTCATCCTCGACGGCGCGTACTCGGCGCGACCCGAGCTCGACGACCTGGTGGGCCTGGCGGTGCTCGTCGATGTCCCACCAGAGGAGCGGCGACGTCGGGTCCTCGCCCGGGATTCGCCGATGGACGAGACGTGGTTCGCGCGGTGGGACGCGGCGGAGCGCTTCTACTTCACCCACATCCGACCGGCGGCCACGTTCGACCTCGTGGTCACGACCAGCTCAGGCGCTGAGCCCTCCCCCACTGCCGACGGCCCGCAGCGTGAGCAGCATCAGCACGAACCAGGCAACCGCGAGGATCGCTGAGGCGGCGCGGTCAGATCGCCCAGCCGCCACCCGGCGCGCCACCGGCAGCACGAAGAGCGTCAACGGCCCGACCACGAAGTGCGTGGCTCCGTCGGCAGGACGGTTGCCCATGATCGCCAGGATGATCCCGAACAGCGCCTGCAGCCCGACCACAGCCGACATGGCGATCGTGAACGTCAGCAGCCGAGGGTGAACAGAACCGCGACGAAGCCAGTCGTGGACCGCCCAGATGGTGCCGCCGAGCGCCAGCAGCACGACCACCAGCGCAAGCGTGCGATGGACGGCGAGGATGGCGCTGTGCTCCCCGCTCGACGATCAGCGCGTCAGTGCGAGCAGGCCTTGGCCTCGCCGGCGCTGTCGGCCGTCTGGAAGCTGTGGCCGCAGCCGCATGTCTTCACCGCGTTGGGGTTGTTGATGGTGAAGCCGCCGCCCATGATGGCGTCGACGAAGTCGATCTCGGCGCCCTCGAGGTACTGGGCCGAGTAGGAGTCGACGTAGACGCGCAGCCCGCTGACGTCGACCACCTGGTCGTCTTCCTTGGGCGGGTTCTCGTCGATGCCCATGCCGTAGGAGAACCCGGAGCACCCACCGGACTGGATGTACACGCGCAGGCCGACCTGCTGCTCTGGCGCCTGCTCGGAGAAGAGTGTCTGGAGCTGGCCAAGGGCCGTGTCGCTGACGCTGATCATTCGGGGGCTCCTGCCTCGGGTGAACGAATTCGGGACCACCGGCTGGGTGGCTCGTCGATCATACCGTACGTTCGTTCCATGGCCACCACGGGTTCCGGCTCAGACCTTGCTGAACTCGGGCACCCAGGCCCCGTCGTCACGACGGCTGAAATCCTGGAAGACCCCCGGCGCCTCCTCCACCATGATCTCCCCGAGCCTGCCGAAGATCAGCCGCAGCTCCTCCTCAGCCCCCGGGTCGGTGCGCATCTCGATCACGTGGCGGAGCGTCCTCAGGTTCATGGTCAGGACCAGGTCGGTGCTGACCCCGATCGGCGCCAGGCGGCGTAACGCCGAGGTAACCTCCTTCTTGACGTGGAAGGGAATGCCGTCATCGTCGATCTTGAGAGCCTGCGCCGCCGAGACCTGGAACTCCTCGAGGCGCTCGACCAGTTCCACACACTGCTGACGGAGTGGCTCGAGCGCCGGTGGGACCCGGAAGCCGATGTCGACGAGCCGGACGTACCGGAGGCTCTCCTGGCTGTACGCGGCCCCGGCTCGGTGGCGGACGATCTCATGCGTGGCCACGCGGCTCACGTTGCGCAGCGCGAACGAGTAGTTGGCGTGTTCGAGAACGCTGCCGTGGGCGCTCTTGAGGATGTTGCGGAGGTAGTCGCGCTGGTCGGTCCTGACCTTGGTGACGTTGACGTTGAGGCCGGGCTCCCAGCTGCGATAGCAGGCGCGCCCGCCGAACTCCACGAGCAGCTCACCGGGGTTCGGCGCCGTCTCGGCCTCGAGGCGGCGATCGAGCCACGAAGCGCCGCCGACGTCGTCGAGGTAGGCGCGCATCCCCTCGAGGTCGACGGCGGGACGCGCGATCAGGTGGATGGTGGGGGTGGTCTCGTGCGCCATGGCAACCTCGATGCTGGGACGGATGGCAGAGCCTGAAGGCCGGCGCAAGCATGGCGGCTGCCCTTTTCCAGCGTCAACGCGCACCGCGGAGCGCGCGGCACCCGGGCCCGTACAATTCCGCCGGTGACCGACCTGGCCATCCCTCCGCGCTTTCTCGAGGACGTCTACCAGGCCGCCAGCGAGTGCAACAAGTGCTCGCTGTGCCAGGCGGTGTGCCCGACCTACGTCACCAACCCCGTGGAGTGGGAGACCGCGCGCGGCCGGGTGTCGCTGGTGCGCGACGCCATCGAGGGCCGGATCGAGCTGCGTGACATCGCTGACGGGCCACTCTCGACCTGCCTCACCTGCGACAACTGCGTGGCCGCGTGCGCGCCCCGCGTGCCCACCGCCTGGATCGTCAGCCGTGCCCGCATGGAGCTGCACGAGCAGGAGGGCCACCCCTGGGGCCAATCGGTGGCCTTCCGCTCCGTCCTCCCCCGTCCCGGCGCCCTCCGCTTCCTGCACGGCCTCTCCCGCGCCGCGCAGGTGACCGGCCTGCACGCGTTCGCACGGCGCACCGGTCTGACCCGGTGGCTCGGCACCGGCGGGGCGCTCATGGAGCACGTCGGCCCGCTGCCGCGCAAGACCGCGTACAGGCGCAGCCGCGGGCTGCCGGCCGCGACCGCCCCGGTGCGCGGCCGCCTCGGCTTCCTGGTGTGCTGCTACCAGAACCTGGCGGTGCCACAGGCGACCGAGGCGACCATGCGCGTCCTGCTCGCCAACGGCTTCGAGGTGGTGGTGCCGAGGCTGGCGTGCAGCGGCCTGCCGGCCAAGTCGCTCGGCGACCGCGAGGCGATGATGGACATGGCCGCGGCCAACGTCGACGTGCTCCGCGAGCTCAAGGTCGACCTGCTGGTCGGCGACGTGGCCTCGTGCACCGCCCACTACAAGCAGTACGACACGGTCCTCGCCGCCGACTCGCAGCACGCCATCGACGCGCAGCGGGTCGCCCAGCGCACGCTGCTGGCGACCGAGCTGCTCGCCGACTGGGGCCAGCGCGCCACGCTCGGTCCGCTGCGCTGGAAGGTCGCCATCGACGAACCCTGCTCACTGCCCATCGATGGACCGGCGCGGTCGGCCGCACGCCGCCTTCTCGCCGACGTGCCCCGCCTCGAGATCGTGCCGCTCGAAGAGGCCGCGATGTGCTGCGGCGGGCCCGGGATGTACTTCCGCGACCAGCCCGAGCGCAGTGAGGCGATCCTGCAGCGCAAGTTCGAGAACGTCGTGGCCAGCGGAGCCGAGGTCCTGGTCACCGAGAACGTGTCCTGCCTGCTGCAGCTACGCAACGGCGCCGCGCGCTATGCGCCGGGCGTGCGCGTCATGCACGTGTTCGAGCTGCTCGACGAGTCCATCGAGACGGCTCAGCGACGCAGCGCGACCATCCCGGAGTAGCGCCCGCAGCGTTCAGTCGTGGGACAGCGGCGGCGGGTGCAGGACCAGCCAGCTCTCCAGCCGTGACATCGCGTCGGCCCGGCGAATGGGCTCCTCGAAGCAGTCGAGGAGGGCCTGGAGCTTCTCGTAGCGCTCTTCGGTGAGCGCCTCCTCGGCGTCGGCGCGAGCCTGGGACTCCGCCTCCTCCGTCACCACACCCTCCTCTCGACCGGCATTGCCGGTCCACCCCCACCACCGTCCCTCGAAGTCGAGGCAAACGCGTCAATGGGCACGATACGCCGTCCAGCCGCGAGTTACCAGCCCGGGCCGGTGGGTGCCGGAGCCTGTCCCGAACCCTGACGGGGTGCAGGATCAGCCGATCGCGGCCAGCGCCTCCTCCGGTGTCATCAGCATGCAGGTGAACGAGGGCACGTCGCGCACCGTATGGGTCGACGCCTCGCTCTCGCGCATCTCCTGCACGAGGTCGAGGAAGTCGGACACCGAGTCGCTCTCGAACGCGACGACGAACTCCTGGTCGTCGAGCCCGAACGAGTAGGTGGTGTTGATCTTCACCCCGGGATAGCGGTGGCCCATGGCGATGTGCTCGCTCATCTGCCGCTGGCGCTCCTCGCGGCCCAGCCGGTACCACGCGCGGGTCTTCACGAACGGGTACACGAACAGGTAGCGCCGGTTGGTCGGGGCGATCACCAGCCGGTTGCTGCGCCCCTCCTGGTTGCGATGCTCGTGCTTCTCGACGTACATGCTCTGCTTGGTCATCGAGAAGTAGCTGTACGGCGACGTCAGGTACGCGCCCATCGCGGTGCGGTTGAGCCGGGCCGAGAACTCGTGGAGGTCCTCGAGCCGGTCGCTGACCAGCCAGACCATGAAGTCGGCGTCGCCGCGCGTCCCCACCAGGCTGTAGGTGCGCACCAGCGCGTTCTCACGGCTGTCGATGTCACGGATCAGCGCGGCGACCTCGGCGCGGTCGGCGGCGCGCTGCTCCTCACCGCGTCTGCGCCATTCCGGCGTGACGGCGAAGAACGCGAACCGGATGTGCTGACGGGCGGTCGGGGGTGGCGCGGTGGCGTCGCGGACGGTCAGCGGCGCGGCGGCGATGTCGGTCACGACCAACACTCTACCGTGGGGCGCGTCAGCCCGGCTCCCGTTCCTTGGCACGGGCGGCCTGCGCCAGCGCCTGCTTGCGCACCAGGCGCTGCTCGCGACGGACTCGCGCCTGTTGCTGGCGCCGCTTCTCGTCCTCGGTCGAGGCGATGACGGGAGGCACCTCGGTCGGCCGCCCCTCCAGGTCGAGGGCGACGAAGACCAGGTGCGCGCTGGCAACGTAGCGCCACTCCTCGCTGGCGATGTTCTCGACGTCGACGCGCACCCCCACCTCCATCGAGGTGCGGTGCGCGTCGTTGACCATGGCCCGCACCGTCACCAGGTCGCCGATGAACACCGGCGCCAGGAAGCTCATGTCATCCATGGACGCGGTCACCACCCGCCGGTGCGAGTGGCGCATCGCCGCGATCCCCGCCGCCTCGTCCACCAGCCGCATGATCGACCCGCCGTGCACGTTTCCGTCGTTGTTCGCTTCGGCGATCTGCATCACCGTGGAGATCTCCGTGCGCGACGCCGATGGCGGCCTCGGCGTCATGTCGAGGGGCGCGCTGTACTGGCGGGTGCGCTCCGCGCGCAGTCGCGCCCAGGGGTCGTTCACCGCAGCACCTCGAGCGCGGCGCGGACCAGGGTGCCGACGCCGACCGGCAGGCTGCGCTCATCGATGTCGAAGTCGGCGCTGTGGTGCGGGGCAACGCGGTGCCGCGCGACGTCGCCGGCGCCGACCAGGAAGTAGCAGCCCCGGCCCGCCTTGTTGATGAGGCAGGCGACGTCATCGCCGACGGTGATCGCCTGCGGGGTGACCACGTTCTCCTCGCCGACGGTGGCGATCGCCGCGCGGCGCACGATCTCCACGGACTGGATGTCGCTGACCACGGGCGGGCAGCCCGCCGCGCGCTCGAAGTTGGCGGTCGCGCCCGATGCCGAGGCGATCGCGGCCGCCACCTCGCCGACCCGGCGGAGCAGCCGCTCGCGCTCGTCGGGGTCGATGGCTCGCACCGTGCCGCGCAGGCGCACCTCGTCGGCGATCACGTTGAACGCGCTGCCGCCCTCGACGCGACCCACCGTGACCACCGCAGGCGAGAACGGCGAGGTCTCGCGGCTGACGATGCCCTGCAGGGCAAGCACCACGTGGGCCGCGGCGACGACCGGGTCGATGCTGGTGTGCGGCATGCCGCCGTGGCCGCCTCGCCCGCGCACAGTGATGCCGAACTCGTCTGCGCTCCCAAAGATCGGGCCATCCTTGACACCAACCTGGCCGACCTGGAGGGGAGCCCAGAGGTGGATGCCGAGCACCTGGTCGACGCCGTCCATGGCGCCGTCATCGATCATCGGCATCGCCCCGGAGGCGATCTCCTCGGCGGGCTGGAAGCACAGGCGCACCCGTCCGCGCCAGGTGTCACGCAGGGACGCGAGCACAGAGGCAGCGCCGAGCGTCATCGCCACGTGACCGTCGTGGCCGCACGCGTGCATCACGCCGTCGACCTCCGAGGTGACCACCCGGTCGCCTCCGCGCTCCTGGATGGGGAGCGCATCCATGTCGGCACGCAGCATCAGCGTGACCGTCTCGCCGTCGCCCCCAGTCCCGTCGAGGTCCGCGATCACCCCCGTGCCGCCGACCGCGTTGCGGACGGTGAAGCCGAGCGCGTGGCTGCGCTCGGCGGCGAGCTCGGCAGTGCGGTGCTCCTGCAGCGACAGCTCGGGGTGGCGGTGGAGGTCGCGACGGGTGTCAACGACCTCCTCGCGGACGCGGTCGAGCTCGGCCGCGACCCGTGCAGCGAGGTCAGTCACCGGTGGGGACACCGATGAGGCGGAGGGCTGCCTGTTGCAGCGCGCCGTTGGTGACCACCTGGTCGGCGCCGTGCTCCATCGCCCTCACCCTCACAGCGCGTTCGTCGTGCTGGCAGAAGCCGATGATCCGCGTGCCGCCGCGCGCCCGCAGCTCGCTGATGAGGTCGATGCGGGCGTCCACCTCCTGGTTGAGGTCCACGAAGACCGTGCTCACCTCGGGGACATCGCTCCCCGTGGCCAGCACCAGCTCCGTGGCGGGGGCGAGCACCGCGCGCAGGCGGCTGGCGAAGAGGAGGTCGCCGCTCACCAGGGCGACATCAGGGGTGGGCATCGCCGCCATCATAGGAGCGCCGCCGCGACGGCCTTGTGCGTGGCCCGCACCTGCGCGCCGGCAGTCACCTGGAGGCGGATATGGAGATCAGGACCGTCGGCATCGTCGGCGCCGGGCTGATGGGGTCGGGAATCGCCGAGGTGTGCGCCCGCAGCGGGCTCCGCACCCGGGTCGCCGAGGCCGGCGAGGAGGCGCTCGCCGCCGGCCGGCAGCGGGTCGAGCGATCGCTGGAGCGCGGCCGCGCCGGTGGCAAGCTCAGTGACGACGACGTCGAGAGCATCAGCAGCCAGCTGAGCTTCAGCACCGACCTCGGCGAGATGAGCGACTGCGACCTGGTCGTCGAAGCCATCGTAGAACGCCTGGCGGACAAGGTGGACCTGTTCGGACGGCTCGACCAGATCGTCCCCGAGCACGCCATCCTCTCCAGCAACACCTCGTCGCTGCCGATCATCGAGATCGCACGCGCCACCCACCGGCCGGACCGCGTCATCGGCACCCACTTCTTCAACCCCGCCCCGGTGATGAAGCTCCTCGAGGTGGTGCGGACCATCGCCACCAGCGACCAGACCCTCGCGGAGACGCGCGCGCTCGGCGAGAAGCTCGGCAAGCGGGTCATCGTCGCCCAGGACCGCGGCGGCTTCATCGTCAACCTCCTGCTCATCCCCTTCCTGAACAACGCCGTGCGCCTGTACGAATCCGGGTTCGCCACCAAGGACGACATCGACGAGGGGATGAAGCTCGGGTGTGGTCACCCGATGGGGCCGCTGCAGCTGCTCGACTACATCGGGCTGGACACCGCGCTCTTCGTCTGCGACGCGCTCTACGAGGAGTACGCGATCCGCGACTACGCGGCACCGCCGCTGCTCAAGCGCATGGTCGCTGCCGGCTACCTCGGTCGCAAGAGCGGGCGCGGCTTCTACGAGTACGAGGGCGCGCAGAAGCGCTGAACCTTACGCCGGGGGTGGGCTGCCCGGGCCGGCAAGCGGCCGCCTGCTGCTCGAGCACGTGGAGCCGGACGGTGCTGAGCAGCGTGTTCTCGCGCCAGAACTCGGCGGCGTACTCGCCCGGCTCACCGAGCGTCGGCTGGAGAACCGTGACGGTCGAGACGCTGACCTCACCGGCCCCGGTCGGCGGCGGACCAGCAGCTCGAACCTCATCGTCGCCGGGGGCGGCGCCAGCTTGCCGAGGCTGTCGACGCGCAGCTCGATGACGTGCACCTGGCCGGCGTCGGCGGCGGTGAATCGAAACCCGGCGACGACGGCGAAGCTGGCCATCCCCGGGGAGCTGGGGCAGGGCGATGAGCGCTGAAGCCCCCACCGAGCACGTACATCTTGCCGTCAGGAGGCACAGTGGCCGAGTCGGCGAAGAACGCGAACCTGATCTCCATGCCCCGCCCACTCTGACGCACCGCGGCCGAGCCCCGCTGCGGACGCCAGCGATGCCTGCTGCGTCACCATCGCTGCGATGGACGAGGCACCGGCGCCGCGCAACCTGCACGTCTTCGTGTGCACCACGGTCGGCCGCCATCACTGCGGCGGCATGGGCAGTGAGCGCATCCTGCTGCGCCTGCGCGACCAGCTGGAGCGGCGCGGGCTCACCCACGTCCGCACCACCCGGATGGGCTGCAACCAGCAGCACCACCAGGGACCGATCCTGATCGTCTACCCGGACGGGGTGTGGTACGGCAACCTCCGCGTG
>CAVQVY010000005.1:0-84101 GCA_963717185.1 Candidatus Dormiibacterota bacterium | reverse complement strand
ACGGCGGCAAAACGTGGAAACACATGGGGCTGGAAAAGACAGGCCCGTATCGGGCGCATTTTGATCGACCCCACCAACCCGGATGTGGTCTACGCTGCGGCGCTGGGCACCTGCTACGGGCCGCAGCAGGAGCGCGGCGTTTATCGCACAACGGATGGCGGGGCCACCTGGAAGCGGGTTCTGTTCGTCGATGAGAACACTGGAGTCTACGATCTGACGATGGTATCCTGGGGCGATCCGCACAGGGTGATCGCGGCCAGCTGGCAGATCGATATCAAAACCTGGGGTCGCAACAGCGGTGGTCCGGGTAGTGGACTGTTTGTGACCAGCGACGGCGGGGATACCTGGGCCCGCCTGACCGGGCACGGGCTGCCGCCTTCGCCGCTGGGCAAGATCGCAGTGAGCTTTGCGCCGAGCGATGGACGGCGGGTCTACGCGCTCATCGAGACCGGGCAGGGCGGCAACCTGTGGCGCTCCGACAACGGCGGCGACGACTGGAAGGTGGTGAACTACAGCCGCCTGCTCAACGAGCGTCCGCACTACTACACGCGCATGCTCGTGATGCCGGACAACGAGAACGAAGTTTATTTCCCGTCGAACGGAATCAGCGCGACCTTTGATGGCGGTGAGACGACGGACCATATGCAGTGTCCGGGCGACGATCCTGCGGAGAGGGCTGGCGGGCACGAGGGCGGGGGATGCGGCGGCGACAACCACGACATGTGGTCCGATCCGAAGGATCCGGCGCGCATGATGATCGGCAGCGACGGCGGCGTGCTCATCAGCACCGAACGAGGACGCTCGTGGCACCTGATCGTTTGCCGATTGCACAGATGTATCACGTAGCCACCGACAATCGCATTCCTTACATGGTCTATGGCCAGATGCAGGATGGCATGCCCCTGCATGGGCCCAGCGAAGTGCCGGGCGGCGGAGAGATCGGAGCCGACGAATGGACAACGACAGCCGGCTGCGAGACGGGCTGGAACATACCCGACCCGGTTGATAACAACATTGTGTGGGGCGGCTGCTATGCCGGCGTGACGGAGCGCTTTGATGCGCGCAGCGGCTTTGCGCGGTCGGTAAGCGTGGGCCCGATCGACCATGGGCGCCAACGCGGGCCAGGTGAAGATCCGCATGAACTGGACCTATCCCATCGCGATCTCGCCGCATGATCCACAACACCGTATATGTTGGGAGTCAGTACGTGCACCGCACTACCGATGGCGGGCAGACGTGGGAGCAGATCAGTCCCGATCTCACGCTCAACGACGCTTCGATGCACGGCGATTCCGGCGGTCTGACGGTTGACAATCTCAGCGTGGAGTATGCGGGCGTTGTGTACGCGATTGCGGAATCGCCTGTCGAGAAGGGACAAATCTGGGCGGGAACCAATGCTCGATGGCCAGCTGCAGATGACGCGCGATGATGGCAAGCACTGGACCAACCTCACGGCGAACATCTCAGGTCTCTTTCCGAAGATGACCGTCGACAGCATCGAGCCCTCGAAGTACGCAGCTGGAACATGCTATGTCGCATTCGACGGCCATCAGGTCGATAATCGCGATCCATGGCTTTATAAGACGACGGATTTCGGGAAGCCTGGACGAAGATCACCGATGGGATTCCGGCTTCGCAACTGAGCTACACCCATGTGGTTCGAGAGGATCCGGTTCGCCGAGGCTTGCTGTATGCGGGTACCGAGAACGGACTGTACATCTCGATGGACGATGGGGCACACTGGACGCCTTTCCAGCAGAACTTGCCGCACACACCCGTTTACTGGTTGACGATTCAACCGGAGTTCGACGACCTCGTGGTAGGAACATACGGCCGCGGCTTCTGGATCCTCGACTATGTTTCGCCTTTGCAGGCGATGAAGCACGACCTGGGCGAACAGGCCGGCTATCTCTTTCCCGTCCGTCATGCGTATCGGCTGCGCGCCGGCAGCCGCAGAGAATCGGCGCCGGAAGGGACGGCGGTGGGGCATAATCCTCCGCCAGGAGTGCCGATTAACTATCTGGGTGAAGTTGGGAAAAATCCAAAGTGACGCTGGACGTTGCCGATGCGCAGGGCAAACTGATCGTCCATCTCAAACCGACGCTGCACACTGGAATGAATCGCGTGTGGTGGAATCTACGCTACGAAAAAACCATCGCGGTGGCGTTGCGCACGACCCCGCCCGGCAATCCGCACATCTGGTCGGAGAAGCGTTTTGCCGGCAAGGAGACGCGTCCTGTCTTCTACTACGGCGTCGGTGGACAGGCGACGGCGGGACCGCAGTGCTGGAACGTACACAGCCACGTTAACGGTCGATAGCCAGGCGCAGACGCAGAAGATTGTCGTGATCAAGGACCCACGAACGACTGCAACGCTGGAAGATGCAATCGCCGGGTCGGCATTGTCGTATCGAATCTATGGCGACACGAACCGCTCGGCCGAACTAATCAATCAGATTGAATGGAGCCGCCGCCAGCTTGAGGACACGCGCAAACTGTTAGTCGCGAAAAAGGCGGAGAAGAGCCTGCTGGATGCGACGGATGCGCTGAACCGGAAGTACCTCGACCAGGAAGACCAGCTGTTGCACCCAACCATCGCCGAGGGAGACGAAAAATCGTTTCGCGGACCGCTTGGCCTCTACCTCAAGTTCATCTGGCTGGGCGCCGAGGTCGGGAGCGGGGGCGGTTTTTATCCAGCAACTCCGACTTTGCGCCGACCGAACCGGAGAAGCAAGTCTTCAGTCTGCTCGACAAGCAACTCGAACTCGCGTCGCCACAGCGGTGAAGCAAATCGGACGATCACGACACGTCGGCCTACAACGAAACGCTGGCCAAAGCCGGTATTGCGCGCATCACAACCGTTCCCGACGGAGGACAATCCTCCGACGAAGACGCTGACAAATCTATGGCTGCAGACGCAGGTGACGGCGACAATTTGTAGAGACAGTTGCCAGACTAGTCGATGATCCCGGCTGATCTCATGCAAGGCGCGGATTGCCTTTGTAGCGCGTGAAGGGTGGGCTGAGATCGTAGCGGATGCGCGGCTCCTGCTGATCGCGGCGACTGGAGGAGAAGATCGCGTCGCCCTGGGCGATCAGGTAATCGGCCGTTCGCGCCGCCAGCGCCTGGATGGTCAAGCCCGGGATTGGCGGAGCCTTGCGTGGGCAGGATGCTGCCATCGCAGACGAAGAGATTGGCGATATCATGGGTGCGGCCGAATCTGTCCACCACCGACGATCGCGGATCGCTGCCCATGCGCGCCGCGCCGACCAGATGCGCATAGCGCGGCTTCCTGAACGACCTCCTCGGCGCCGGCCGCGCGCATCACTTCCATCACTTTGTTCTTGCCAAACTCGATCAGCTTCTTGTCGTTGTCGTGCAGGTCGAAGTTCACCTTCGCCACGCGGCAGGCCGAATCGGTCCTTCTCCTCCGCCAGCTGCACGCGATTGTCCGCCCACGGCAAAATTTCGCCCAGCAAGCCGAGCGCGGACCAGTGGTTGTAGTCCATCATGACGCGGCGCAGGCCCCAGCCCCAGGCGCCCTTAGCCGCCATCATCTGCTTTGCAAACGCGATTGGCAGCGGCCCGACCGTCTGAATCGCAAAGCCGCGCGCGAAGTCCCGCTTCGGATCGGTCTCGTAGAACTCCTCGGTCAACGCGTGGGCCGGCGGCGCTTTGTACATCCGGACCAGTTCGTCGAAGCGCCCGAGGACCACGTTGCCGGCCTGCGCCATCAGATATCGGCCCAACGTGCCGCTGGAATTCGCGAGACCGTTCTCATAACCATCGCAGGCGGAATTCAGCAGCAGCCGCGGCGTCTCGATGGCATAGCCGCGATACGATGACGGCTTCGCGCTCCTGGAAGTGCTCCTTGCCCTCGCGATCGAAGTAGCTCACTCCGGTCGACGCGACCGTCCTTGTCGAGATGAATCGCGCGAGACCATGCATGCGTCGCGGATTTCGGCGCCGTTGTCGATCGCGTCGGGCACGTGCGTGATCAGCGTGCTGGCCTTGGCGCCGACCTTGCAGCCCTGAATGCAAAAGCCGCGATAGATGCAATGCGGACGATCGCCGCGCGATCCGGACAGGATGGCCACCGGGCCACCGGCACGACGCGGATGCCGAGCTTCGTGCAGCCGCGGATCAGCACGTTGCCCACGCCGCCCATGCGGATGCGGGCCGTAAGGATAGCCGTGCGGATCGCCCCAGGGATACCATGCCGGACCCGGCAACCGGCATCTCCAGCTCCAGCAACTCGTAGTAGGGCTTGAGCTCCCAGTAGGTCATCGGCCAGTCCGCGCCCACGCCGTCCTCGCGTGTAGACTGCGAAAATCCGAGGGATGAAAGCGCGGCGTGAACGCCGCCCAGTGCACCGATCCGCCGCCCACTCCTTTGCCGCTATTGTTCGCGCCCAGAGCCAGCGGATGCTCCCGCCGGTGATGCGCAGATCCTTCCAGTAGAGTTTGTGCGAGCCCGCTTCATCGCTGACCCAGTCGCGTTCTCGGTGTCCCAGAACGGACCGGCTTCGATGCCAACGACGCTGAAAGCCGGCGCGCGCCAGGCGCTGCAGCAAGTACGCCGCCTGCCGGAACCCACGCCGATGACGCAGTAGTCGACCGGCTCGTTCTCGGCGAATGTGTCGCATGGGGCCTGGCAGCGTCTGCATGGGGCCGAGCCGATGCGCGCCGTTCTTCCCGAGAGCAGGGCCATCAGTGCGTGCCCCCGTGCCCATGAAGCGATCCGTGTTCCGGCGGGGCACCTTCAGGGTCGATTTCCGACAGTGAATCGACGGGTGCGTTCCATTCGTAGCGCTCCTCGTCGGTTTCCCAGGGCTCGGACAGTCCATTTTCCAGCCGCATGTAGCCGCGCGGATAGGCCGGACCTCCGAAGCCGATCTCATCCCAGGCCCAGGGATGGGAGTAGTAGGCCGTGACGCAGTCTTCCATCAGCATCGCCCAAAACCGATGAACAGGCATTTGCTTCCACACCGGATGCGCCGGATCCGGTTTGCCATCATGCAGGGATTTGAGAATCAGTTCCTGGCGATGGACCGTGAGAGCAGGAAACGCAGCATCGAAGCGCTTATGAGCCATCTCGTCGATGGCCTTGATCCCAAGACGATAAGCATCCTGATCCGGAGGCATATCTTCGTAGCGGAAACCGCCCAGCTCGTTCTTGAAGAGACGTTCGTCGATGACTGGAAGAATCGGAACGGTGCGCTCATCAGAGCGATCATCCTGTGGCAGGACACGATCGATAATTGCCTGGAGAACTGCAGCTTCCTCGTGCGAGAAGAAGCGGATCGGCGGAGCGTCGCCGACACGGTTGGTGACGACGCTGCGAGTCGTTTCGTCCCAGGCATTCTTTTGTTGCAGCGTGCTGAAGCGCGGATAGTAGCCCGGCTGGCGGAGGTCGCGAATCTCGCTGCCGGTGGCCAATGTGGGCAACGATCGCTTGCTCATTTCTCGCGCTCCCGGCGCAGCAGGCTCGCCATGAGCCCAAGAAAACCGCAGGCCGCGAACAGAAGCGGCGCGAAGATCGGTGGGCCGTACAGGATGTTGTAGAGCGGCTTCTTCGTGCCTCCCGGGCGGCGCAGGATACCGCGTGCGTGGTAGTAGAAACCAACTGCACCGTCTGCCATGGCCAGCGCGGAAATCAGCGGCAACGCTGTATCCGCGATACGGCGGCTTCGAATAGCGCCCGCTGCTGCGGCGATTAGCGGCGGAGTCAGCAGCACCGGCGTCCACTGTGCCCAGATACGAAAATTCGATTTGTAGTGGGAGTAGAGCGCTTCGAATCCGCTGAAGAACGCCCAAAGAATGGTCACGCCGCAAAGGTGCTTCTGAAAATGTCCGTAGCGAAGGTCTTCTCGCCAGTTCGACTGCCCCGGAAGCGTCGCCTCAGCCAAGTCGCGAACCCGCTCCGTGGTGGCTCCCAGGTCCTCTTCGCGGCGCAGATACGAGGCCATCAGTCCCAGATAAGCGCTGGTGCCGAAAAGCAACGGAGCGAAGATTGGTGGACCCATGACGATGTTCGTGACCGGTAGCTTCCAACCGCCCGGTTTGCGCGCGACGCCGCGCATGTGAAAGAAGAACCCAATCACGCCGTCTGCAAGGGTGACCGCGCTGGTCCAGCGCAGCAGAGTCTGCGCGGCCCGACGGCTGAAAACGCCAGACAGGGCGGCGGCAGCCAGCGCCCCGCTGAGCGCGACCGGTGTATACATCACCGGATTGCTATAGCTCCCTTTGTAGTGCTCGTATCCCACTTCGAGGCCGCTTGCAACGCTGGTGATGGTGACCACCAGGCAGAGGCTGCGTTGAAAACATCCATGGCGAAGATGTTCCAGCACGGAGGCAGAAAGATCGCCCAGCGGTTCGGGCAACGCGCGCTTCGCAGCCTGTTCCAGTTCAGTCGTGAGGGTGAAAGTCATACGGCGAAACGCTCAGCGTCGCGATGTTTGAAGATCAGTCCCAGGCCTGGACGCGATCGATCCGGCTCCAGTTGCCCGTCGCGCGCCGGGATGAACCCATCGAAGAGCATATTTTCAATGCGCACGTGATCGTGAAAATATTCGACATTTCGAAACCCAGGCACGGCACACGCAATGTGCATGTGCAATGACGGCGCACAGTGCGCCGATAAAGGACAGCCGAAGCTCGAGGCGATTGCTGCTCCGGCCAGGAAGCCGGTGAATCCGCAACAGCGCGTGGCATCCAGCTGCAGCACGTCGACGGCCTCGCTGGAAAGCATCTGGCGAAAATAGAACTGGCTGTAACCGTACTCGCCGGCCGCAACGTCCATGCCCGCCGGCACCGACTCACGCACGAGGCGCATATCGTCGAGGTGATCTGAACTCACCGGCTCCTCAAACCAGGTGACGCCGCTCTCGGCGAACCGCTCCGCCAGCGCGATCGCCTGTTTGGCGGTATACGCTCCGTTTGCATCGACAAAGAGCGCTGCGTCCGCACCGATGGCCTTCCGTGCTGCACGCACCCGTTGCGGATCGCGACCGGGCTCGGTGCCAATCTTCATCTTCACGCTGCGTATGCCGTCCTCAACCCAGCCGGACAGTTGCTTCGCAAGCTGCTTGTCGGAATAAGAAGTGAATCCGCCGCTGCCATACGCCGCTACGCTGGTCGCGGCTTCGCCCAGAAGATCCACGACACTGCAGCCAAGAAGTTTCGCCTTCAGGTCCCATAGAGCGATATCCAGCGCCGAGATGGCCATCGCTCCGATGCCGATGTTGCCGTCGTTCCGGACCTGCCGGAGCATGGAGGCATGCAGCTTTGGGATGTCGAGTGCCTGCGCGTGCACAAGACACTGATCCGCCAGATGACGAGCGAGGATCGCCACTGCATGATTGCCGTAGGAGTACCCAATGCCGGTCGTCCCGCCGCAGTGGAGTTCCGCCAAAATCAGCGTGGTCGAATTCCAGCTCAGCGTGCCGTCGCCTTCCGGTGCATCCGTCGGAATGGTGTAGGCCGATACGACCACTTTCTCGATCCGCGTTCCCGGTCTCTTTGTCAGCGCTTTCCCCGGCAATGGTTAAACCAGTTCTCGCACACGGTCATGCGCAGTCGTCAAAGCAATTTTCATCCGGTTGGGCTCGCCTCTGCATCAGCGCCTCTGCCAGCTTGATGCCCTGGCTGGCTTTCACTCTCGCCGGCATCGGGGGCGTGAAGGGATCGACCACAGCCTCGATCAGGATCGGTCCATCGCTGTGTCACCACCTGATCCAGTTGTGCTCCACATGCGGCGGGATCTTCGATGCGAATGGCATGGATTCCCGCGCCTCGCGCAATGGTGACAAAGTCAGCCGGATACAGATCGCATGCGTATTCCGGATTGCCGAGGAAGACCATCTGCTCCCACTTGATCTGGCCCAGCGTGTTGTTCTTGATCACGATGATCTTGATGTTGAGCTTGTAAGCAGCGATCGTGATCAGTTCGCCGAGCAGCATACTCAGGCCGCCGTCGCCGATGATGCAATAAACCGGCCGGTCGGGGTACGCCACGGCTGCCGCAATGGCATAAGGCAAACCGCAGGCCATGGTGGCCAGGTTCCCGGAGCAGCTGTGCATCTGGCCGCGCCGCGCAGGAACGTAGCGCGCCCACCAGGTGGTAATGGTTCCGGAGTCCGACGTGACAATGGCATTGGTGGGAATGCGCTTGCCCAGTTCCCAGCCGATCACCTGGGGCTTCATCGGCTTATCGGGCAACGTGCCGCGTTCCTCCATTAGTTTTTCCCAGTCCTGCTTCGCCCGCTGCGCCTTTTTGAGAAAACCTCTGGAGTGGGACTTGAGCAGCGGCATGAGGGCGCGAAGACAGGTGTGGCTGCTCCCCACCAGGCCTACGTCGGCGGGGTAGCGCAGCGAGATCCGTTGCGGATCGATATCGATCTGCACGCACTTGACCGAGCCTGGCGCGGGCAGAAATTCAACGTAAGGGAACGATGACCCGACGATGAACAACGTGTCGCAGTCCTCCAGTGCTTCCTGCGACGGTTCGGTGCCCAGCAGACCAATGCCGCCCGGTTGTGTAGGGACTATCGTCGGGAACGGCTGCCTTTCCGAGAAGAGCCTTGATGACGGGTGCTCCAAGCAGCTCCGCCACCTGTTCCAGCTCGTCGGTGGCCTGCAGCGCTCCCTGCCCGGCGAGAATGGCAATCTTGCGGCCGCGGTTCAGGATATCCGCGGCATGGTCGAGGTCCACCCGCGAAGGCATATGCTCGGCAGACGCGGTGGTAGCAGCGGTGTGGTGCGGAGGATTGCGTTCAGATCGGCCCTTCTTTACCGACTGCACCTGTACGTCGACCGGGATGGTGATATGTGCGACGCCGCGCCTTTCCAGGGCCGTGCGGATGGCCAGATCGGCCACGCTTTCCATGTGCGCTCCGCTCATCACGCGCTCGTTGTAACAGGTCACGTCCATGAAAAGCTTGTCCAGCGCCACATCCTGCTGCGTGAAAGTGCCGATCAGGTCAGAGTGCTGCATGCCGGTAATGGCCAGCACGGGCTTTCCATCCATCTTCGCGTCGTAAAGGCCATTCAGCAGGTGGATACCGCCGGGTCCGGAGGTGGCAATGCAGACACCCAGGCGGCCGGTAAATTTGGCGTAAGCGCAGGCCATGAAAGCCGCGGCTTCTTCATGACGGACATGAATGAAGCGAATGCGGTCCTTCTGCTTGCGCAACGCTTCAAATACACCGTTGATGCCGTCGCCCGGCAGGCCAAAGATTGTGTCAACACCCCATGCGATCAGGCGTTCGACGAGAATATCCGATGCGTCCATTCATCCCTCTTGTGGCTGCCGTGTCTTCGGCGATCCAGATATCTGGTTGGACGCACACTATGAAATCGGGGTTTGTTTTGCCGGGAATCCTCGTTATTACTGTATGAACACGCCCAAAAAGTGGCGAGAAACGGTGCGCGGTCCGTGCGTGTCAAAGCCCAAAGGCTCCATCTCCTGCGCGGGTTGTCCATTGCCAGTGAAATGGAGTAAACGTGCAGCGCGGAAGCACGGCGCCAACCGTGCGGGGCTTACTTCCGACGGTTGGCCGGCTTTTTTTCCTCTTTGCCGGACACCGAAGCCCCCGGCTTGGCGGCTGAGAGACCCTCGAACGCGGTCCGGTCAAGAATCGTCAGCACCACGCCCTCAATGTGATTATCGAGCGTCCGATAAGGCGTGACGCGGAGCACGAGCAACTTCCCCTCCTGGTCCTCCACCTGCGCCTGGCGGGGTTGTACCTCACGGATCACCTCCAGCATCATCTCTTCCAGTTGTGCCGCATCGATCCTTAGCTTGAGCCGCGGGATCGGTCTGCCAAGATCGGAAGCGATCAGTCCCAGCATGGTCGTGGCCTGGGGAGTGAAGCGACGGACACTCAGATCCGCCCCCACCATCACCATTGCGAGATTGATGCTGTTGAGCAGATTTGTCAGGTCGTTATTGAGCTGGCTCAGCAGATCGTTCCGGTGCTGCATCTCCTCATTAACGGTATGCAGTTCTTCATTGGCCGATTCGAGTTCTTCCTTTGAGGTCTGCAGTTCTTCGTTGGTGCTTTGCAGTTCCTCGTTGCCGGACTGGATCTCCTCGTTGGCCGACTGCAACTCCTCGTTGGTGGCCTCCTGAGTCTCGATAATCGACTGCAAGTATTCTTTCGTGGCGCTCAGTTCCTGCTTCAGCTGCGCAATCTGCCGCTCCCTGTCGGGCGATTCTGTATGGTCCGGCAGTGCAGGATTCGGCCCCGGAGTACGCCCGGCGTCCTGTATTTCAGCTTCGAATATGATCAGGAAGTTGTTCTGATCCTGCATCGGAGTGCGGAAGGGAATCACACGCAGGGTCGTCTCACGCAGGCCGGATTCGGTTTCGACCGGCACAGTCCGGCGCTCCACTTCCGCGCCGGCTTTTCGCGCTTCCTCCACGGCATTCTGCAATTCGAACAGCAGGCCGGGGCGAGCCATCTTGAGGAGGTTGAGACTGGCTTTGCCGGGCGCAAGCTCGAGGAAGGGACCCGTACGTCCGCGGCTCTGCAGGATCTCGAGGTGCTCGTTCACCACCACGGCGGCTGGAGCATATCGGGTGAGAAGCAATCGATCGGCTTCACGCTGGATCTCAATCGGCGCGCGAAGAGCATCCGGTTGTTTGAGGCCAGAGGTGGGGGATTGGGTGGCGGCCGTCTCCAGTACTTGCGGCCCGATCGAAAACCCGAAGGTTGCGGGGGTGGCTACGAGTCTCTTGCGATAGATCTTCTGTTTCTTTTCCACCATTTCGAATAGCTCGGATCCTGCCCCCAGCAGTCCTTCCGTGTTGCCCATCATCAGGAACCCGGTGGGATTGAGGGCGTAGTGAAAAACCGGAATCACTCGTTTCTGCAGCGCCTGGCTGAGATAGATCATCACGTTGCGGCAGCTCACCAGATCCATACGCGAGAAAGGCGGGTCACTGAAGATATTCTGGGTGGAGAAGATGCACATGTCGCGGATGGTTTTGCTGATCTGGTATCCTCCTTCGCTCCCGTGAAAGAAGCGCCGCAACCGCAGCGGTTCGACATCGGCTTCAATGGTCCCCTTGAAATAGCCAGCACGCGCACGCTGGATCGATACTTCACTGAGATCGGTGCCAAAGATCTGAATCGGGACCTCGGTGCGCTCTTCGCCAAGAAACTCCATCAGAGAAATGGCATGAGAATACGCCTCCTCTCCTGTGGAACAGCCAGGCACCCAAATGCGAATGGCTGGGCTCGACGAGCTGCGGGCCTGGAGCAGAGCGGGATAAACGAGGTGCTTCAGCGCTTCGAAAGCCTCCGGATTGCGAAAAAAGCTGGTGACGTTGATCAGAAGATCCTGATGGAGCGCCTGGATCTCCCTGCGATCGCGGTTCAACAGGTCGACGTATTCCGACAGCTGGTCGGTCTTGTGCAGCACCATCCGTCTGTGGATGCGCCTCTCGATGGTGGGCCGTTTATATTCGGAGAAATCGACCTTGGTCGCCCGGCGCAGCAGCCGGAAAATCTCCGCCATGTTGGCATCGGCTGCCTGGCCTTCGCCCGCCTCCATGCGCGCTCCCGCAACATAGGGATGCTGGCGAATCTGGGCGAATTCCCGCGCGATCTCCTCCGGCGCCAGCACGAAATCGACGCATCCCGCGGCGGCGGCGCTGGCCGGCATGCTGTCATATTTGGCGGAGTGGATGTCCTGCGCGAAGGTGATGCCGCCCTCTCCTTTGATGGCAGTCAACCCCGCCGTTCCATCCGATCCGCTCCCTGACAGCACGACCCCGATGGCATTGCTGCCCTGGCTTTCTGCCAGGGACCGAAAGAAGAGGTCGATGGTCGCATTGTTGATGCGTGGCTGATTCAGATCGGTGATGTGCAGCCTGGAATCGGTAATCGTGAGATTGCAGTTGGGCGGAATGACGTAGACGTGGTTCGGCTCAATCGCCATGCCCTGTTCGATCTGGCGCACCGGCATCTGCGTATGCCGTTCGAGGATCTGGCTAAAGGCGCTCTCCCGGTGAGGATCGAGGTGCGGCACGATGATGTACGCCATGCCCAAATCGTTCGACAGGGCCTTCACCAGTGTGGTGAGGGCCTCCAGGCCGCCGGCGGATGCGCCAATCCCGACCACCGGAAACGGCGCTCGCCCACGTTTCTGCGCGCTCGCGGCCTGTGTTTCTTCGTTCACAGCCGCGTCCTTTTGTTTTGGGGAATTGCGGATTGGAGCGCGCGGGCTCATGGGAGTCCTCAGTCGAGAATAGCTCCGGGCCAGGTGCAGGGAGAGTATCGAAGAACAGCGATTATAGACCAGCGGAGCCGAGCAGCAGCGAACCCTGGTGATTTCGTCCAGGGAGCCATCGTGTTCATTGAGAGTTTGATGGCGGGGACGACGGGGCTCGAACCCGCGACCTCTGCCGTGACAGGGCAGCGCTCTGACCAACTGAGCTACGTCCCCAGATTGTTTTTCAACAACTTGGTTATATGTCACATAGAATCAAGCGGTTCGCAGCTTTCGCTATTTTCGCTCTTTTCTACCATTTCGCTGCTGTGGACTCAATTTTGGGTCTCGGTGGACACCACGTGGACACCAAGGTGGACACCAAATCACCACCGCAACGACAAGATCAAGTCTATCAGATGAGAGCGAGTTTTGGTGTCCACTTCCCCTCTCGCAGAGCAAAAGTTTCGGTCCATGACCGGGCATGGACCGGCATGTCTGCGACTATCGCGGGAAAAGCAAGTTAAAGTCCGCGTTCTTCCGAAGAGTCACGCTATCGACGAATCGGTAGATCTCGCTCACGGGATAGTCAATCGAGGGTTCAGGAAAACAAATCAGCGAATGACATAACCCGCTCGCCGCAATTTTTGTCAGTGGAGTTCGCTCTCCGCGATCAAGCGTTCACCTCGAATTCTGCCAAGCTATCTCACGATTGCAAGGTTCGAACTGTCATCCGCAAGACGCCGGGAGCAGCAAGTTCTTATTGTAGGATCGTGAACCAGAACTCAACTCGGTTGCGAGGCACGCAACTTTATAATGTTTGCAGTCTCCGTGCGGATTTTCTACCTTGCCTATCCACGAACAAGGGGCAAACTCGGAAGCCAAAGCTCGTCTGATCGCGGCCCTTCAAGAGCGTCGTCTGATCGGTATGACGGGGGCTGGGCTGTCAGCTGGGGCTGGAATCCCCTTTGGCGCGGCGCACTTCAGCGCCTGGCAGATCTCGTGACGGCGGTGACTGGAGACACCCGACGAGGGGCCGATCTCATAGCCCAGAACATTGACTTACTCTTCTGTGCTCAACGCCTCGGACAGGTACTCGGTGAAGCAGAATTCTCAGCGTTCATCGCGCGCGAATTCGGTCCAAATGGACGAGTACCGCCCAATGTCCTGTTGCACTTCGCGCTCTTGCCCTTGCGACACATTGTTACGCTGAATTTTGACCTATCCTGTGAAGACGCCCACACCGCCGCAGATGTGCAGTTCCGATCGCTTTCGAGCTCCAGCAACGAAGCGCTGGCCGGGTTTTTTCGAGAAATGGACTATGAGGCATGTCCGAAGACACTTTTTCATCTTCATGGACAGTTTAACGACCCGCTCGCGACGATAGCTCTGACTGAACAGGGCTACCAAAGACTGTACTCAGACGGAGCCTTGTTCCTCCATCACTTTAAGAACCTAGTGCTCTCAAAGAGCCTGCTGTTTACCGGCTTCGGGTTTACCGACAACGATGTGACGCAGATCTTTTACAGATGTGCACGCCTCGTGAAAGCGCAACTCGACAATCGAGCCGTTCTCTATCATTTTGCGATCATTGGGCTGGGAGCCAACGACGATCAGGCGAACAATGACCGAGCCATGCGCCAGATACCTGTCGGATCGCTACCTCACAGATGCTGTCTTTTACAACGTCCGCGACGACGATAATCCCCATGCCGAGTTTCCCGAACTGATGCGGGAACTCGCCGAGGCGTGCAATCAGGCGATTCCGCCAGTACTCAGACCCGTGGAACCTCTCGCGGACGTCGTTCCAATTTGAGGATATCCAGCGAATGGAAGATCTGAGTGACGGATTCTTACGGAGGGTCGAAGAATTATGAGAATGATTGAAATTCCCCGCCCCCGCCTAGTAGAAGAACTGGTTGAATTGACTCGGCGCGGATCGGTCATGGTGTCGCGTGCGCCGGGCTTTGGAAAGAGTTGGGGTGCTCGCCCACTCGTCAGGCGATTCAAGAAGGAATCCCGGCGGGTGATGACTCTCGCTGCGGAAGACTTCCAAGTATCAAACCTCCAACAAATATACGATTCTCTGAATTTCACCAAGCCCCTTCCGAAACTGTTAGCGGCCCTGCCGGACCCCGTCCTATCATCGACGGTCTTGACGCGTTGCGCGGTGAGGCGTCGCAACGGGCATTTCGTGAATTAATCCGCGAAGTGACCGAGCAGGCTCCTAACGCTGCGATCATTGCGTCTGTGCGCACGTTTGACTTGCAGGAATCGCCTGAACTGCAGCGACTGCAAACTCGCTATTCTGGGAGTGGCCGGGGTATGCAGCGGTCCGTGATCGGCGAGTTGACGGATCTCGAATTGCTGGAGTCCTCGCGGCAAAGCCCCATTTGGTGACGCTTCTTGAGAATAGGTCTGAGCCGCTCTTCAATCTACTGCGGAATCCATTCAACCTGCACCTGGCATTCGCCTTACTAAGCGATGGCATTTCGCTCGCCGAACTCCGCACAGTGCAGTCGCAGGTACAGCTCCTAGAGAGTTATTGGCGCTATCGTGTCCTGAGCCCCGTAGAAGGGAGCCTCCGAGAAAAGCTGCTCACCACTTTCACACAGAGAATGGTCGATACGAAGACCTTGTCTGTTCCGGAGTCGGAAATTGCGGAACCAGGCTACCAGCAGGTTTTTTTTGCACTCACTCAAGAGCACGGAGGTGCTCCGCAAGAGTACAACCGGGAGGCTGGCGTATAGCCACAATATCCTCTTTGACTACGCCATCTCTCGCCTGCTGCTAGATGAGTACCGACTTATTGAGTTCGTACGAGAGGATCCGGCGAGGTCATTATTCTTCAGGCCCTCCCTGACGCTGTTTTTTCACCGTCTTTGGGCGTTCGATCGCGAAACATTTTGGAAGATCGCAATCAACTTATCTCTTCAACAGACCTCCCTGAACGCATGAGGGTTGTCCCGGCCGTCGTTGTAAGCGAGGCGGCAATGACGGCCGAGGAACTCGACCCCCAACTCCGGATGCATCTCGGATCTGCATTCATAGACTTCATCAGCTTGCTTCTGAGAGCGGCTCTGGCCGTGCGGGTTCTAGACGACAGACGACGCATGCTTTGGCTGCAATGGATGTTGAGGTTATCTGCGGGGCTCCAAATCGAATGGATCAACGAGATCTTGACGGCTCTGACCACAGCTCACGTCACTATGTCGCAAGTCGACCGTTCACTTATTGGGGAGTTAGCTCGGAACATTTTGTTTTGGGAGATCGAACCCCCACCGGGACTAAGCGAGCGGCAAGCTTTGAATCTGTCCTCAGTAGCGACCGGTCGCATTCTACCGATCATCGCCGACACATTCGACTCTGACCCGATGGCCAGCGAAAGAGCGGTTCTTGCCATCTCGGACCGCATCGGTTCGCCACAATCAGCTTCGAACGAAGGATTTTGGCTCACGAACATCTTGCCGGCCATTATCAGGAAAAGCCCCGCGTTGGCCGAAAAGATTTGCCTACAACTCTATTCCTTCTCAGAGGAGTCTGAAGAGTCGACCAGCATGGGCGGCGGCATCATCATGTCCTTCAGAAGTACTCGTAAGCAGGACTATTCGTCGTCCCTCTACGGGCTCACTTCTCGATTTGGGCTCTTCTTGGAAGTTGATGGGGTTAGAGCCGCAAGGGTAGCAATCCAGGCCACTGAGCTTGAAGTCCCTCGCGCAAGAAAGGAAGAATTCGACCGGCAATTGGAAAAGGTACGTTTCAAGCTTCGCGGGCGGACGGTCACGTACCAGGCCGACTACAGCGAAATATGGGATGGGGTTGGCAGCCGTGACTTGACAAGCCTCTCGTTGTTGGACTCGGCACTCCAATTTGCCTGCGACGCGTCCGATGAGCTTCGAGCGGAGATGATCGCGGAGGTTATCAAATTTGCGTCCCTGGGCATTTCGTGGAAGCGATTGATGTTCAGGACGAAACTGCACCCTGCGAAGCTTTATCAGATGGTGAAGCAACTTCTCTTCGCTCCGAAGTTCATTTCTGCACCCGAGGTCACGGTCGAGGTTGGAGAAGTCCTCAAAGCCGCGTACGAGAAAGAGCTCGTCTCCCCACCCGACTCTGAGAAGATACAGCGTGCGATTCTTCTCGTGTCGAGACCAAGTTCGTGCGGCGCTATGAAAAGGCGTCCAATATCCAGCAGCGGCTTCTGGGTTGTATGCCTAGAGAAGCGATCACGAATACTCAATTGCTGAGAGCGCTGGCTCTTTCAGGGGTGAAGAACAAGAGAGAGAACAAGCCATTCTTTCAGATGTCCGGTGGCGCTGTTCCGTTCAATCTCACGGATGAGTATCGCCGCGCCGGCATTGATCCAGAAACCGAATCCAATGCCAAGGTCATTGCCCTGACAGACAAAGTGCGCGAGTTTGAGGCCCGCCATCTCAATTCGATTCCCAGTGATGCGGATTGCGTATCAGCTGAGGCGTTCCTCCGCGAGTTGCACGAATTGGTCAAGGTGAAGGGGGTCTCAGAACAGGTCGCCGAGAACGGTCGTGGAGTCCTTTATGCTGCGGTGAATGTTATTTGTAGAAATAGCACCCTTGGGGCTGACTCGGCCCTGATCCAGCTATGTCGGGAGTATGCGGTGGAGGGCAGTAAAGATCCCGAACCCGTCTTTGACCCGAAATATCATCTTCGCTTCGATCACCCCGGTTGGGGAAGCCCAAGCCCGAGGATCGAAGCAATCCAAGCGCTTGCACACCTGATTTGGAATTACTATGGCGACGATGAGATCGTCTCTGCATTCTTGAGGGCGTCGACCGACGAGGTTCCAGCAGTACGTTCCAGGTCGCTAGATATTTGACCAGCCTCTACAAGCGTGGTCTGAAGGACCAGTTCTGGACAACGCTTTCGGCGATGATTGAGGCCGAATCCACAAGCGGAGTCATGATTGGACTACTGGGTTCTTTGCCAGCGGTCGCCGGCCTTGAGCCGGAATGGGCCATGCAGGTGGTCGAGGAAGCAGTTGCTCGTGGCTTACCTGAACGCAGCGCTCCGAAATGAGGCGAGCACTCGTGAACATCCCAGTGGGGCTTTACGCTGTTCAAGGTACGGGGCGCGCTAAAACCATGTTGCAGCAGATGGCCGACAAATCCATCAGTTTATTCAAACGAGATTTCAGATGCGATCTTCACGGCATCGCACTACCTTGATCCAAAAAAGACTGCAGATGAAGTACAACGCTCGCATGCGCGAGAGATGGTTGGGCTTTTGTTCGAGCCCGCTCGCCACGCGCTGATCAACCGTAAGGAGCTCAATAATGATTCTGAGACAAACAGGAAGTTCCTGGACATATTAGATTCAGCCGGATCACGCATCGTCTTTTCGTTTGGCCTGCCGTCTCACGGAGTCGCCGGGGATGATGTTCTAGACGAGGGCGAGCGGACGAAGCACTACTTGGAAGTGAAACCACTGTTGGAACAGTTGCTTGGCAATGCTGGCGACGAATTCCGGTGCCGCTGACACCCCAAACGGCCTACTATCTTCTACAGCTCATGAATGGCATCCTCGACATTGATCCTGTCAATGTTCTTCGGTTTGCTTCAGCTGTGTGTGCGGGTGGGTCCATCTTTGGGTTTGAACTGGATGCGTCCGCCCGGGACGAGGCGGTCAAACTGGTCGACCGTGCCCTCGCTGACCACAAAGACACGTTAAAGAGTAGCGCCGCTTCCGTAGGTCACATGCTGGATCTTTTTGTGAAGGCCGGATGGAGCGAGGCGTTGGCGTTGACCTTCCGACTGGACGAGGCATTTCGCTAGAGCGATAGCGACGGAAATACTCTCAATCTCCACAGCTAGTCGGCGGGTTCGGTTCCAAAACGCGCCTTTAACCCGCGTTGCACATCCCGCTCGTCGAGTAGTTCCATTGCTTCGCGGAATTGCCGTTTCACATCCTCCGGAAGCAACTCAAAATCGCCAGTAGGTCCGGATTTTCTTTGCGAAGAGGGCGGCTTAAGATACTTCGCGCGCAATCTGGCAATCACTGATTCCTCGGGCGTGAAGCTGGCCGCATAGCAGGGGGGCTTTTCACCGCACCCTCGCGCTGTGGAGGCAGCCTCACGCGCCTGGACATACCGTTGGAGATCAGCTTTCAGTTCAGCTCCCCACACGAAAGTAGCGTCTGTTGTTGTTGCGGGCCACAGATCGCGATGCAGTCGATCATGGGAGACAAACACCATCCCGAATGGTGCATAAAAGAGATACTGCAAATCAAGGACATTGGTTGGCCGAGAAGTGATGAACTTCAATGTGAGACAGCAACAAAAGATGATTCCAAGACGGGCTATGGATGTCGAATACGGGGACCATGACCGAACGTCAGGCATTAGTCCAGCCTGAAGCAGTCTGAATACCGAGGACACGAGCCGGTGGCGGAGCGTCAAGGAAGAGAAAGGCCATCTCAAGGAGAGCTGCTTGTTCTTCTGGTCTGGAAATCCACTCGTCAACTCGCTCGATAACGTCAGAAATGGTCCTCGCCTTGGTTAGGTACCGCATGGAGAAGTCCGTCCACTGGGCCGTGATCGCGTCGAGGTCTATCTGCGCTGATTGTCTCGCCAGCGAGAGGCGATATATTCGTCGGTCTGCGTGAAATCACCGTTCGCCCATGCATTCCACATTTCCCAATCCTGTCGGCCGTCGTAGATGGTGCCCTGACCGTCCTTCGTCTGCATCACGTTTGAAGCGGCGCCGTCTACGATCACCTGCCCCTCCATCGTCACAGGGAACGCAAGCCCACCGCTGATCTCCCCTAATCCAAGCGAACGGAAATGCATCTGGATAACTCCGTGATTGCTGACGAGCTTTCGCGCCAATGCCCTGACGAGGTCCGCGGGAAGCTTGCCTTGTCGCGGAGCCGGATGTTTGAGGTCTGCCAGGATCTCGGATATAAGAATCGGAGTCATGAAGAGCTTGAACTGGAGATCCAATTCATCCACCTCGCTCGGGTTGAGCATCTCCAGAAAAGACTTGTCGAAAGTCAGAATCGGACCCATCTTTGCCCTCCATCATCGCCGAATCGCGTATTACCCCGACACTGAAGTCGGTACTTGTGCGCTCGAAATCCTTCACTCGACCTCTGGAACGATGATCTGATCCGGGCATCCACTGACCGATCTTTATCCATCGGTCGTCACTTGTAACGAGAGCGGTCTTAGGCTGCAGGTAAATGAAGCTCTCGCAGTCCCCGAAGTCGTTCTCCTGTGGTGCGTAATCCATCGCACAGCGGATGATGTATTCGCTGTAAGCGTCGATGTACGGAGCCAACAGCCGCTCAGCGCCTGCGATTTGAACGTCTGACGGATTTGGTAAATCAGTACCGGCCAAGGAAACCCGAGCATATGTTGCCAAAGCGAGCATTCCCTTTACCTCTCTGGAACGCATTGCCTCTTGGAAGGCGGCTCTGTTCTGTTTGGCAAGGCGTATGTACTTCCCGTTGGCGCGAGCCTCCCGGTAGCCAGGAATCCACCCGTCCAACGCCGTCACAACCTCATCCTGGAAAGCCTCTCCAGTGCATCGTCCTCCAGTCATGAAGTGTGCTCACACCCACGCGTCGAAAGTCCGGGATGCGTAATCGGCAATCCCACTTTCAAGCTTCTCGACTGATGTCGCTAGTGATATTGACTTGAATCCCTCAATCCACGTGATCTGCTCACGGGGAATATTCGTTCCCCATAATTCAGCAAGATGGGTTTCGGTGTCTTCCAGTACACCCGTAGCGTAATTCAGGGGTGCTGAAGCCGCCCCCTTTCTATCATGGAGTAACCGCTCATTGATCCCGGACGCAATCTCCAACAATGAAGTGGGAGTAGCGTACAACCCGCCATCATGGCGTTTGAATTGTTCCGGGTCGATTCTCCCGCTTGCGATGTCGTACCAAACATTTGCATCCGCCACGAGCTTCATTGTCATCTCACGTCTACCGTTTAGCCAAAGATCTTATGGAAGTACCATTTGTCGAGGAGAGGCCATTGGTCCTAGATGAGGAAAACTGCTAATGGCTCTGAAGGCTGTTGTTTGCCCCGACCATCGCACGTTCGTCCGGCATCAGCCATGCAATTTCCGTCGACGATTGCCCTTTTGGGAGTTGTGTTTGCGGCACATGAGTGCAGCATTGTCGAGGCGGCTTCGCCCGCCTTTACTATGCGGATCAACGTGATCTATCGTGAAATCCTCCCATGTCAGTTTGCATCCACAGGTTGCGCACACTCGGTTGGCTGTCGTGTTCCAAAGGATCCGGCGTTGCTCTGGCGTGAAACCACGCTGCGCATCCTTCCGCGCGAACAGGCTGCCGAGAATTCCGCGCAGAGTCTTCTCACGTTTACGTCTCTGGGCAACGTCATCCGTCATTTGCGACACAGTCAGAAGGTAATCGCGATAAAGTTCCTGGTCGGATTTCGCTCCTTTTGCTTTCCGCTGCAGCTCGCGCACTTCATCGACCTTGCTCGAAAATGTCTGCAACATGGCCCAGGCGATGCTGTTCCTGCGCCGGTCTGTCAGGATCAGCCCTTCCTGTTCGAACTTCCCAATCAGCACCGCCAAAGTGTAGAAATCCGTTACCTGCCGGAAGCGGGTCGTCTTGAGTCGGGGAAACATACGCCCGACGCGGTTCAGGACGGTCGTTGCCATTCGCGAAGCCTTGCGCAATTGGCGTCCGTCAAAGGACTTTACATCCATTACCCGGTCCAGAGCTGTCTTCTTGTTGAGTACGTCTCCTTGAGCCAGTGAAAGCATCAGTTCACACATGAATTCAACGTGCTTCATTCGGCTCAGTTGACCAGGGCTGAAGATCTTGTTCTCGATAAAGTAACGCTCGAAGCGGTTGGCAAGGCGAGCAGCCTCTTTGAGAAAGGGACTGTTGTAGTACTTTGCATTTCGTTTCTCCTGGCCGGTGAGCGCTTTGCCAGTCGAATTGATGCGGATAAAGAGCTTGATGATGTCGCCGAACTCCCCGTCAACCTCGATCACTGGAAGTTCATAGCCCGTAATCAGGTGATGCAGACCTCTCCGCTTCAGCAATGCCCAATTGACCACCTCTTCGGATTCCGCACCGGACAGATGGGCACGCGCGCTGAAACGCCCCCGCATGGCTCCGGTAAACATGAAGATGGATTCAAGTCTCTGCTTCCCGTCGATTACGTCGAAGATCAGTTCCCCTTTGTCCTCGCGCTTGTAGAGAAAAATCGCCGGCAAGGGAAAGTTGCGAAGCAGGCTATCGATCAGCAGAGCTCGGTCGGCTGGCTTCCAAACGGATTGACGCTGGAACCCAGGCTCCAGATTCAGGTGGCCATGATCGTAGAGATTCCTTAGATCGAGAATGCTCTTCGTTCCCGTCTTATGTGTAATGGCATTTGCTCCGACCATGGCACTTTCCTTTCTTTGACCACCAAGTGCTTGCAACGGGTAATTACTCCTCGTCTTCGTCCGTCGAATCATCTTCAGAAGGCGCCTCACCTAATGCAACTGCGACCTTCCCCATAGCCTTCTCCACTAGGCTGAGGAGCGTGGCCTTGCGAGCATCATAAATCCTTTGAAATCATCCGTTCGTAGAAACTCTGGAGAGATGCAATGCGTTTTAAGATCTCATCCATTGCCGATGGCTGCAGCTGAACAGCCTTATCAGTTTCAATCTGCTTCGGTACTCGAGGGTGCTTTCCGCCGATCTTACGATTCGCTTTGTATGAGATTGCGGTCTTGTTGACGATTGAATCGTAAATTTCGGCGTAATGGAGGAACCTGATCTTCACACCATTTGCGGGGAAAAATGTGGTGAATGTCGATCTTTTCTTCGTTCCGATCAATGCGATCAACCTGCCTTCCAGAGAAATCTCTTGCGCCTTGTTCCTGAAGCAAGACGTATAGGCCTCTGTATGCAGCCGACGTTCTGCTCGCAAAGTGTCCAAGCGGGATGACTGAAAACCCGCCGCAATCACAGTAGCCGGCTCGGCAGCGTCCTGTTGATTTATCCATTTGAGAAGGTCTTGCAGGTCAAGCGCAATTCGCGTCTCTGAGGCGCTTCCATACAATTCCCCAAAGACTCCGCACCAATACCATCGTGCCAATTTCATCTGGACCTGGGGTTCAAGCCAACGGTCCCCAATGTGCGTCATCACCACGGCGAGTGGAATCAGTTGCGCACGGTAGGGCAAGAACTTCGGTGATAGAAGCCTAACTGATGCAAGAATTTGTCGGCGTCAAGGAAGCCTTTTATTAATTTGTCGGCCCATTTTTTATAGGAATTCAGGGGCATTGAAAGGATGGTTTCTCGTTTGGCGCTGACTCCTGTTACCTCCTTGAATGTCTTGCCAGCCTTCAAATCGACCTGCTGACGTTCGTACGTGTCCAAGAGGCTTATGCCCTGTAGAAAGTCTGTCGCCGCGGTGTCCTTTAATAGTGCTTTGCCAGCCAATGCGGCGTGCCGGCCTTTGATTGTTCCTTCGCCGTACCAGTCCCGACGAAGATTGAAGTTGTCGGCCGCATAGGTAGCAGTGACCAGTTCGAAAACTGACAGCTGGACACCACCGGTATTCACCTTCTCAAAAACGAGGCACACAGCCTCCTTCGATGTACCTTTTTTCAACTCGATAACGGGAACCTGATAGGAACGGAATGAGGCAAGTATCACTTCGCGGAATTCCATGTACTTCGGGAAATCGATCTGGAAAGGCCTTATTCAAGCCCATTTCCCAAGGGTCAGACTTGAGAATCTGGCTGCAGGGAAAGTAGAACGATGCGTATTCTTTATCGGGACTGCTTAAATCAAGATCGACGTCCCGGCCGAAGTTGACCGAACGTTTGCGGTCCCCCACCGACGGTCACCACTGCATCGTCCAGCGCCGTGGGATTCGCAAGCGCTTTCTCAATGTTGAAGTAATAGTGCAGCTTGACGTCGCGCTTCTTTTCGTCGCGAGTTGTAACCGGCGCAGACAGCCGCAGAACCTGAGTCAGAGAAGTGAGCCGCTGTTGGCCGTCCAGAATCAATCGTTCAGCCTCGGCGTCGTTTGGCAAAGTGACGCCTTCAACCGGACGAATTTGAAACCGAACGTTGCCGCCAGTTCAAGGAGCATCACCGCTCCAATGGGAAACGATCTGGCGATACTCACGAGCAGAGAGCGGATGTGCTCGTCGTCCCACACCCACCCTCTCTGGAAGTCAGGCAGTTGAATCTCGCCCTCGACAATTTCATCCAAGAGTTTACGAAGTTCAGTCTTTGTAGAATCGAACGTGACCATGTGGTCTCCAAAACGCAAAGGTTAAATGCTTCAAGGAAAATCTCTAAGTTGCTACGAAGTCACGGTCTCACTTGTCGGGAGCAGCGCGGTATTCGTCGCGTTCGCCTGCAATTTCGCGATTGCGGCGATCCTGATCTCGTCGAGAGTCTGCCATTTACCCTCGGTGACTTGTGTGTGGACGCGTTCGAATACATTTCCAGAGTGTGATCTTCGTTTGGTTTCGAATGCCACGGAAATAAGGCTGAATGCGTGATTGAGGCTATCGGCCGTCGCATTCAGGGAAGGGATTGTGCATGAACAGGAAGATAATCTTGCCTCCGGATCCCCTGCACCTGGAGCATCAGAGGAGCCTCAAGCTTACCTTCGACAAACCAATAATCAGAATTGATTTCTAGGACAAGGGAGCTCAAAAGCCCATCTGCTCTTAGGCTGCCAACCATCGTCGGGCTTACACCAAAAAACACATGGGAATCCCTTTCCAGAATCTGGATGGCTCTGCCTTCAAGAAAGCGGGCACGAACGACAGAATCGAGAATGGCCTCTGGAGCCACGATCAACTCCGCAACGGCGTTCTTTGACAGCGCCGGCAGGGGGCTTCCGTCTAAGAGGACGATTCGGTCGCCATCGAATCGAATGCCAATGCGGAGATGCTTCTCAAATCTCTTCTTGCTGACTTGTTCACTCATATTCCTCCAGAGTACGGCTCTTTTCTTGTCATTTACGGAAATCGTCTGCGACTGTACGGCGCCAGCGGGACAGTTGAACTAGATGAAGATTGGGTTTAGAGATCAATACCCAGCAAGCGCTCTCGCTCCGGTGTTCCCCGAAGAGTAAGCCGAAGCCAGGGTTTCGTCCTCATGCCATTGGGCGGCGGTGATCCTCCCCGGCTCCTCGGCGGCGAGGCGGTCGAACGCCGCGTGGACGCGGCCGTGGAAGTCGTCGGGCGCCCCCTCGATGCGGTCGAGCGGCAGCTGCTGGGCGTGCTGGCGGTGGGCTGCGACGCTGTGGTCGAGGTCGAGGTAGACGGTCAGGTCCGGCCAGATGTCGCCGCAGCAGTCGCGATGGAGCCGGAGCAGTGCATCCTCGTCCACGCCACGGCCGCCGCCCTGGTAGGCGAGCGTCGAGTCCGTGAAGCGATCGGCGATCACCACGGTGCCGCGCTCGAGTGCGGGAAGGATCACCTCGGCGAGCAGCTGCACCCGTCCGGCGTTGAACAGCAGCGCCTCCGTCCATGGCTGGAGGGACGCGGCGAGCTGGTGTTGCAGGACCGCACCGGTGACCAGCTCCCCGAGCGGGGTGTCGTTGGGGCGCACGGTGATGACGTCGTACCCATCGGCGCGCAAGGCGGCGCCGAGGGCGGCCACCTGGGTGCTCTTACCGGCCCCGTCGAGACCCTCGAACGAGACGAAGAATCCGGGACGTGCCACAGTTCGTCACTCCTCGGCGCCGAGTATGACGAGGCGGCGGTTGGGCTCGTTGCCGGTGCTGCGCGCCGTCATGTCGTGACGCTCCACCAGCTGGTGCTGCAGCCGGCGCACGTAGGAGTTCTGGGGGGCGAGCTCGACGTCGGACGTGGTCTGGCGCGCCCGCTCGACCGCCTCCAGCGCCTCCTCGAGGGCGGTCTCGGTCGGGTCGGCCTCCTCGACTCCGTACACGCGCGCAAGCGCTCCCTTGATCTGCGCCACCGTGTTGCTGCGCAGCACCTGGATGGGGATCCCGGTCGCCTCTGCTGACCGCACCGGCGAATCCTTGCGCCGGTAGTAGTTCTTGAGCGTCAGCACCATGTCCGCATCGTCGACGTTGTGCTGGATTCGCACGGGCAGCTGGAGCTCGCGGACCGACTGCTCGAGGTACGTCCGGGAGACGCCGTACGGGAACACGGCGAGCGGTTGCAGCGCGCGCGTGCCCGAGTGCGTGGCACCCGAGCCGTCCCACGATGCCTCGCGCGAGCGCTGCGCCATGTACTCCTCGACGTCGAAGCCACGGCGGCGGGGTCGCTCACGGCTGCGCCGGCGGCCGCCGTTGACGAACGGGCTGGGCTCGAAGGCCGCCGGGGGCGGGGCGCTGGTGTCGATGCGGCTGATGATCTGTCCGTCCTCGCCGCGAAGCCGGAGCTGCGGCGGCTTCATCCGGCCGCGCAGCGCCTCGTCCACGGTCTCGTCGAGCGGCATGTGCACGACCACACGGTCGCGCTCCTGGATCTCGATGAGCACGTCGAATGTCGGTGGCGCCTTGCGCTCGAGCACGCTCTTCTGGGTGCCCCGACGGCGCGCCTCCTCGTCGCTCGAGCGTGACCGTCTGGATGCCGCCGAGCAGGTCGTTGAGGGTGGGGTTGACGAGCAGGTTGTCGAGGTTGCTGCCGTGCGCCGTGCCCACCAGCTGCACGCCGCGCTCGGCGATGGTGCGCGCCGCCATCGCCTCCAGCGCGGTGCCGATCTCGTCGATGACGATCACCTGGGGCATGTGGTTCTCCACCGCCTCGATCATCACCGCGTGCTGCTCCGGCGGGGTGCGCACCTGCATCCGCCGTGAGCGCCCGATGCCGGCGTGGGGGATGTCACCGTCACCGCCGATCTCGTTGCTGGTGTCGACGATGACCACGCGCTTGCTGCACTCGTCGCTGAGCACGCGTGCGCATTCGCGCAGCATCGTCGTCTTGCCGATGCCCGGCGGGCCGAGCAGGAGGATCGACTGCCCGTTGACCACGATGTCCTTGATGATGTCGATGGTGCCGGTGACCGCGCGCCCCACCCGGCAGGTGAGGCCGACGACGGTGCCCGCGCGGTTGCGGATTGCGCTGATGCGGTGCAGCGTCCGCTCGATTCCCGCTCGGTTGTCGTCGCCGAAGTCGCCGACGCGCTCGGTGACGTACTCGAGGTCGTGGTGGGTGACCTGGATGGCGTCGAGGATCACCTCGCCATCGGTGAACCGCGCCTCCGGCTCGCGACCCAGGTCGAGCACGACCTCGAGGAGGTCACCCCGCTCCTGGGACACGCGCTGCGCGGCGACGGCGACCCGTGGCGGCAACGCTTCGATGAGGAGGTTGAGCTCCTCCTGCCATGACGAACCGTAGGGCATCATCTCGGCGACTATCTCTCTCTCCTCTCTGGCGGATGCAGCACTGTCAGCGATGGCGCGGATACGTGGGAGCTGGAGACACCTGCATGGGCGAGCACCTGCTTGCTCTGCTTGTTGACGGCACGGATGCGCACCTTGATGCCGAGGTCGCGGACCAGCAGCAGCTGGGTTCCGTACACGGCGAAGCCGCGGTGCTGCAGGGAGCGGATCAGCTCGGAGTTGTAGTGGCGCAGCACGCACGACACCGGCTGCGGCGGAAGCTCGGCGAGCACGGCGTCGAGGAAGCCCTCGCGGATGGCCGGGTCGTGCGCCTCGCACATGACCGACAGGATGCTGGGGCGGCCGGCGCCGGCGGGCCTGATCGCAGCCCAGCCCACCACCCCGGGGCTCTCGGCGACGAAGTGCCTCACCTCGTCGCGGCCGATGCGCGCCACGCTGCCCTGCGCGAATGACGCCTGCCACGCTTTGAGCGACGGCGCCTCGAAACCGGCGATGTGACTCGGCGTGACCCGGCGGTACAGCAGGTGGATGGCGGCGGCGTCCTCGCGTCGTGCCGGCCGGATCGGCAGCGGTTTGGCATCGCCTCCGGCGATGTGCTCGGGGTTGTCGTGGAAGAGGATCTGCTCGGTGGCGAACTGGGTGAAACCGTGCTCGAGGAACACGCCGACCAGCGGGTGATCCAGCGGCAGGCGCACGTGGAAGCGATGGACGCCCTGCTCGAGACCGCGGTTGCAGAGGTGCGTCAGCAGGCGCTCGCGGGCGAAGTGGCCGGCTCCGCTCGCGGCCACACAGAGGTTGACGATCTGCCAGACCGAGGGCCGCGTCGAGGTGCTCTGTGCCTGGATGAAGCCGACCACGCCCTCGGCGTCGTCCTCGGCGACGAACAGCACACCGCCGGTGTCACTCAGCGGCACCAGCGAGGACAGCGTCTTGCTGAGCGCGTACCAGAGGCGCAGCAGTGTGGCTTGCGGGACCGGGCTGTCCGGGTGCGGCCCGGGACCGCCCTCGTCGGCGGCCAGCGCATCGCGGTAGAGCTGCTCGACGCGGGCGAGGTCACGGAACGACGCGGAGCGCACGTTCATGCGGCACTCTCGGCGCGGGCTGCTTCCACCTGCTCGAGGAAGAGGCGGTGGAGGCGGTCGTCACCGGTCATCTCGGGGTGGAAGGTGAGGCCGATGTGCAGTCCCTGGCGCACCGCGACCGGTTCGTCGCGAGCCGCGCGATCACCTCGACGCCGGCACCCACCTCCTCGATTCGCGGCGCGCGGATGAACACGCCACGGAAGGGGAGGTCGCCGAGCGCGCTGACGGTCAGGTCGGCTTCGAAGGAGTCCACCTGGCTGCCCCAGGCATTGCGCCGGACATCGATGTCGAGGGTGCCGGTGGCGAGCTGGTCGGGCCGGCCGTCGCTGATCGAGCGGCTGAGCAGGATGAGCCCGGCGCACGTGGTCAGCGTCGGCATCCCGTCGGCGAGGCGACGCGCGCAGCGTGTCCTCCAGGTCGAAGGCGCGCAGCAGCTTGCCGATGGTGGTCGACTCGCCGCCCGGGATCGCCAGAGCGTCGACGGACTCCATCTCTGCGGCGAGCCGGACCGGGACGGCGTCCGCGCCGCAGCGGCGAAACGCAGCGAGGTGTTCGCGGACGTCGCCCTGAAGCGCAAGGACACCGACAGTGGTGATCGTCAGCGTCCCCGGCCGACGTGGCGGCCCCGCTCGCCGCGGGCGCCGAGCAGCGTCATGAGCACGAGATCAGTGTACCCCGTCGGCTGGAGGATCACCGCACGCCCGGCTACCAGCCCCGCGTGGAGAGAAGCTCCTCGCGGGGCATGCCGGCGACGTCGAGGCCGCGCATCGCGGGCCCCAGGCCGGCGCTCACCTCGGCGATCACCTCGGGCTTGTCGAAGTACGTGGTGGCGGCGACGATCGCCTTCGCGTAGTTGAGGGGTCCTCGCTCTTGAAGATGCCGCTGCCCACGAAGTTGCCCTCGGCGCCGAGCTGCATCATCAGCGCGGCGTCGGCCGGGGTGGCGATGCCACCCGCGGAGAAGTTGACCACCGGGAGGCTGCCGGTCTCGGCGATCTCCACCACCAGCTCGTAGGGTGCCTGGAGACGCTTGGCCTCGGCCATCAGCTCGTCGCGGCGCAGGCCCTGGATGCGCCTGATGCCGCCGCGAACCGCGCGCATGTGGCGCACCGCCTCGACGACGTTGCCGGTGCCCGCCTCACCCTTGGTGCGGATCATCGCGGCGCCCTCGCCGATGCGGCGCAGCGCCTCGCCGAGGTCGCGCGCGCCGCACACGAAGGGGATCGTGAACGCCCACTTGTCGATGTGGTGCTCCTCGTCGGCCGGGGTCAGCACCTCGGACTCGTCGACGTAGTCGATGCCGAGGGACTCGAGCACCTGGGCCTCGACGAAATGCCCGATGCGTGCCTTGGCCATCACCGGGATGGTCACCGACTGCTTGATCTCGGTGACCAGGCTGACCGCGCTCATGCGGGCGACCCCGCCGTCCCGGCGGATGTCGGCCGGGACGCGCTCCAGCGCCATGACCGCGACAGCGCCCGCCTCCTCGGCAACGCGTGCCTGCTCGGCGGTGACCACGTCCATGATCACGCCGCCCTTGAGCATCTCCGCAAGGCCGCGCTTGACGCGCAGGCCGCCGGTCTGGTGGTGGCCGTTCTTCTTGGCCGCTGCTTCGCTGGCACTCATGCGTCGGATGCACCTGGTGACGCTTGGTCCGAAACCACGATTCTACTCGGGGACCGGTTGCGACCATCCGCGTCAGGCGGCTCGTTCGCCTTCCTGTGGACCGGAATGCACAGTCCCGGGCACGCCACGGCGGCTGCGCAAGCGTGGCGCTGTCGCCCGCCACCACTCGACGCCCCGGAGCAGGAGCGCGGGCGGGCGCATCATCTCTGGAACGTCGACGGCAAGCTCGTTGCCGGCGATCGCCAGCATGAGCAGCACCGCCGGGATGTAGTAGTAGTTGAAGTACGCCCACTTGGCGACGAGGAAGGAGACGGTGGCGAGGATGGCCGTCCCCGTCGAGCAGCTCGCCGTAGTTGCTGGGGCGGTGGCGCAGGACCACCACCGTCGCCGTGCCGATGATCAGCGCCGACACCGCGAAGGGGAGGATCGGCAGGCTGAACGCGTTGAGGTACGAGTTGACGGTGAGCGAGTTCGAGCCGCGGCAGCACCGCGAGCTGCACGCCGATGACGTTGTAGTAGAACTGCGAGAGCCCGGTGATGATCGCGAAGGGGAGCACGAAGAGTGCGGCGATCGCCGCGGCGATGATCACCTGGCGGCGCGCGCGGATCGACCAGAAGAAGATTGGGACAAGCGCGATCAGCGTGGTCGGCTTGGCCGCCAGCGCCAGCACCAGCGCGAACGTCGCGATGCGCGGATGGGTTCGGAACGACACCAGCCACACGGCCAGGCCGGCCATGGTGATGACGTCGACCCAGCTGAAGAGGATCATCCCGGCGGTCAGGGGAAACGCCATCACCACGCACGCGCTGCGGTCGAGGGTGCCGGCGCGCCTGGCCAGGACCAGGACGGCGCCGGAGATGACCAGCGCCGCCAGGATGTGCAGCACGCGGATGTCGCCGAGCAGGCGGAACGGCGCCTCGAGCACCGGCAGGGTGGGACCGTACGGCAGGTGGAGGTGCAGCCAGGCCGGCACACCGGGAGCCACGATCTCCGGGCTCGCCACGATCGGCGAGTAGGGGTTCTGGCCGTGCAGCAGCGCCTGCGACGCGTCCTGCTGGAACTGGAACACGTCGATGTTGGCGAAGCCCCAGGTGATGTTGGCGGCGATACCGATGGCCACCGATGACGCCGCCAGCCCGAAGGCCACGAGTCGCACAGCGGTCGCCCGCACCAACGAGTGGATGACGATCGCGACCGCCAGCAGAGCGAATGTCGCCGCGAAGATGCCGTGGGGCAGCTTGTTGTTGTAGAGGACGGTCGCCGCGCCCAGCCCGAGGACCAGGGCGATGGCGGCGAACCGCGGCAGCCGTGGGCCCAGGGGCGCCGGCGAGAAGCTGTGGATGCACAGGCCGAGAGAGACGAGGACGCACCCCAGCGCGATCGACGAGAGATTGCCGAAGTTGACGAGCACGCCGACACTGAGGAAGACGAGGCTGAGCAGGCGGCGATCGGACTGGGTCATGGGCGGTGTGTGCCGGTCGTGGCCGGCAGAGCGAGCCCCCGCTCAGGCTGCGACGTGAGCCGCATCGATGACCGTGGCCGCGGGCGACAGCTCGAAGTGGTAGATGAGCTGGTACCCGAACAGCGTCGGCCGCAGCGCCACCGCGAGGCGGTCGGCCGCCTTGACCGCGCGCGTGACCGTTCGCTGGCTTCGCCTCGGTCAGGGCATCGAGCGGGAGGCCGGTGACGTGACGCGGAGCGGGAAAGCCCGGCGTTGCGGGTGAGCCGCTCGAAGCTGCGGCGGGTGAAGAAGCGCACGTGGCCGTGGTCGAGGATGCCGCGCTGGTCGTAGTCGAACAGGCCCAGTGCTGTGCGGCCGCGCGAGTACCAATGGCCGAAGTTCGGCACCGAGGCGATCACCGAGCCGCGTGGCACCAGTACCCTCGCGCAGTTGTGCGAGCAGTCCCTCGGGACGTCGCGCAGATGCTCGAGCACGTCGGCGCACACCACCACGTCGAACGGCCCGCGCGCGAGCACCTCCTCGGGGAGGCCGCGGTCGAGGTCGGCGCGGAGGAAGGCGTCGACAGCGCTCGCGCACGTGGGGAAGCTCCTCGGAGTCGACCCCGGTGACGTGGTGACCGAGCGCCCGGGCGCGGGAGGAGAGCTGCCCGCCGCTGCAGCCGAGGTCGAGGATGCGCGACGGCGGCATCTGGCGCAGCCAGTCGAGGATCACGCCGTGGGAGCTGTCGTCGCTCTCCTTGACCTGGTACTCGGCGCCGACCGAGGCCGCCGGACCGCCGGAGAGGAAGCCGTGCTTGGCGAGACGGTAACGGAGCACGTCGGTGGAGACGTCGCGTGCGTACTTGACCCCGTTGACCTAGCAGATCTCGTCCCCGTAGTAGGTCGGGATGGGGATCTCGACGATCCGCTTGCCCAGCGTCGACGAGCTGGATGATGATCTGGGTGTCGAAGTTGAAGCCGTCGCTGTTGGCCTCGAACGCGATCTACTGTCAGCGCCCTGACGGTGTACGCCCGGTAGCCGGAGTGGAACTCGGACAGCGACGTGCCCGAGCACGCGGTTCTCGAACCGGGTGAGGACGCGGTTGCCCGACGTACTTGTAGAGCGGCATGCCGCCCTTGCGCGCCTGCCCCTTGACCATCATCCGCGAGCCGAACACCGCGTCGCACTCGCCGCGCTCCAGTGGCGCGACGATGTCCGGCAGGCACTCGGGCGCGTACTGCCCGTCACCGTGGAGCAGCACGACGATGTCGAGGCCCCGCTCGATGGCGAGCCGGTACGCCGCCTTCTGGTTGCCGCCGTAGCCGAGGTTGCTGGGATGGCGGACGATCGTCAGCGGAAGGTCGGTGACCACCTGCTTGTAGCCGAGCCCCACCAGGTAGGTCGAGTCCTGGCTGGCGTCGTCACAGACCAGCACCTCCTCGATCCGCGAGCGGAAGCCGGCCGGGATGCGGTCGAGCACCTGCGCCAGCGTCGACACGGCGTTGTAGGCGACCACGACGATCCCGATCCGGGGGGACGTCAGCTTGCCGACGGCCACCAGCGGCGGGCGTGCGGCGTCTTCCAGTCCCGGCATGGTGCCGCCATCGAACACGCCAGGAAGCCGTCCGAGGGCCTGCGTCGCAAGCCTGCGACGATCTCGCGGTCACCCCGTTCCACGGGCGACTTGGAAGGGCGGACGGGCGCACGGCTCGAGCCGGCCGCCGAGCGGGCTCAGCGCTTGCGGGACGCGGCCTTCGCCGGCTTGGCGGCCGGCTTCTTCGAGGCCCGCTCCACCTGCGACTTGAGGTTGCGCACGGACCGCTCGATGTTGCCCCTGACGATGGGGTCGGCCGCCCGCGAGAGCATCCGTCCCGCGATCCCGCCGGGCAGCTCGTAGTCCATGTCGAAGGTCGCGGCCGTGCCCTCTCCCGAAGCCTTGAACGACCACTTGCCCGTCTGCTTGAAGCCCTCGATCGACTTCCAGCCGATGGCGCGGTTCTCGGTCCAGGTGGTGATGTCGACCACCGAGGACAGCGTCATCGGGCCCGCCTTCATGGCCACCTGGAACTGCGCGCCCTTGCCATGGGTCTTGGAGCCGACCGGCGCCCACTTGGTGAGGTCCACCATGTACTTGGTGGTGTTGCGGTGGTCGTCGACGAAGGCGAACACGGCCTCGACCGGCGCGGCGATCTCCTCAGTGGTCGTTATGTGGCCCATCTCACTCTCCTCCCGATGTGCGCGTCAGCCGAGCACCGGGAGTCTGCGCTCTTCGGCGAGGCCGTCGAGGATGCTCTGCATGCGCTGCTCGACGTAGTGGTAGCAGGCCCAGAGCACCTCCGGGTCGCGCGGATCGAGGGTGCCGAACTTGGCGTGGAAGTCGATCGGCTCTCCCACCTCGACGGTGATCTTCGCCGGCAGCGGGATGTGCAGCAGGTAGTTGCCTGGCGAGACGCCCCACGGCAGGCACACCACCATGGGCAGCGCCTTGAGCCGGAAGCGCTCCAGCCCCAGCAGCCGGGCCAGCTTCTTGCCGTCACTCGCCATGAACACGGTCTCGTGGCCGCCGATGCTCACCACCGGCTGGATGGGCACGCGCTCCTGCAGGGCGAGCCGGACGAAACCGGTGCGGTTTGCCAGCTTGATGCGGTTGCGGTCGGACCAGGGACGGAAGACGTCCTCGTCGCCACCCGGGTACACCAGGACCGACGCGCCACGCCGCAGCGCCGCGCGCGCGTAGTCCGGGTGAGCCGGCAGCGTGCCCGACTTGCGCAGCATCGTCCCCATGATCGGCAGGCCCATCACGATGTTGTGGGCCAGCGCGTAGCTGGGCCGCTCGAGGCCGAAATGGCGCAGGAAGTTGACCATGAAGACCCACGTGTCCGGGGTCGCCATGCCGCCACTGTGGTTGCCGACCAGGAGAACCGGACCGGTCGCCGGGATGCGCTCGAGGTGGCGCACCTCACCGCGGAAGTAGTAGTCCGCGATGTAGTTCAACCAACGCAGGTTGCGGGCGATGTACTCGTTGTCGCGCTCCTCGAGGGAGCCATGCTGGCCGCGTTCGATGACGCCCTGCACGGTGCCGTCGAGCGTGTCGATGATCTCCCGCAGCGGGCTCGGGGACCGCGGCGTGGCCTTGCGGCGCCGGCGCGGGGGCGTCGCGGCGAGCGCGAGCAGGTCATCGCCCGCGGCGCGCGGCGAACGGCGCTTCGGCGCGGAGCGCGGCGGCGCTGCAGCGCGGCGGCTCAATGTCTTTCCTGCATGGACCGAACATTGTAGGTGTGGGGACGGAGAGCCCCGGACAGGCGGGTGGTAGAATCCGGCGGCTCGGGAAGTAGCTCAGCCAGGTTAGAGTGCACGGTTCGGGACCGTGAGGTCGGGAGTTCGAATCTCCCCTTCCCGACCAGCGTTGGGATTGCCGGTACAGCGCTCGGTGACGATGCGCGATTGACAGCAACCGCGGCGGCACGGCCTGCAGTTGCCCTCAACGGAGCCGGCTGAAACGTGGCACGATTGGGCCACCACAGGACCATGGAGAGGGGCTGAGGGCTTGGCCGAGCGTCGTGGCCATCGCAGATCCATCCGCGTCATCTCCGCCCGCCGGCCGCGGCGCGTCGGGGAGGTCGGCCAGGGCGGCACGGAGTTCTTCTGGCTGGGCATGTTCGTGCTCAGCGTCGCCACGGCGATGACCGTCGCCGTCGGCGGCTGGGCCGCGGCGACCTACGACCAGCACCACAGCCAGGAGGCGCTGACGCATGCAGCGCCGCCCGCACCTCCGAGCGTGTCATTCACCGACTTCTCCCCGGTGGGCCTCTATGAGGACTGCATCATCGGGGTGGCCAGGGGGCTCGGGCTGACCTGGGACGGCGGCGGTTTGGGATGGACCTCGGCAGCCAACCCGCGCCCCCGTGGCGCGGACGGCCTCGACGATTCCAAGGTCCAGGCATGGCGCAACAGGATGTCGGCCGAGCTCGGTGCTGCGTCCAACACGCCGGCGTGGAAGCAGTGCTCGTTGCAGCAGCTGCCGCCGCCACTCCCCCAGTCGCCTGAGCCGGCCGAGACCGTGGCGGTTGACGGCCAGTACACCATCGATTCCAGCTCCACGCAGGCGATCGGGGGCTGCGGCTCCAGCAATGGGCCGACCAGCATGCAGGTGTCGGGCAACGGCACGGTCATCACCATCGCGGGGAAGACGCTCCGCGGCACGTACGACGCGTCGAGCCAAGCCACTGACGTCAGCCTCACCGACGCCGACGGGACCCAGAACACCCTGCGCGGCACCTTCTCGAGCAACGCGGGAGCCACTCGCTTCCACGGCAACTACGACATCGTGCACGACCCGGCAGGGTGCGGGTACGACTTCAGCGCCCTGAAGAACTGATCCCGCCCCGGCGGTTCCAAACCTCCGTCATCGTCGTATGGTCGGCGTTGATGGCAGACGACGCTGTCCTTGTCCAGGCGTCCGGGCGCGAGGTGGCGATCACCAGCCCGGGCAAGGTGTTCTTCGCGGAACGTGGTGACACCAAGCTCGACCTGGTGCGCTACTACCAATCCGTCGAGGAACCGCTGCTGCGCGCCATGGGCGGCCGCCCGGTGCTGCTCCAGCGGTTTCCCAACGGGGCCGGTGGCTCGTCGTTCTTCCAGAAGCGGGTGCCGGAGTCTCACCCGGACTGGCTGCAGACGACGATCGTCAGCACCCCCAACGGAACGACGTCAGAGGCGCTCGTCGCGGCGGACCTGGCGCACGTCCTGTGGGCGGTGAACCTCGGCTGCCTCGGGTTCCACGTGTGGCCGTCCAAAGCGGCCGACCCCGAACACGCCGACGAGCTCCGCATCGACCTCGACCCGACACCCGGGGTCACCTTCGCGATGGTGCAGGAGGGGGCGCGCGAGGTGCATTCCCTGCTCGACGAGTCGGGCGTGGTGTGCATGCCCAAGACGACTGGCAATCGCGGCATCCACGTCTACGTCCGCCTACAACCACGATGGACGTCGTACGAGGTGCGCTCGGCGGCGGTGGCGGTCGCCCGCGAACTGGAGCGCCGCAGACCGGAGCTGGTGACCGCCGCGTGGTGGAAGGAGGAGCGCGGGCGCAGGGTGTTCATCGACTTCAACCAGAACGCGCCGCACAAGACGATCTTCGGCGCCTGGTCCGTGCGGGCGCGACCCGGCGCACAGGTGTCGACACCCTTCGCCTGGGACGAGCTCGACGACATCCACCCAGATTCGCTGACGATCGCCACCGTCCCGGGACGCGTGGCGCGTGACGGCGACCCCTGGGCGCCGATGGACGACGCGCCGCAGTCGCTCGAACCGCTGCTCGCGCTGCACGAGAGAGACACTGCCGCGGGGCTGGTCGATGCGCCGTGGCCGCCGCAGTACCCGAAGATGCCGGGCGAGCCTCCCCGGGTCGCGCCGAGCAGGGCGCGCAAGGTCGACCCTGCGGACGACCCGGCCTAACGGCTGGCGGCGCGCTTGTACTGGCGCCCGGCCAGCGGGATGAAGACCGCCAGCAGGATCGCGATCCAGATGAGCGTGTAGATCTCGGGGTGCTGCAGTGACCAGTCGTTGGGTATCGGTGACCTGGCGCTGGTGTTGCCGAACAGCTGCCGCGCCGATTGGGTCACCGACGAGACGGGATTCCAGTTGGCGATGGCGCGCAGCGGGCCGGGGAAGCCGTTGGTGGGCACGAAGGTGTTGGCCACGAAGGTCAGCGGGAAGATGACGATGAACGAGGCCTGCTGCACGACCTCGGGGCTCGGCACCGAGCAGACCGACCCACGCCATGATCCACGACACCGCGTAGGCGAACAGCAGCAGGATGAGGAAGCCGGCCGCCGCCTCCAGGACTGACGTGTGAATGCGCCAGCCCACCACCAGCCCGGTCAGCGACATGACCACGATGACGATGACGTTGTTGAGCACGTCGCTCCCGGTGCGGCCGACGAGCACCGCGTAGCGCGACATCGGCAGTGACCGGAAGCGCTCGATGATTCCTTTCTGTATGTCCTCGGCGAGACCTGCACCGGTGATGGTGGCGCCGAAGATCACCGTCTGGGCGAAGATGCCGGGGATCAGGAACTCGCGGTACCCAACTCCGGGCACGTTGATCGCGCTGCCGAACACGTACGCGAACAGCAGGATGAACATGATCGGCGACAGCGTCGTGAAGACGAGCAGCTCGGGGACGCGCTTGATCTTGATGAGGTTGCGCTTGGCCACGATGGCCCCGTCGCGCAGCGTCTTGGTGGAGGTCATCGCCGCCCCTTCTTGACCGGTTGCTGCGCGGCCGCATCGTCCTCGGCGCCGTGGCCCGTCAGGGTCAGGAAGACGTCGTCGAGGGTGGGGCGGCGCAGCGCGATGTCGACCACCGGTGTGCCGAGCGCGTCGAGCCGGCGGAGCGCCTCCACGAGCACCTGCGAGCCGCCCTTGACGGGAACAATGAAGCGGCGCGCGTGTTCGTCGACCACCACCTCCCCGTCGGCGAGCTGCTCCAGCAGGGTGCGCACCTGCGGCAGGTCGGCGCCGTCGCCGATGACGACCTCGATGCGCTCGCCGCCGACCAGGTCCTTCAGCTGGCTCGCAGTGCCCTGGGCGATGCTCCTGCCGTGGTCGATGACCACGATGTCGTTGGCGAGCCGGTCCGCCTCCTCCATGTACTGGGTGGTGAGCAGCAGGGTGGTGCCGGCGTTCACCAGCTGGAGGATCACCTCCCAGAGGTCCGCGCGGCCGCGCGGGTCGAGCCCGGTGGTGGGCTCGTCGAGGAACAGCACCGGCGGCTGTGCCACCAGCGCGCCGGCGAGGTCGAGGCGACGGCGCATCCCGCCGGAGTACGTCTTCACCGGCCGGTCGGCGGAGTCCGCGAGGGCGAACACCTCGAGAAGCTCGCGCGCCCGCTCGTTGGAGCGGCGACGGCCGAGGCCGTACAGCCGGCCCACCATCTCCAGGTTCTCGTAGCCGGTGAGGTACTCGTCCACCGCTGCGTACTGACCTGACAGGCCGATCTTGGCGCGGACCGCGGCCGGGTCGGTGCGCACGTCGATGCCCGCCACCTCGGCCGAGCCTGCGTCAGGGTCGAGCAGGGTGGCGAGGATCCGCACCGCGGTGGTCTTGCCCGCCCCGTTGGGCCCGAGCAGCGCGGTGACCGTGCCCTCAGGGACGGCGAGGTCAAGCCCGTCGAGCGCGCGGGTCTGGCCGTACGTCTTGACCAGGCCGGTCGCGCGGATCACATCCGTCATCCCGTGGACTGCCTCCGAACAGCGCTGCTGCGCAGCGCAGCGGGCGACGGTAACACCGTCCTGCGCGTGCCCGGCGCCAGCGCGGTCAGCGTCGTGACGGCTGCCGGGCGCGGCGCGCCGCGGAGAAGACCGACACGCTCAGCATCACCACGACGCCGAGCGGCAGCAGCCACCACGGCGCGGAACCGGCGCGGCTGAGCAGCGCGGTCGCTGCCAGGAGTGCCACCACGCCGAGCGCGATCCGGTAGTCGTCACCCACGATGAAGTCCCACCAGAACAGCACGAAGGCGCGCACGTGGCGCATCACGCAGTCCCTGGTTGTGCGAGCGCCGGCATGGGCGTGCGTGCGACGGAGAGCGGCGACCATCGCCAGGCTGACCACGAGGGTGGAGGGGATGAGGACGGCCAGGGCGATGTCGCCACCGGGCCAGGTCGCGCCGGCGCCCTCGGCGCCCCAGAAGGTGCCGAACGATGTCAGCAGCGCACCGACCACGAATTTCATGCTGTTCTCCGGGACGCGTGACAGCGGGGCGCGGACCACCAGCACCACGGCGAGAACGACCACCACCGCAGCGAGGGCGCCGAGCGCAGCCAGGCCGATCTGCTTCTGGTTGGCTCCGAACGTGATGACGATGAACACCACCTCGAGACCCTCGAGCAGGACGCCCTTGAAGCTCAGCGTGAAGCCGTACGTGTCGAGGCGGCCGGCGGCCACCGCCGCCTCGCGCGCTGCCTCCCGATGCGCGCGAAACGACTCGTCCTCGTTGTGCAGCGCGCTGACGCCGCCGGCTCGGAGGATCGCCTTGCGCAGCCAGCCGAGACCGAACACGAGCAGCAGTCCGCCGACGGCGAGCCGGAGCGCGCTCAGCGGGATGGCGGTGAGCGCCGGCCCCAGCGCCGCGACCACCACGGCAAGCGCCACCAGCCCGGCGCCCACCCCGATCAGCGCACCCCGCCACCCGCGCGTCACCCCCACCGCAACCACGATGGTCGCGGCCTCCACCATCTCCACCGCGCTGGCGAGGAAAACGGCGACGACGAGCAGGGTGGTGCTGGCGGTCACGGTTGGGGGGTGGCTGGGCTGGTCATCGGTGACCCCATCGTGCCAGAGGGGCGCTCCCCGTTTCCCCCACCGAGCGGGCGCCGGGCGGTCAGCGACCGATTGGGAAAGGAACCGGCACGGCCGCGCCGTCGGGCGGGACCGAGATGGTGGTCCGGGCCCCGTCGCTGTAGGTGCGTTGCCACCCAATCCCTGCGGCCGGGTCCAGGGTGTCGACCGACGTGAAGCGGCTGCCTGCCACGCTGAACGCACACTCCTCCACCAGCCGCTCATCGACTGCTGGTCGCAGCGTGCAGACCCCGGAGGACATCGTCCCCGAGGACAGCCATGCGGCGGCGGCAGCAGCACTCCCGTCGCCGTGCTCGGCCAGCGCGTACGACGCATCGCCCTCGAAGCGCAACAGGTCGGAGCCTGCCACGGGTGCAGCCTGGGTCAGCACCATCCGCCCCACCTCGAGGCGATGCCCGGACAGAGACACGGCGACCGGTCGCGGCACGACCAGCATCGCGAGTCCGACCGCCCCGGTGAGAGCACCGAGGCAGAGAGACGCCACGGGCAGATGGGTCCGGAGGGGCCGGTGTAGACGAGGACGACGGATCCTGACCGGCGCCATCCCACCGATCGGGACCGGCAGGTTCTGCGGATCGCGGTCGATGAGAGCGGTTTGCGCCCGCTCCTCCATCACGAGACGACTCCGATCCGATGATCCAGGACGCGGTGTATGGCAGCATCCAGCACGAGTTCGAGCCGGAGCCGTCGCCGAGCGTGGCCGGCGGCAGACCCGTGTTCATCGAGTTCGCGTCGAGCGGTCGTCGAACTCGACCACGGTGCGCACCGGCACCGAGAGGTCGAGGACATCTCCTTCGATGCAGACCTGCGCGTACTCGCCGAAGTCCGGTCGAGTCACCGTGCCGGCAACCAGGGCGGGTCGCAGCGCCGTGCGCAGGCGGTCGGCGCAGCCGGCGTCCACGTACGCCCCCAGCTCGACCTCCTCGCCCGAGATGAGCAGACCGAGGTCGTACACGAATCGCTCGACCAGCTCGAGCACGCGGGTGACTCGTTCCGCTCGCTTCGCATCGAGGTCACTTCGCGTGGGGCGGCCGAGCAGCCCGCGAATCGCGTTCACGCACGCGCGCCTTTCGGCAGACGGGCCACCGCGGCCGTGAGCTCGCGGTACGCGGCGCGCATCTTCGGAGACACGTCCTGCACAGGCGCACCGACCATTCCCGCGAAGCGAACGCTGTCGGCCTCGTCGGGGATCTCGACAAGTGCTTGCACGCGTGGACCGATGGCGTCGAGGTACTGGCGCGTCATCGGGTGCCGACGGTTGCGCCGGGCTGATGACGCGATGTACGGAACCACCGTTGGGGGAAGGTCGCGCACGTCGAGGTAGTCGAGCACGCCGTTGAAGTCCTGGCGGCTGGACCCGGTCGGCAGCACCAGGGCGTCGGCCTCCTCGAGCCAGAAGGCCGCCACCGCCGCCTCCGGGCCACCGGTCGGGTCGGGGAGTCGGTTGCTCATGTCGACGACGATGAAGGCGTACCTGCTGCGAAGATGCGCGGCGAGCAGCCGGATCTCCGTGCGGCTGTATTCCGCCCCGTCGCGACGCTCGGGATAGCATGCGAGCGCGGGCGTCACCGCGTGGATCGGTACAGGCGGCTCGACGCCCCTGGTCAGGGCCGTGGCGACGTCTCGGACGCTGGCAGCTTCGCCCGGCAGGTTCAGCTGCCCCCAGGCATCGGGGTTGGCGACGTTCGCGTCAAGGATGGCGGCGCTGTGGCCCACCGAGTTCGAGGAGTGCGCCGGCCAGGATCGCGATCCCGGCGGCATGACTGGTCTTGCCGACCCCTCCCTTTCGCGATCCGATCACAACCAACGTCGGGGCGCGTCCGACGAGCAGCCCGGCAATCTCAGCGTCGCTGATCCCCAGCCCGTCGGCGCGCTTTCTCAGCAGCGGCAAACGCTCTCGAAGGCGCGACCTGACACGGATCGGTGAGGTCACCGATGGGTTCCCTCGAGGCGGCGCGTCCCTTTCCGTGCGGGCGCTTTCGGCGACCAGCAGGTCGATCGGGTCGGGCGTGACTGCCGGACGCGCGTCGACCGTGTCGGCGCGAATGCCGTCGACGTGGAGCAGCGGCGGGAACTCAGGACGGCGGTGCCGGGTGCGGCCGGCCTCGGAGCGAAGGCCCGCGACCATGCCGGCGTCGCGACGATCGAAGATGTCTCCCAGCGAGGCCTGCGCCGAGTCATCGGGCGCGCCGAACCGCATGATCGCCGCTTCAGCCAGCGCGAGCGGGGCCTCTTTCGGTTCAGCGTCGACGACTGTCCACGCCGCGTACGCTCCAGCCGCACGCTTGTTGGCCGCCACGATCGCGACGCCGTCGAGCCCGGGCAGCCACGCGGCGAGCCCCTCCTCATGACAGAGGAGGTACACCGGCACCGATGACGGCGGCACGTTGCGACCCCACCAGCGATCGAGGTCAGCTTGCCGCGCTGGAGCAGCGAAGAAATCCGTTCCGCGGACATCCGGCACCAGGAACACCGAGGCAACGTCGGCTGTCGGCCGCGCAAGAACTCTCGAGCAGGCCGGCAAGGCCACGCGCTTCGAGGTCATCACGCAGCAGAGAGAGGAATGCGAAGCCTCGCACGTCAGTGGACAAGCTGCTCAGCCTGGTGTGCGGTGACCTGATCGGCGCAGCACACACGATATCCGCTCAGCTGATGCGCGATGCCCATGCCGAGCAGTGTGAGGCCGAGACCAAGGATGGCCAGCGACCGGGCGCGTGTCCTTCTCGTTGGATCGGTACGACCGCGGCGGACGTTCCGCGCGGGGCCGATGGCCGTCAGGAGGGTCAGGGCGGCGATCCCGCCCCAACACAGCAGCACAAGGAAGGCGGACTCGGTCGTCGCGGTGACATTGCGCCCAGTCAGGAAGTCGACGCTGCCACCTGGATCGGGCCAACCTCCGACCACCACCAGCACCACCATGAGGCCGATCAGACCGGTCGTGAACAGGACACGCCTCAGCAGCACCTCATCCACCCCCCAGCCCGGTGCTGATGCTCTGGAAGGTCGGCGCACCGAGCAACAGGAGAAGGGGGATCAGCATGCCGGCCACCGGAAGGGTCACGAGGATGCGAGCCCTCGCGGCACGCATGCGTGCCTCCGTCAGGCGCTGCTCGTAGACGGCCCGCGCCACTCGCGTGTAGGTGTCGCGCTCGGCGACACCGACATTGGTGGTGGTCAGCGCATCGGCCACGAGCAGGAACTCTCCGATGCGAAACTCCTCGCCGATGCTGCGGTAGAGGTCAGTGGTGCTGCGAGGCTGGGCGGTGACCAGCCGGCGCCACCCACCGTCGACCAGGCTGCGCAGGTCTGGTGTGGTGGCGCAACGAGCGAGAATCCTCACGGCGTCCTCGAGCTGCAGCCCCCGTCCGTCGGTCATGATCGCGACCATCATCATCATGTCGCCGAGTGTGCGGCCGGCCCGCTCCTGGCGCCGGCGAGCCGCGCCACGGAGCGCCGCGAAACGCAACAGGACCGCGGCGAAGGCGACCAGCACCGCGACCCCCGGTGCGACGGCGAAGTCGCCACCGCCAAGTCGCGATCCGACATCGATCACCACGGTGACGGTGAAGGCGAGGAGAGCCAGGAAGACTGTGCGGCCAAGGAAGGCAGCGTCGGATTCGTCACGGTCAGCGATCGCGAGCAGCCTGTGCAGGTCGAGCTCGCCCTGCAGCTTGCGGATGGCAGGGCTGCGCTCGGCAGCACGCTCCAACCTGGTCTGCGACCCCGCATAGCCACGCAACGCGGCCAGCCGTCGCCAAGCGCGCACATCCGAGGAGGTCAGGTAGCCGAGCTGACTGAGGATGAATGCCCACCCTGCCACCAGGGCGAACGTCATCACGACGTAGGGCCAGAGGTCACTGAGCACCGAGGCGCTCCTGCTCTGCTGCGAGGCGCCTGAGGTCCCAACGCGTCCAGTTGCGCATCCGCACGATCAACCCGAGCAGACCAACGAGCAGCGCGAACAGCACCACCACGACCACGATGACCAGGTTGCCCGGGAGCGATTGATAGAAGCTCCGGAAGCTGTCGACCCGCACCACCACCGCGAACATGACCAGCATGAGAGCTGACATGGCGATGGTCACAGCCCGTTGCTGAGTCAGGGTGACGGACGCCTCTTCCTGGACAGCGAGCTGCGCCGCGCCGATCGGCAGGAGCAGCTCGTCAATGGCCTCGATCAACGCGTCCAGGCTTCGGCTGCGCGTCCACAGGAGCACCGCGCACGCGTACTCCACCACCGGCGAGCGAGCACGCAGGCCAACCTCAACGATGTTCTCGAGAACCGAGCCGCCTCGTGCCAGCGGCGCGAGGACGTACTCGAGCTCTGGCCCGGGGTTGCGGCCGAGCTCCTGGAGAGCGGTGTCGAGTGACTGGTTGCCGATGGCCATGCGGTCGCGGAGGTCGCGCAATCGCCCCAGGAACGCCCGTTCCATGCGCAGCCGGCGGGCCGCCGCGTGCCCCGCCAGCGCGAACCGAAAGCCGAGCGTTGCCGCCAGCCCGCCGATCAGGACGAGGATCCAGATCCTGGAGAGCAGCCCAACACCGATGCCTGCGACGACGAGCGCGACGCGCACGGTCACCCAGGAGCGCCACCGCCATCCCAGGTTCGCGGCGAGGTCGCGCTCGTGCTCCAGCACCCTCGATGGTCTGCGGTCCCGTGTCACCACACGGACATCGAGATCAAGGATCGCGGCGACAGCGCCGGCAGCGCAGACCACGACGATGAGAAGGCCGGCGAACTGCGCGAAGGTGAGGTCGACGCTTGACAGCATGCTCATACGGCCGGGATCTCTCCGTCCCGGAAATGCCCGGTCAGCCGTGCGCTGAGCCGGTTGAGGTTGCCGGCCAGCTCGGTCATGCGCTGCCATCCACCACTGTCGGCCTGGCGGTAGACCCACTTGTGGTTGCCTCCCCGCTCGACTGCGAGGATGCCCGTGACACGCCTCCGACCGTCCTGGTTGGCGAGGTGTACGACCAGGTGGATGGCGTGCTCGACCACGCGCTTGGCCATCTTCTCGTTGCCGGTGAAGCGCTGGTTCTCCATAACGTATTGAACCGCCTGGTCGAGCGCCAGCTCCGCGTCCTCGGCGTGGATCGTCGTCATCGAACCATCGTGGCCGGTCATCAGCGCCTTGCACACCGCCGCCATCTCCTCGCCACGAGACTCCCCGAGGATGAGGCGATCGGGCTGGAACGCGCAGCGCGTGACGCACCAGGTCGAACATGGTGAGCTGACCCGAAGTCGCTCTCTGCGCGCACTGACGGAATCGTGGACAGCGCCGTGGTCAGCGCATGCCACGGCGCGCCGTCGCCACGGTCCTGGTCCAGGTGGAGCTCGGCGCCGTCCTCGACGACGACCAGGTGATCACTTGCTGCGGTCAGGCCGCACAGCACGCGCATGAGGGTCGTCTTGCCGGTCCCGGTGCCACCAGCGATCATGATGTTGGCGCGGGCGCGGACGCACGTCTCGATGAAGCGAGCCATGCCTTCGGGCACCACCGCGGCGTGGACGTAATCCGCGAGGTCTCGGACCTTGGATCGAGCCGGGATGCGAACGGCTGCTTTCAGGGTCGCCTGACCGGACACCGCCGGGCGCTTGGCGATGCAGAGGCGGGCGACGCTGCCGATATTGGCCTCTGCGATCGGTGCGGCGTCGGTGATGCTGTGGTCACCGGTGACACCTCGGAGCCGTACGGCGCGACGAAAGAACTCGAGGCAATCCTCGTCGGAGGCGAAGGGGCTGTTGCCGATCAGCAGCAGCTTGCGCCCGACCAGGCTCACGAGCCAGTTGTCGTGACCGAGGCAGGTGATGTTCTCGAGGTCGGCGCCATAGATCAGCAGGGAGAGGGGCCACAGGTGAGAGGCAAGGATTGCCGCGTTGCGTCGAGCCACGTCGCGGTACCCGGGGTTTGCGGCCAGCTCGCTCACGACCGCAAGAGGAAGTCCGCTGGTGGACGGTGAGGCGATGGCGCGGTCGATCACCGCGGCGACGTCCTGGTGCAAGCGCTCCTCATGGAGGACCGAGGCCGGCTCGCCTCCGCGGTCGCGTACCACACGGTCGGCAATCGCCTGGGCGACCTCGAGCTCTTCGGACGCGATCTCCGGCCAGCGGGCGACCGGCACCGTGCTCTCCGACAGAAGGCCAACTCGTTGGTACCCGGTGGCGAGGTCGGTCGTCGACATCAGACGGTCACCGGTACCAGCTGGAGCTCACGCTCCACCCCGGGGAGCGCGAATGGGACGCCCGTGTCGGCCAGCCGCGCCGCTCGCGGCTCATCCCACTGCCATACGTCGCGAAGCGCCATCTCGGGGAGGTTGCGCTGCAGACTGTCGATGATCTCCCGCCGGTAGGCGCGACCGCGCTGGTGACACACGATGAGCTCGCCGTGTGCGGGCCGTGCCGCTTGCAGGACCGCGATGCTGCGCGAGAGCAGCGCCGGCTCGTCCCGAAACACGATGAACGCACGGCCGAACACCGAGCAGATCGCCTCCGCAGCCGTCTTCGGTGATCGAAGTCCGGGATGTGACAAGGGGTGGCCGAGGTCCGCGATCACCACCTCCTCGTCCGCTCCGGCGAGCGCCGGCGCCAGCTGCCGCAGGCATTCGCTCACCTCGTACCCGTAGCTCCGCGTCAGCCCGGGAACAACGCGGAGGCTCTCGCGGTCGGGGTGCGCCACAGCTTGAGCCGTCAACTCCGGCGGTGTCGCAGGGCGATCCCCGAAGCAGTTCGCGATTCCCCGCTCGTCCGTGCGCAGGAGCAGAAGATCGGCGATCGTCCCTCCCTCCATATCGCAGTCGACGAGGAGGACACGGGCACGCTCCGCAAGCGTCCAGGCCAGGCAGACCGCCCAGTGCGTCGATGTCTGTCCAGCACGGGTGGTGTACACCGCGATGAGCGTCTTCACGGCGTTGCCGGCGGTGGCGCGGCGCCGATGCAGCTCGAACCACACAGCCGGCTGACCGCATCGTCCGGGTTGAGCGGCTGCAGCGGCGACGGATCCAGCTGCGCCGATCGAGCCGCATGCAGTGCGATGCTGGAGGAGGCCACCGACACCCAGGCCTCCTCCTGGTCCAGGGGCACGAGGATGGTGAGCGCGCCTCCTGACGCGGTCAGGACCGTGACTCCCTGTCCGATGCGCGCTTGACGGCCGCCTCCGACAGTGGCGAACACGTCGATGCGATCCCCGGGGGCCAGCGGAGGGGGTGCCTGCAGGGTCACGGCGACCTCCACCTGCGCACCTGTGTCGACCAGGTCATCGTCGCGCACGATGTCGTTGCCGCGCAGGTCCTGGGTGTAGCGGGCGAGATACTGTCCCGGCGCGCGGTGCTCGTAGTTGAAGTCTCCTTCCTGCGCGCGCAGCGACACCGCGGTGACGTCGTCGGCGCTGTAGTTGCTCCCTGCCAGAACCGAATGCCTGAGCACGTAGACCGTGACGGTCTGCTGGCGTCCTGCCTGCTCGAGATACACCATGACGCCGAGCACGAGCACGATGACCACGCTGAAGAAGATCGCGGCAGCCAGACGACGCCGATTCATGGTCGCTCCCCCTTCCTGTCACCCCTCGCCCGTGCCGTCGCCCGGCGGGATCGCACCATCGAAGAACCCGTGGAACCCGCCCGCGGCGGACGAACGAAGACGGTAGGCCCGGTGTGTTGGCAGCGTCAAGAGACCGGACCGGGTCCGAGATAGCCCGCCGGCGTGCTGCCGGCCAACGCGGTCAGCTGAAGATCCGCATCGGACCCGTACGGGGGATGCCAGAACAGGGCAACGACCTCGACCCGGTGGATTGACGCTGGACGCCGCAGCATGCCCCCGACCATTCGCTTGGCGGCGCGGCGCTGCAGCATGGGGCGTCGCAGGCGGACACCGATCCCACCGAGCGTCGATGCCAGCCGCGCAACCTGGCTCGCCGCGGACGGACCGGCGGCGAAGGCGCCGAGGGACAGGGCGAAGTCGAGGTCCGGCAACGCCCTCAGGCTGAGGGCCACCCCAGCGAATGCGCCCGGGGGGACGTTGACGAGGGCCAGGAATGTGCCGCGGAGCGGATCGCTCCGTTGCCAGCCGAAGGTGCGGCTCTCCACCGCGATGCGCCGGTCGGTGGGAACAAGATTGACCGCGGCGATCTCGGTCGCGGCATCGACCATCTCGGGGACCATCCAGCCCAGTTGCACGGCGCCGCCGCACTGGTCGGCAATCGTGGAGGCGACCGCCTCCTCGATGCCGGAGTGTGCTGCGGTGACGCCGAGCATCGGCCGGTCCCCGAGGCCGAGGAGGAACAGGCCCAGCCCGCGGCCCGAGGTCAGCTGCCACAGGTCAGCCAGGAGCCGCTCGGCGTCTGCAGGGGTGGGCACCGGACACGCTTCGACGAGATACACGCTCTGGTCCACGGTATCGCCGGCCCGCGGACCCGAGACGGACAGTCAGAGCAGGCACTGGCTGTCCGCTGCCAAACACCCTCTGGCGTACAGTCGGCCCATGGCGTCGCCTCAGGCCAGCACCCACATCCACCAGCTGCTCGACGAGCACTGGACGGCCACGCTCCACGTCGAGCCGTCGGTGTGGCGCGACGCCGAGGTGGTCGTCGCCTCGCACCCGGAACCGTCGCACCGCGACCACGTGTACCTGATACGCCGCGAGGACAGCTGCATCATCGTGGTGCCCCAGGCGCTGGTGGGCAGCACCACCATCGCGTGCGCGTCGTGGCCGTCGGCGGCGGTGTTCGACCGCGCCTTCATCCGCACGCTCTACGGCGACGAGGTGGTGGCGATCCACGGGCCTTTCTGGCTCGGCTACGCCACCACGGAGAGCTTCCGCCATGTCGACGGACGGGGCAGCCGCCGGCTCGACGGGCGCGCCGACGAGGCGGCGCTCGCAGCGCTGCGCAGCGCTGTGTCCGAGGACCAGGCGGTCGACGCCGGGTTCGACGTGGCTGCGCGTCGTGAGTACGGCTGTTTCGTCGGCGGTGAGCTGGTCTGCGCGGGCACCCTGACGCCGTTCCGTGGATTGCCGGCCAACATCGGGGTGCTCACCCACCCGGCACACCGCAACCAGGGGTACGGCACCGCCATGGTCAGCACGCTGACCCAGGATGCGCTCACCGAGAGCCCGGCGGTGCAGTTCCGTGTCCTCGACGAGAACCGTGCCGCGCTGCGTATCGGCCGCGTGCTCGGGTACGTCGAGGACGGGCACACCCTGGAGGTGGTGCTGCGACCCGCAGACGGGGATCGCCGCACCGCCTGACGACAGGGCCGCGGCGCGGTGCTTGCGGACCCTCCACGCGTAGGCAGATACTCCCGCCGGACCTGCCCCGCAGCGGTCCGCCAGAGGGGACCACGGATGACCGTTGGCAGCCTGCCCAGCACTCCCGCACCCGACGGCGCGGACGCCGATCGCCTCGCCCAGTTCGGCTACAAGCAGGAGCTGAAACGGGCGCTCAACCTCTTCGAGAACTTCGCGATCGCGTTCTGCTACATCTCACCGGTCGTCGGCATCTACTCGCTGTTCGTGCTCGGTGTCGGCAGCGCCGGGCCCCGCTACATCTGGCTGATGCCGATCGTGGTGCTCGGCCAGCTGTTCGTCGCGATGACCTTTGCCGAGCTGGGCAGCCACTACCCGATCGCGGGCGCGCTCTTTCAGTGGGCCAAGAACCTCGTCGGCCCGCGCTACGGCTGGTGGGTGGGCTGGTTCTACGGGTGGGCGCTGATCATGACCGTGGCCTCGGTGGACACCGGCTTCGTCATCTACGCGGGGCCTCTGCTCAACCAGCTGTTCCACGCCACCATCGTCCCCACCGACCCCAACCAGATCCTCATCTTCACCGTGGTGCTGATCGCGATCCAGCTCGTCTTCAACGTCGTCGGCGTCAACTTCCTCGGACGCATCTCTCAGATCGGGGTGTACGTCGAGCTGCTGGGCACCTTCGGGATCGCCATCCTCCTGGCCATCGCGGGGTTCCACCACGGCCTCGACTTCCTCTTCACCACCCAGGGCGCCGAGAACGCCTCGACCAACGCGCTGGGGGCTGACTTCGGCGGCCACTGGTGGGTCGGCGCCGCGTTCGTGGCCGTCCTCGCCCACGTGTACATCTTCTATGGGTTCGAGTCCGCCGGGGACGTCGCCGAGGAGGTGGTGCAGTCGTCGCGACGCGTACCGCGGGCGATCATCTCGTCGATCCTGGTCGCCGGCCTGACCAGCTTCATCCTCGTCGCGGCGCTGATCCTCGCCACCCCGGCGGCGTCGACCGGGCTCAAGGACACCGTGGCCGGTGGCGTGCCGTTCGTGATCAGCAGCAACGTGTCGTCGCAGGCCATCCAGGACATCGCATTGGCCGTGGTGTGCTTCGCGTTCTTCAGCTGCGGATTGGCCATCCAGGCGGCCGCGGCGCGGCTGATCTTCTCGTACTCGCGCGACCGCGCCCTGCCCGCGAGCTCGGCGCTCTCGCGCGTGTCACCGCGCTTTCGCACGCCGGTCACCGCGCTCGCCGTCGCCGCGGTCGTCCCCGCGCTCTTCGCGATCCTGGCCCGCTTCACACCGTCGAGCAACATCAGCCTCGGCTTCATCACCATCCCGGCCAACGTCAACGCGCTCTTCCTGCTGGTCTCGTTCGCAGTGTCGGGGATCTACCTCTCCTTCCTCCTGGTGCTGATCGCCACCCTCATCGCCCGCCTCCGCGGCTGGACGCCGCAGGGCGTGTTCCGGCTCGGGGTCTGGGCCTATCCCGTGCTCATCGCAGGCATCGTCTGGCTGGCGGTGATGCTCTTCAACATCCTCCTGCCGTCCGGGATCACCAGCCCGCGAGCGGCGTTCTTCAACTACGACTGGATGACGCTGCTCATCGTGGTCGTGATCGCGGTCATCGGCGCCGCGTACACACTGGTGTCGCGCCCGGCCCGGCGAATCCCGCAAGCCCGCGCCGATCCCGGCCGGGTCATGCCCGAGGCCGGCCGGCCCTGAGGCTGCGTCGTCGCGACGGCGCACCATCACCGACCCGAAACCAGGCGACGGTGGGCGCGACGGCGACCGTCGTCACCACCGGGGCCACGGCGTAGCGGCGATGCAGCGCGATGACGCGCTGCGCTGACGCCTGCACCTGCGCCTGAGTGATGGCCCCCCCGCGCACGGCGGCGATGAGCGCTTGGTAAGCCTGGTCCTCCAGCGTGGTGCTCCCCGAAGACATGAGCAGCAGGTCGTTGCCGGCGGATGCGGCGTCGATCGTCGCCCTGGGCATCGACTCGCCGACCGCCGTCATGCTCAGCGAGTCGGTGACGATCACCCCGCTGAAGTGCAGCGTGTTGCGCAGCAGGCCGACGATCACCGGCGACAGCAGTGCAGGCCGGTTCGACGGGTCGAGGTTGGGGACGCGCAGCGACGTGGTCATCACCGCGTCAGCACCGGCGCTGATGCCGCCCGCAAAGCTCCGCGCCGTGGTGGCGGTCCAGCGCGCAGGGGTGACCGCGTCGCTCACGACCTCCTGGTGGGGATCGCCGGCGGCCCCGCCAAGGCCGGGAAAGTGCTTGAGCGTGGCCGCGACGCCACCGTCGTGCAGACCGTCCACGTACGCGGCGACGAGGGGCGCCACCACCGCGGCGTCGCTGCCGAACGACCGGCTGCCGATGACCGCGTCCGCAGGGTTGGTGCGCAGGTCGGCGACCGGCGCGAGGTCGAGGCCGACGCCGTCAGCACGCAGCCCCTGAGCCATGGCGGCGACGCGACCGCGCACCGCGGCCGGCCCGCCCGCGCCCAGGGTGCTCGCCGCCGGCAGTACCGGGAGTCCGTCGGCCACCTGGTCGACGGTGCCACCCTCCTCGTCGGTGGTGACCATGAGTGGCGCGGGCAGACCGGCCTGGCGCCCGAGAGCGGCGAGCTGCGCCGTCCAGCGCCGCAGCCCGGCGGCGTCGCCGAAGTTGGAGCGGAACAGCAGGACCGTCCCCACCTTGTCGTCGAGGATGAGGTGCCGAAGGCCGTCGGTCACCACGGTCCCGCTCAGGGAGGCGACGAGCATCTGCCCCACCGCAACCGACAGCGGCAGTGGAGCCGGCGACGGGCGAGGCGTGGCCGGGACACTGCTGACGCGCGGCGATGTCGCAACAGCCGTGGACGACGGAGCGCCGTTGCACGCGCACGCGAGCGTGGCCAGCATGAAGGCGGCGAGCGGCCAGCGCAAAGGCGATGTCACGGCGCCGCAGTCTAGGGGCGACCGTGAATCAGCGATTGACCGCGGCCATGTCCCAGTGGCGCTGACCCTTGACCGCGTCGCGCGGCACCGCGGCGTCGAGCTGGGCCATCTCGTCGTCGCTGAGCTCGAGGTCCGCGGCGCCGGCATTCTCCTCGACGCGAGATGAGCGCTTGGTGCCAGGGATGGGCACGAAGTCATCGCCGCGGCGCAGCACCCACGCCAAAGCCAGCTGCGCTGGGGTGACCTGGCGCGCGACGGCGAGCTCGGTCACCCTGCGCGCCAGCGCGACGTTGGCGTCCAGGTTCTCGTCCGCGAAGCGCGGGAACCGCGCGCGGCGCACGTCCCCGACGGAAAGCGACTCGGCGCCCGCGATGGCCCCCGTGAGCAGGCCCCGGCCGAGCGGGCTGTACGCGACCAGCCCGATCCCCAGGTCACGCAACGCGGGGATCACCTCGTCCTCGATGTCGCGCGCGAACAGCGAGTACTCGCTCTGCACGGCGGTGATCGGATGCACGGCATGCGGCGCGCCGGATGGTCGAGGCCGCGGCCTCTGAGAGGCCGATGAAGCGCACCTTACCGTCCTCCACCAGCTCGCTCATCGCCCCCACCGTCTCCTCGATGGGCACCCTGGTGTCGACGCGATGCTGGTAGTACAGGTCGATGTGGTCGGTGCCGAGCCGGCCCAGGCTGGCGTCACAGGCGCGGCGGACGTACTCCGGCGACCCGTTGATGGTCTGCGATCCGTCCGGGAGGCGCTCGAAGCCGAACTTGGTCGCCAGGACGGCGCTGTCGCGACGGTCGGCGATGGCCCTGCCCACCAGCTGCTCGTTGGTGAACGGCCCGTACATGTCGGCGGTGTCGAGGAGGTCGACACCGAGCTCGAGCGCGCGATGGATGGTGGCGATCGCCTGCGCCTCGTCGCGGTCGGCGGCCGTGCCGTAGAAGTCCGACATCCCCATGCAGCCGAGCCCGATCGCGGACACCTCGAGCTCGCCCAGCCTGCGTCGCCTCATCGCCGTACCTCCGTCGTCTCTGACTCCGCGACGCGCTCCGGCTCCACCTCGGTGATGAGGCGGACCGGGCGATCGTAGAAGATGTAGTTCCAGGCCCAGTTGATCAGGACCACCGCCTTGCTGCGGAAGGTGATGATGTAGGTGAGGTGGACGAACAGCCACATCAGCCAGCCCACGAACCCGGCGACCCTGATGCGGCCCAGCTCCACCACCGCGTAGTTGCGACCGATCGTGGCCATGGTCCCCTTGTCGTGGTAGCGGAAGCCCGTCGCTGACGCCCCCTCGATCATGGCGATGACGTTGCGCGCCGCGTGCTCGCCCTGCTGGATCGCCACCGGCGCGAGCATCGGCAGCGGCTCGCCGTCATCGTCGAACTCGGCGAGGTCGCCGATCACCTGCACCTCGTCGTGGTCGGGCAGCTGAAGCGTGGCGCGCACCGGCACGCGGCCCAGCCGCGCCGGCTTGGCGGTCAGCCACTGGCCCAGCGGTGAGGCGCGGACACCTGCGGTCCAGATCACCGTCGCCGCCTCGACGCGGGCTCCGTCATCCAAAGTGATGCCGCGGGTGTCGGCTGCGACGACCGTGCGACCGAGCATCAGCTCGACGCCACGCCGGCGCAGGACGCCGGCTGCCATGGCGCCCAGGCGGGGGTGGAAGGTGTCGAGCACGCGCTTGTGTCCCTCGATGAGCACCACGCGCACCGGTGCGAAGTCGAGCCGGGGGAAGTCCTTAGGAAGCAGGTGCACGAACAGCTCGCTGAGTGCCCCGGCGTACTCGACGCCGGTCGGACCGGCACCGGCGATGGCGAAGGTCAGCAGCCGGCGGCGCTCGGCTGCGTCGTCGCACTCTGCCGCGCTCTCGAAGCGTTTCAACACCGTGCCACGCAACCAGAGTGCGTCGCCGAGCCCCTTCAAACCCATGCTGTTGGCCGCGATGTCCTCCTTGCCGAAGTGGTTGGTCACCGCGCCGGTGGCGACGATGAGGAAGTCGTAGGGGATGTCGTCCCCGCAGCGCACCACCCGGCCATCGAGGTCGATGGCGCGCACCTCGTCCATGCGCACGTCGGTGTTGTGGTGGCCGCGGAGGATGCTGCGCACCGGGTGGGCGATCTCCGCGGGGTCGAGCAGCCCCGAGGCCACCTGGTAGAGCAGCGGCTGGAAGAGGTGGTAGTTGTGCCGGTCGATGACCAGCACGTCGGCGGCCGCGCGGCGCAGCGTGCGCGCCGCGCTGAGCCCACCGAACCCGGCGCCGACGATGACCACCCGCGGTCGTGTCATCACCGCGCCTCCGAGTGCACGCCTACTCGCGTGCGGTAACCGTACTCGCGTCGGCCGCGCCGATGCCGACGGCCGTCTTGCGGTCGGGCAGCCGTGCCCTGGTGATCCTCGCCGAGATCACTCCACCGAACGCGGCGAGGACGCTGACGCCGCCGACGATGAGGAGGAACAGCCACGTGCCGAAACGGCCGCAGATCCAACCGGCGAAGAGACCACCGAGCGGGGCGGTTCCGAAGAACACGTAGCCGTACAGAGACAGCACCCTGCCGCGCAAGCGGTCGGGCACCACCATCTGCAGTGACGAGTTGCTCTGGGACGCGTAGATGGAGAAGGTCACACCGGTGAGCACCAGCACAATGCATGCGCCGACCACGGTTCTCTGCGGTGCGAGGAGGAGCAGCGACGCGCCGAAGCCCAGCCCACCGCCCAGCACCAGCCGCAGGCTCGCCCGCGACAGTGACGCCGAGACCAGGGCGCCGGCGAGGGCGCCGACCCCGAAGCTCGCGCTGAGAAGGCCGAACACCTCCGGGCCGGACGTCAGCGTGTGCGCCGCGAGGACGGGGAGAAGGACGTTGAAGTTGATCGCCAGCGTCGAGATCACCAGCATGAGGAGCAGGACCAGGCGCACCGTGGGGGTGCGCCACGCATAGCCGAGGCCCTCGCCGATGCCGCGCAGCAGGGTGGGACGCGTGCTGCCGCGGTTGATCGGGTGCAGCTCCTCCTCTCGCATCAGCATCAGCGCGATCACGACAGCGACGTAGCTGACGGCGTTGATCAGGAAGCAGATGCCCACCCCGGTGGTGGCGATGAGCAACCCAGCGATCGCCGGGCCGAAGATGCGCGATGCGTTGAACAGGCTGGAGTTGAGCGCGATCGCATTGGGCAGCTCCGACTTGCCGACCATCTGGATGGTGAAGGCCTGCCGCACCGGGGTGTCGAGGATGAGCACGGAGCCGCTCGCGGTGGCGAGCAGGAACACCTCCCACACCTGCGCGCTGTGGGTCAGCGCGAGCCCTGCCAGCGCGGCGGCGACGCACATCAGCGCCGACTGCGTGAAAACGAGCGTGTCCCGGGCCTTGAGGCGATCGGCAAGCGAGCCGCCGAACAGGCCGAAGAGCGCGTAGGGACCGAACTGGCACACGGCCAGCGCGCCGACCGCGTACGCAGACCCGTGGGTGAGCTCGAGGACGAACCACGCCTGGGCAACGTTCTGCATCCAGGTGCCGCTCAGCGAGACGACCTGGCCGCCGAAGTACAGGCGGTAGTTGCGGTGGCGCTTCAGCGAGGCGAAGGTGCGCGACGAGGCGCTGGCGACGCTCACGCCGTGGGCCGCTCCACCAGGGCGCGCAGGCCGGCAACGGCGGCGTCGATCGCGAGCAGCTGCTCGTCGGGGAGCTCGCGCAGCCGCGAAGCCAGCCAGGCGGTGCGGCGGGAACGGACGGCGCGAAGCACGCGAGCTCCCTCTGCGGTGACCGCCAGGCCGACCCGGCGCCGGTCGCCACCGTCCACGCGGCTGCGCGTGACCAGGCCCGCGGCCTCGAGGCGGTCGATGTGGTTGGACACGGACGGAGCCGAGGTCCCCTCGCGTGCGGCGAGCTCGCCGACCCCGATGCCGGGCGTCGTCTGGATGCTGGCCAGCAGGGACACCTGGCTGCTGCCGACGCCGAGCGCGTGCAGCTCCCGACGGAGGTGGCGGTTGAGGTGGAGGAGCACCGGGCGCAGTCGGTTGGCCACGGCCACCGGGTCAAGCCCGGCCGCCACGCCGCCGGACCTGTCGATCACCGCCTCGTTCGCCATCGGTGTAATTATAAAGGCTAACTATATTTCTTGGCAAGACCTCCTGGGCTCGTGCCGGTGCGACCATGCGCGCGTGAGAAGGAGGCCGCCGCGCGGGGGGCGGCGGGGCGAGGTGGCGCTCGGCCCACGCGCCGCGCTGTCGGTGCTGTTCGCCGTGGTGGCCTCGCTGGTGTGGTTCGAGATGCCGGTGGCGGCGCTGACCACCACCGTGGGTCCCCCTGACCGGCCACCCGCCGGCGCCGACCTCCCCTGGCTGTCGGTGCGCGACCGCCACATCGTCGACGAACTCCGGGCGCACCGTCCTCCTGCACGGGTTCAACACGTCGACCCTCCTCGAGCCCACCGTGCTGCGCTCGCCGCTCGACGACGGCGACGCGACCATGATGGAGCGCGACGGCTTCGACGTCGTGCGGCTGGCCGTCTCCTGGGGCCGGCTCGAGCCGACGCGCGGACAGTGGGACAGTGGCTACCTCGACGACATCGCCGCCAAGGTGCAGCTGCTCAACAGCCACCACATCTACGTGGTGATCGACATGCACTTCCTCGACTGGAGCTCGGCATTCGGCGGCTCGGGCGCACCGGCCTGGGCAGCGGTCCCGGGGTTCCCCAACCTCCACTGGGAGCCTCTCGGCGACTGGCAGCGACACCTGTCGCCGGCGGTGAACGCCGCCAACACGTACTTCTGGCTGTCCCCGGACTGGCAGGCGGACTACATGCAGACGTGGCAGGCTGCTGGCCCGCCGCTTCCGCGGCAACAGCGGCGTGGCCGGCTACGACCTCTACAACGAGCCGCACGCCATCCCGCTGCCGCCGATCCGTTTCGAGAGAGACTTCATGTGGCCGCTGTACGCACGCACCATCGACGCCATCGGCGCCGTCGACCCCAACCACCTGTTCATCGTCGAGGGCCAGCTGCTTCGGTGACTTCGGCACCACCGTGGTCCCGCTGCAGGCGCCCGACCTCGTCTACTCGCCTCACGAGTACACCGGGCTCGCTGGTGCCGCCCACCTTCGACGGCAACGCGCAGCCGCTCGACGACCACGTGGCGCCAGATGCGCGGCGAGGCGTCGCAGGTGCCGGCAGCGCTGTGGATCGGTGAGTGGGGGATGTCGGCCACGCAGTCCACAGGCGACCGCCTGGATCGACGACGCCCTCGACGCCTTCGACAGCGCCGGCGCGGGATGGGCGTGGTGGCAGTGGCGCGAGGACTCGTCATGGGGCATCCGCGACACCGCCGGCCACACCGACACCGCCGTCCTCGCCCACCTGGCGCGCCCGTACCTGGCGGCTGCGCCGCCCGGCGTGCGCGCCAGCGGTGCGGACGGCGTGCACGGCGCGCTCACGGTGACGGTCGACGCGTCAACGCCTGGTGGGATCGTGGAGATCGCCTGGCCGCCGCTCACCACGTCCACGCCGGTGGTCACCGGCACGCTGCGCCGGGACGCCTCAGTGGGACCCGGTGCGTGCCCGGCTGATGCTCACCATCACCGCCGGCGCCGGGCTGCGTCGCCAGCTGCGGCGTCCACCGCGCCGGGTAGGTCGCCGTCAGCGGCGGCGTAGCACGTCGGCGAGCGCGACCGCGCTGAGAGCCGCCCCCGCGAACACCCTCGGGCTCATGATCCTGTGCCGGAGGTGGACCGCCAGCATGGCCGCGTTGCCGGCGGCGACAGCGCCCGCGATCGCCACGGTCGCGTTGCTCGGCGTCTCCTCTATCGTGGATCGAACCGCCAGCGTCGCCCAGAGGGCGGCGAAGGCCGCGCTCCCGATGGCGCGCCCGCGCGCCTCCCTGAAGAGCTGGGGCTTCTGGGCGAGAAAGACCGACGATGTCGAGGGTCCCGGCGACGGCGGCACGGGTGGCGAGTGTGGGCATGAACGCATTGTCCGCGGTCACGGACCCCGGTGCGATCAACCAGTGGGAACGCGAAGGAAGCTCTCCGCGCTGTGCCCCTCGGCGAGCCCGTTCTCTCCGCGTTCAGCCGCGCCCACTCGCGGATGCGCTCGGCCAGCTCCTCCCAGTTGTCGTACTGGCTGGCGTGGCACTTCAGCGCCTCGAGCTTGCGGTCGATGGTGTCGGTGATGTCGACGACCGTGTCGCCCTGCGCCATCGCCATCAGGTACACCTCGTCGACGGTGTGCGGCTCGAGGCCCTCCTGCTCGAGCAGCTCCATGTGCGCGAACGGGTTGCGCGAGTCCGGGTAGACCGCGCACAGCGCCGCTTCGCCGGCGGCGAGGTGGTCGGGGTGGCTGGCGAAGATGCGCTGGTAGTTGCGCTCCGGTGACTGGGTGACGACACGCTGTGGCCGCCGCTGACGGATCACCCGGCTGATGTCGCGGCGCAGCTCGATGCTGGGTTGCACCCTGCCGTCGGGGTGGCCGAGGAAAGCGATGTCGGTGACGCCGACGGCGGCCGCGGCGGCGGTCTGCTCACGGCGGCGCAGCTGAGCCACCTCGGCACGGGTGACGGTGCGGTCCGAGCCGCCGGCGTCGCCGTCGGTGACGATGCAGTAGCTGACCACGCGTCCCTCCGACGTCCAGCGCGCAGTGCTGCCGGCGCAGCCGAAGTCGCAGTCGTCGGGGTGGGCGACGACCACCAGGATGCGTTCGACGGAAACCTCTTCGGGCACGGGCGTCGATGGTAGCTGAGGGTACTTCCGGCAAGGACCGGCGGCCTAAACTCGGCCCGGTGAGACGCTTCGCCCTGGTGGGAGCGCTCGTCGTCGCCGCCGCCACGGCCGCCTGCGATGACGTCGACAACGCGGCGTTCGACTCCGCGTACCACTCGATGAGCTCCGCCGAGGTGACCGTGCGCGCGACCGTGACAGCCTTGCTGCCCGACGCGCCCGCGGGGGCGGACGGTCCGCACGAACGCTTCAACGTCGTGGTCGACGGCATCGCCGTCGAGGTGGACCACAACCTCGACCTCGCTCAGCGCGTCCCCGTCGCCGACGGAGACACCGTGGTGATCCACGGCCAGTTCGAGCCCGACCCGGGACACCCCGTCATCCACTACACGCACCACGCGACCGGGTCCCACGAGGGCGGCTGGATCCAGTTGAACGGGTCAACCTACGAGTGACCCCTATGCTGAGCTGATGGCCATCATCAGGCTGCCCCGCCTGCCCGTCGCCGGCCTGCTCGTGCGCATCCCCCGCTCCGGGGACGTGACCGCCGCGATCCGCACGCTGATGCCCTCGGCAAAGCGCGCCTTCCCGATCCGCGACCGCGCTCCCGACCCGGGGCTCTTCGGGCCCGGGTCGGTCACCTGGCGCGTCATGGCCGAGCCGGTGCTGATGCTGGGGGCCGGTCGCGCCCTGCTCATGCAGGCAGCGCATCCACTCGTCGCCGAGGGCGCCATCGAGCACAGCACCTACCGCACCGACCCGTATGGACGTTTCGAGCGCACCGTCGAGTGGGTGACCGTGGTGTGCTTCGGCACCACGGCGGAGGCGCGGCGCGCCTGCCGTCACATCAACAGGCTGCACTCGGCGGTGGAGGGACGGCTCAGCCGTGGCCATGCCACTGCCACGGTCCGTGGCGGCTCCGCGTACAGCGGCCGCGACTCAAGCCTTCTGCGCTGGGTGCTGGCCACCTTCGTCGACACCATGCTGGTGGCCCACGACGCATTCGTGGGCGACCTCGAGGAAGCCGACCGGGACCGGTTCGTGCGGGAATGGCACGCGGTCGCCGCGTTGATGGGGATGTCCACAGGCTCGTTGTGGACAACTCGGGCTCAGCTCAGCGAGTACGTGGCGGCCCAGCTGGCGGCGACAGGGTCGGCCGTTCCCGGCGCAGGGTCGCGGCTGGTCGCGCAGACGGTGCTGAACCCCCCGGTGACCTCGGCGGCGATGCGCCCGGCCTGGGCGGTCGTGACGTTCGCCACGGTGGGCCTCCTGCCCTCCTCGACGAGGCGCGCCTACGGCATCCGCTGGACGCCTGCGCACGTCGCTGCGCACCGTGCGATCTCGCTGTGGCTGCGCAGCAGCCGGGTCGCGGTGCCCCGCCGCTTCAAGGTGTCGCCGGTCCACGACCACGCCCTGGCGCGGGTCGAGGGCCGCCTCCAGGACCAGGCCGCGGCGCGGAAGCTCGCGTAGGGTCCCTCGCCGACGGCGGGTTGCCGAATCCGCTACAATGTAACGTGATAGCTGGGTTGTAATGACGACCACGGCGGGAAGGGTGGCTGCCTCGAAGACGAGGACGCTCCCACGCAAGAGGTGTCAGAGATGGACCCGATCGAAGTTCGTGAAGAGAGGGTGGCCACCAACAGTGGCGCCGTCCCCGCCAACGAGGTCGTGCCGGCCGGCGCCGCGGCACCGGTGGAGCGAGGCTTCCCCGTGCAGGGAGCGCCGGCCCCGGTGGCGACGGCCCCGGTGGCAGCCGCACCGGTCGCCGCGGCTCCCGGGGCGGCGGGAACCAGCGTGTACAGCAGCCGCGTCGGTGTGTACCCGGTCGGGTACCGCGCCATCCAGCTGATCTGGCTGATCGTCGGCGTCATCGACATCATCCTGGCGCTCGACTTCATCTTCAAAGCCGCCAACGCCAACAACACCGGGTTCGCCCACTACATCTACCGGCTCGCCGGGTGGCTCGCAGCCCCGTTCAGCGGCATCTTCAACAACACGGCCACCAACGGGACCGTCTTCCGCTGGGCCGACGTGCTCGCCATCGCCATCTACTCGGTCGCGGGCTGGATCGTCACCAAGCTGGTGAGGATCACCGCGACGCCGCGCACCGGTCCGAACCCGGTCTGAGCAGCGCCCCCCTTCCCTGAGGCCCGGCCGCCTGGTGCGACCGGGCCTCTCTGCGTCCACACCGCCGATTTGACCGCCGGACGGACGGCGGCGCCACAATCGCCCGCGAACACGTGAACGGAGGTCTCAGCATGGACGGAACCGCGGTCGTGGTCACCGGCGCGTCGACGGGCATCGGCAAGGCCACCGCACTTCACCTCGACTTCACTGGGACTCCGAGTCTTCGCCGGGGTGCGCCGGGACGAGGACGGCGAGAACCTGCGCCGCGAACTCGAGCGACAGGCTGACACCGATTCGCCTCGACGTCACCGACCCCGAGCAGGTCGCCGCGGCGGCTCGGCAGGTTGGAGAGTTGGTCCAGGACTCGCGCCTGGCCGGGATCGTCAACAACGCGGGCATCGCCGTGGCCGGCCCGGTCGAGTTCGTCCCGCTCGACCAGTGGCGCACCCAGCTCGAGATCAACGTCCTCGGCGTGGTGTCGATGGTGCAGGCTTTCGCCCCGCTGCTCCGCGACAGCCAGGGACGGATCGTGACCGTCGGCTCGCTCGGAGGCAGGCTCGCGCAACCCATGGCCGCCCCCTACTGCGCCAGCAAGCACGCGCTCGAGGCGATCAGCGACGCGCTGCGTCTCGAGCTGCGCCCGTGGGGCATCTCGGTGTCGCTCATCCAGCCGGGTGCAGTGAAGACCCCCATCTGGGACAAGGGGTTGCGCGCCGGCGCCGACCTGCTGCGCAGCGCGCCCGCCGAGGTGCGCACCCTCTACGGCGCAGCCGTGGACATCGCCACCAAGATGGCCATCCACGAGAACGAGACAGGCGTAGACCCGAACCAGGTGGCGCGCGCCATCGAGCACGCGCTGCTGTCGTCACGGCCGCGCACCCGCTACCCGGTGGGGCGCCAGGCACGGCTGCTGATCCCGTTGTCCCGGTTCCTGCCCGACCGGGTCAAGGACGAGTTGCTCCTGCGCGTCAGCGGCCTGCCCCGCACAGCCGGCGCGACAGCCGGCGCCTCCGGCCACCGCGCCGAGGTACCCGCGCACGCCTGAGCGGTTGGACAACCCTGGCCGCAACCGCGACGATGGCGTGGTGCGCCAGCGTCGCGGAACATTCAGCGGGGTACGGGGTGTTCCGATCGCGCATCGCGAGTGGCTGCCCGACACCGAGGCGCGTGGCACCGTGGTGATCGCGCACGGGATCAACGAACACGGCGGCCGCTACGCCCATGTCGCGAAACGGCTGGTCCGCGACGGCTGGATGGTCGGCGTTCCCGACCACAGGGGCCACGGTCTCTCCGGCGGACGTCGTGCCGCCGTTGAGCGCTTCGACGACTGGATCACCGACCTCGACAGCTACGTCCGTCATGTGCTCACCACCGCACCGCGCCCGCTCTTCCTGCTCGGGCACAGCCTCGGTGGGCTGATCGCCACGGTGTATGCACTGCGTCACCAGGACGTCCTCGACGGCCTCGTCCTGTCGTCACCGAGCGTCATGCCGCCCGCCGCGATGTCGCCGGCGACCATGCGCGCGGGGCGGTTCCTGTCGCGCTGGGCGTCCAACCTCCCCGTGGTGGCGCTGCGACTCGACGCGGTGAGCAGGGACCAGGCGGTGGTGGAGGCGTACCGCGCCGACCCTCTTGTTCACCTGGGCAAGGTGCGCGCGCGCACCGGGGCCGAGATCCTCAGGGCGATCGAGGAGGTGCAGCGCGACATCTCGCAACTCCACCTGCCCGTGCTCGCCATCCAGGGCACGGTCGACCTGCTGGTGGACCCGGCTGCAGCGTCCTGGGTGGACACTCACGTCGGCTCGCAGGACCACAACCTGCACGTCTACGAGGGCCTCTACCACGAGGTTCTCAACGAGCCCGAGCGCGAGACCGTGCTCGACGACGTGGCGCGCTGGCTCGACGCGCACGCCGCCGTCGCCGCCGGTTGAAACTTCGGTCAGGAACCCGCGGCGACCCGGCTTGCGGGGAGCCGCTCGAGCAGGTGACGGGTCGACGAGGTGACCTCCTCGACGGCTGCTTCGAAAGCGTCCCGGTTGGCGGCTGACGGAGCACGATAGCCGCTGACCTTGCGGACGAACTGCAGCGCGGCGGCGCGCATCTCGTCCTCGGTGACCGGCTCCGCGCCACGGAGTGTCTTGATGCTGCGGCACATGGTCGCAGTGTAGGTTGTGGCGCCGGCCGGGCAGCGGCCGGTGGGTATCATCACGCCGCGTGATGGGTGGCGCCGCCGGACGGCCGCCGCGACGCGGGCTGGCGGCCCTTCGCGTCCCGCCCCTTCACCTGGTCGCGCTGGTCGCGTACCTCGGCGTGCTGGGCGCCGAGCTGGCCCGGCTGACCGAGCAGCTGCGCGAGAACAGCGACGTGGCGTCGGTCCTGCTGGTGGGCAACAGCCTCGCCGCCGGGACTGCCGGCCGCCCCATCGAGGCAGGGCAGCCCGCCTATGCATGGCTGGTTGCTGCACTGAGCGGGGTGGGACATGCGAACGCCGTGTGGTCGGTGCTGCCACTCCTGATCGCGTGGATCGGCCTCGCCGCGGTCGTGGTCGCGGTGGCGCGCGTGTCGGGCCGCTGGAGCGCAGGGCTTGCCCTGGCGCTCGGCGTCGGGGCCGCCCCTTCAGTGCTTCTCACCGAGGTGGCGCCGGCGTTCCACGGGATGGCGTGGGCGGCGGTCGGTCTGCTCGGCTGGTACACCGTCGCGATCGCCGGGCGGCGGTCGGTCAGCGGTCGTGTGCTCCTGCTGTCCGGTGGAGCTGGGCTGCTGGCCGGCGTGGTTGCGGCCAGCGACGCGCTGGTGATCGTCGCCGGGCTCATCCCCCTGGCGGCGGTCGCGACGCTGCTGTACGTGCGTACCGGTCAGCGCGGCGTGCCCGTTGCCGCCGGTGCGCTTGTGGGAGGCGCGATCCTGTCCTTCACAACCGTGCACCTGGCGATGGCCGCCACGGGGTACAGCAGCGGGCTCGGCGGGGGCAGCACGCGGGGCATCGGCATCCAGGCGCTGGCGGCGAACGCCCGCGTGGTGGGACGCGGCCTGCTCGACATGGCGAATGGCCTTCCGATGGAGGCGGGAGCCGGCGTCCTCTCGCCCGCGCTGGTCCTCGCCGTCGTGCTCATCGGCGCGGCCGCTGCCGGGATCGTCATCGTGGTGGTGCGGCACTCGCGACCCACGGGTGGGGACGCGCGGCAGGTCGCTCAGCAGGCACACGTGGCGTACTGGGTGGTGAGCGCGGTGCTGCTGCTGGGCGCGCTGATCGTCAGCAACGTGGTCATGCCGGGCGGCGATTCGCCGCCGGCAGACCGCCTGGTGTCGTCGCAGCGCTACCTCACCGGCATCTTCTTCGCGGCGGTGGCATTGATACCGCTGTGGCCGCGGAACCCAGCTGGGCGGCTTGCCGCCACAGCGCTTGCCACGGTGTTCATCGCCGCCTCAGCGGTGCGGCTGGTTGCCGCCGAGTCGAGCTCCGACTTCCAACCCGCTGCGTCGCGTGCACTGCCGGCGCTCGCGCACGCGCTCCAGGCACACGGTCTGTCGCGCGGGTACGCCTCGTACTGGGACGCGGATGCGCTCCGGTGGGCTTCCGGTGGTTCACTCGACGTGCTGCCGGCTGCCGAAGGAACCCAGTGCGGTGCGGGTGCCACGTCGTTCTGCCGGGACCTGCTCAACTCCGTGGGCGGTTGGTTCCAGGTCCACCCGGGACGGAGCTTCGTCGTGGTCGACCCGGGTGACACATTCATACCCGCGACGCCCCCGGCATCGCTCGGCGCGCCGGCACAGGCATTCACCGTCGACCGGTTCACCGTCTTCATCTACGGCGCAGACGTGCTGCCGAGGTTCGCGACCACGTGTGCGGGGAGGGCCGACCATGACTGCGCGGGGTGACGCCCGACGCGGTCGGGAAGCAGCACAGTGGCGCACGCGGGGTTACGCGGCCAGCCCGTGGTCGGGGGAACGCGCAAGCGGTCGCGGCGGCATGGTGAACACGGTGCCGTCGTCGCCGCGGGCCAGCTGCCAACCGCCGTCATGCACCAGCCAGTGGTGATGGCTGCACAGGAGGACCAGGTTGTCGAGGTCGGTCGCTCCGCCGTGTGCCCAGTGAACCACGTGGTGCGCGGCGGTCCACGACGCTGATCGATCACACCCGGGCCAGCGGCAGCCCTTGTCGCGCACGTTGAGCGCGCGCCGCGTGGCTCCGGGTACCACGCGCTCGGAGCGACCGACGTCGACGATGGCGGAGGCAGCGTCGAGGAGCACGCGCGTGATCGTCGCGTCGCACGCCAGGCGCTGCACGGTGGCCGAGGCGATGACGCCGGCGTGCTCCATCTCCCCGCCAGGCGCGCCGACCAGGTCGAGCAGGGTCTCGAGCGTGGCGGTGACCTGCAGGTGGGAGCGCTGGCTTGCCCGCTGGGGGACAAGACCGTTGTCGAGGCTGTGTGAGCACAGCTCCACGAGCGCATCAGCGCACCGGCGTTCGACGTCACGCTCGTCGTCGGCTCCGCGACGCGCGGCCAGCGGATCGAGGGCGGTGCGCACCAGCGCACCGCCCTCGGCGTCCAGGTAGGCGGTCAGCTCGAGGCCGCCACCTTCAAGTGACCGCATGCGAAGTGAGCTCCATTCACGCGCCTCGACCTGTGCGGAGAGGAACGCCTCCCGGTCGGCGGCATGGCGAAGGTGGGCGCACTCGACGCGGAACCGATTCAGCGAGATCGTCTCGGCCATGGCGAGCAGCCGCGTCTCGTCGAAACGCGACGAGGCCGTGGGAGAGCGGTCGATGGCCTCCGCGGTGCTCGCGATCAAGCTCAGGTGGGCGAAGCCGATGCGGCCTTGGTCGAGCGCACTCGCGCTGCGCTCGAGCCGGCCCACGTTGTCTCCGACGCACACCGCGCTGACCGCGGCGCCACTGGTCATGTGGCAGTTCTCACGCATCCAGGAGTACGGGCTCGGGTTGGCGAACAGACCCTCGTCGTACCCGCTCGCAAATCGCGCCGCATCGCGCGCGAACCCGAGCTCGAGGCGGTTGATGAGCGCGCGCATGCGCACCAAGCTCGCAGCGACATCGAGTGGCTCAGCGCTCCGTGGCGGCACGTCGAGGTACTCGAAGACCGCGTGCTCCAGCGAGGCGAGTGCGGGCGGGACCACCCCCAAAGACATGGCTCAACCTTAGCGAACGCCTGTTCGCTGTGCAAGGCGAAATCCCTTGCCCGGGCAAGGTTTACCGACCTGTGACAACTGGACCGAATGTAACAAGGATGTGACGGCACCTGTGGATAACCCGACGTCGAATCGGTCCGTCCAGGGGCGCCGGTCAACCGAACCACCCTTCGCCGATTGCCGCCGGCGGCCGGCGTCAGGCGAGCGTCCGGTAGGGTAGAGCGGTGGTCACCCGGCAATCCGACAGCCTGCACGTCGAGGGCCTCCTCAACCTCCGCGACCTCGGCGGCCTGCCCATTGAGGAAGGCGGCCGCACCCGTTCCGGCGCCTGCTGCGCAGCGACTCACCGCACCACCTGGACGAGGCCGGCGCTGGCGCGCTGGCCGGCGCCGGGGTGAGCACGGTGGTCGACCTGCGCACCAGTCCGAGCGCGCCGAGCGGCCAAACCTCCTGGTCAGCGTTGGGAAGATGCGAGCCGTCAGCGCACCGATCTTCAGCGACGACGAGGAGTTCCCGAGGGCGGTCTGACAACGGCCACTGACGTGTACTGCTGGTGGCTGCGTGACCTCGGCACTGGCATCAGAGCCGCGATGACCGCGATCGCCGACGCGCCGTCAGCGCCCATCCTGGTGCACTGCCACGCCGGCAAGGACCGCACGGGAGTTGTGGTCGCGCTAGTGCTGCTGCTCGCCGGCGTGACCACGGACGCGATCGCCGACGACTACGCTCTCAGTGGCGTGCAGCTTGCCGACATGCTGGCGCGCGACCGCGTCAGCGCGGTGGAGCGTGGCATGGATGCCGTGCGTGCGGAGCGCCTGTTCACCGTCCACCGCGAGGCCATGGTGGAGACGGTGGAGCGCATCCGGGTCGACCATGGCGGCGCGGCAACGTACCTCGCAGGGCTCGGGCTCGATGACGCGAGAATCGACCGGCTGCGCAGCCTGCTGGTGGCGCCGGAGTGGCCCTAACACCCGGGCCTCAAGGTGGCGACCCCGATCGGATTTGAACCGACGATCTCCACCTTGACAGGGTGGCGTGTTAGGCCAGGCTACACCACGGGGCCGCGAGGAGCGGATCATAGCATCGGGGTTTGGACCTCCCCGCCGCGCGGCTACGCTGCGGACATGCCGCGCCGCCGTCCCGACGAGGTCTCCGCAGGTGGTGTGCTCGCGCGCCCATCGGAGAAGGGCTGGGAGGTCTGCTTGGTGCGCGCCGGCCGTCACTGGGGTCTCCCCAAGGGACACATCGAACCGGGCGAGACAGCTGAGCTGGCGGCACTGCGTGAGATCTCAGAGGAGTGCGGCGTTCCAGCCGCTTCGCTCGCGCTCATTGGACGTTTGCCGTCATCCGAGTACGCATATCGGCGCGCCGGCAGGCTGACATTCAAGGCGGTCGAGCACTTCCTGGTGACCGCACCGGCGCGAACCGCTGTCACGCCACAGCCCGGCGAGATCGACGAGGCGGAATGGCTCAGCATCGAGGCCGCGAGCACCCGCGCCAGCTTCACCGACACCCGTACCGCGCTCGCCGCGGCTCGAACCGCGCTCGCTGCGCTGCCGCGCTGACGGGTCACCGCGCCCGCCTCCCTACAATCGAGCCACGTGCAACTGTTCGACACCGCCACCGAAGCGCTCGCCACGCTGACCCCGCGCGACGGCCGTGTCGGGATCTATGTGTGCGGCATCACTCCATATGACGGCGGACATCTCGGCCACGCGTTCACGTACCACACGTTCGACGTCATCGCTCGCCGCCTCTGGGCCGACGGTGTCGATGTGCGCAGCGTGCGCAACGTGACTGACGTCGACGATGACATCCTGCGCGTCGCCCGTGAGCGCGGCGTCGACTACCGCGTGCTCGGCGACCGTGAGGTTCTGCGCTTCGACCGCGACATGGCGGAGCTCGGTCTGCTCGATGTCGACGCCTCACCCCGGGCCAGCAACCGCGTCCCGGAGATGGTGGACTGGATCACGAGGCTTGTCGCCAAGCGCGCTGCGTATGAGGTTGACGGCTGGGTGTACTTCGACGTGGCGCGCTTTCCTCGGTACGGCACGTTCAGCGGGTTGGACGTCTCCACGATGGTGGAGCTGTCGCGCAAGCGTGGGGGCAACCCTGATGACTCGCGCAAGCGCAATCCGCTGGACTTCGTCCTCTGGCAGCCCTCGCTGCCTGACGAGCCACGCTGGCCCTCGCCATGGAGCGATGGCCGCCCGGGCTGGCACATCGAGTGCACCGTCATGGCGGCGACTGAGCTGACGCTGCCCGTCGACATCCACGGGGGCGGCGACGACCTCATCTTCCCTCACCATGAGTCCGAGATCGCGCAGGCGGTGGCAGGCGGCGTCCCGGCGTACGTGCGCCACTGGGTCCACGTGGCGATGGTCGGATACAAGGGCGAGAAGATGAGCAAGTCGTTGGGCAACCTCGTGTTCGTCCGCGACCTTCTCGACCGTGTGCCGGCTGCGGTGATCCGGCTCCTCCTCTGCGCCCACCATCACCGTGCCCCCTGGGAGTACCACGAGACCGAGCTTCGCCGCGCACAGGCGCGCTGGCTCGCCTACAGCTCCGCGCTGGACCAGCGACGCTCAACTTCACCGCGACCGATGCGCAGGCCGTGTACGACGACTTCATGTCATGCATCGACGATGACCTGGACACTCCGGTGCGCCTCGCCATCCTCGACGAGGTGGCCGCCCGTCCCGCTCTCCCTCCGCCGTGCGACTGGAGCGACGTGACCGCCGCGCAGCTGATGGGCGCCGCTGCTCGACGTCATCGGAGCGCCATCGCGGGGGCCTGGAGCCGCGGGTGATCGTCAGCGCAGGCGACTTGCATGTAGCGGAGCTGACCCCGCCGAGCTCGGGGGTGCCCGAGGAGGTCGCAGTTCCCCTTCGCTCACGCGCTGAGGCTGGCGTCGGAGGAGCGCTGCGAGGCGATCTCGGCGGCGATGTGGTTGACGAAGAAGCGATGGAAGAGCTCGCGCTGCTCCCTGTCCACCTGGCCGCCGACGCCGAGGCCGGCGCGGCGCCGCGCGATCCAGAGGGGACGCCACGCGCGATGACGTTGGAGTTGACGCGCACGTCGATGAGCGCGTCGTCCTCGTCCTCATTGACGGTCAATGCCACCTTGACACTGATGCCGGTGGGCTCGATGAGCTTCCAGCTGCGTTCCCAACGGCGCCGGCGCTTGTGGTCGAACACCACCTTCACCCCGGAGTTGGTCCTCACCGTCTCACCGCTGCGAGCGGCCGCGCGGAGCAGCTCCTCGACGTCCGGCCCGATCTCGTCGGCGACCCAGCTGACCAGCGAGGGTCCGCGATTCTCGAGCTCAGGAAGGGCGCCGACCTCGAGGTCGGAACCCATGGCGCTGATGGTCCCGGCATGGCGCCGGCAGTAGACCACGCCTCCCACCTCGGACCAATGGTCTGGGCAGAAGGCCATCGTGCAGGCATTTCCGCGGCGGTCGCGATAGGAGCACATGATCGCCGTCTCGTTGGCGCAGCCGCGCTCGGAGCATGGAAGCGTGCCGACAGGCGAGGCGAACTCGGTGGGGCGGTGCTTGAAAAGGGGCATGGTGCACGCCGGTTGGCGCGCCCTGATCCTACCGCTTGCCCTGTGACGGCATGCCAACAAGCTCGTGTCGCAATGCAGTGACGAGGCGGCGCACATCTTCCATCAGTGACGAGAACTGCTCGAACGTCAGCGACTGCGGACCGTCGCTCAACGCGTCGTCCGGCGACGGGTGCACCTCGATGAGCAGCCCGTCTGCGCCCGCCGCCACCGCGGCGAGCGCCATCGCCGGAACCAGGTGGCGATGCCCGGTGGCATGCGACGGGTCGACGACGACGGGCAGGTGAGAGAGCGACTTCACCAGCGGCACCGCGGAGAGGTCGAGCGTGTTGCGCGTCCCCGTCTCGAACGTGCGGATCCCCCGCTCGCACAGCACGACGTCGGCGTTGCCGTGCGACACCACGTACTCGGCGCTGAGCAGCCACTCCTCGACCGTGTTGCTCAGCCCTCGCTTGAGGAGAACCGGCTTGCCGGCTTCGCCCGACCGCTTCGAGGAGGCTGAAGTTCTGCGCGTTGCGGGTGCCCACCTGGAGCATGTCGGCCGCCTCGGCCACGACGGCCACGTCGGACGGGGTGAGCACCTCGGTGACCACCGGCAGCCCGGTCAGCTCGCGCGCGCGCGCAGGTGCTCCAAACCCTCAGCCCCGAGGCCGCGAAAGGAATAGGGTGAGCTGCGCGGCTTGTATGCGCCACCGCGCAGAAGCGCGGCGCCGGCCGCGGCGACGCTGGTGGCGGTGTCGACCAGTTGCGCCTCGCTCTCGACCGCGCACGGCCCGGCGGCAACGGCCAGCGAACCGTCGCCGATGTGCACGCCGCCGACGTCGACCACCGAGCGTTCGGGGTGCCACTCCAACCCGACCATCTTGTAGGGCTTGCTGACCGGGATGGCGTCGAGGACCCCCGGGAGCGCGACCACAGCGTCGCGTATCGCGGACGGGTTGCTGCCGAGCACGCCGATCGCCAGCCGGTCGGCGCCGGGAAGCTCGATCGGCTTGTAGCCGCGGTTGCGCACGTGCTCCATCACGTTGGCGATCTCCGCGGGGTGGCCTGCGCGTTCATCATGATCAGCACGTCAGGTCCTCCACCGCCACGCTGCCAACACGGCCTGGAGGCCGGGTTGCTGCTGGTTGAAGGCGAACTGCGACGTGTTGAGCATGATGTCGTAGGTGCTGGTGCCGTGGTTGATGATCATGTCCTGGCTCTCGCCCGGTGTGCCCTGGATGTCGCGGTCATAGGTGATGAACTGGCCGGCGGAGCCGTCGATGGTGAAGGACTGCGCAGAGCTCAGGTTGGTGGCGCCGTTGGAGAGACGCTCTGCAGGTACGTGCGCCACCTGGTCCGCGGGAACAGGCGACCCGAGGAGCAGGACGTTGATGTTGGCGGTGACGTCGTTGATGTTCTGCTGCAGCTGACCCGGTGGCCCCTGTTCGATGAGCATCTCCACCGTGCCGTTGCCGCTGAACTTCTGCACCTCGGACGGGTCGCCGAGCTTGTTCGCTCCAGCCGGTTGGCACGATGGTCGAGAACCTGTCGGTGCTAGCGGCGTGCCGGCCAGCGGCGAAGGGGCGGCGGTGGGGGCGCGGGAGGGACCGCTCGGCGTGGCGGATCACGGGCGCTCCGCACGCCGTGAGGAGCCCGCAGCCGACCACCGCGACGACGGTGGCGTGGCGGGCTCGGATCACAGGGACCTCGCGTGGGTTGGGCGCCGTCGGGTCAGTCTAGTGTCGCAGCCGGCGCTGGGTGCCCCGGCACGCTGCCCGGATTGCGACACGCGCCACAATCGAGGCGTGACCCAGATGACCGCCGGTCGAGTTGGTGCCACCGAGGTGGGAGCGCTGGAACGGCTGCTCGACTCCGTCCCCCGTCGAGAACGTCTACCTGCGCAGCGAGCTCCGGCTGCTCGGTAGCGCCGCGCCGTGGTGGTGCCTGTTCGACGGCGGTCGGGTTCGCGCCGCGATGCTGGCGGGCGCGCTGACCGTGCCGTACCTGCCCGACCTCGCTGACGCGCCGCAACTCGCGGAGGCCGCCCGCGCGCACACGCCGCCACACCTGATGGTGGGCCCCCGGGCGGCCGTGCTCGCCCTGCACGGTTGCCTCGAGCCGCGCCGCGTCGCGCGGGAGATCCACGATCCCCAGCCGGTGATGGTCGTCGACCGTCAGCGGTTGCGCGTCCTCCCACCGGCGCCACTGCGCCGCAGCACCCGGCGCGACGTCGACGCCCTCGCCGGCGCCGCGGCAGTGATGCACCGCGAAGAGATGACCGCCGACAGCACCCCACCCGATGCCAGCGCGTGGAGGGCGCGCATGAGCCAGCTGGTGGACCGCGGCTGGAGCTGGGCCTGGATGCAGCGGCCAGGTCGTGTTCAAGGCCGAGCTGAGCGCGTGGACACCCGACGTGGTCCAGGTCCAGGGCGTCTTCACGGCCCCGTCCCGGCGCGGTCGTGGCGTGGCCACCGCGGGGATGGCCGCCCTGTGCTCGATGCTTCTCGAGCAGGTGCCGCCTGGTGACCCTGTACGTCAACGGCTACAACCAGGCAGCGCTCCGCGTGTACCGTCGCGTCGGCTTCGAGCAGCAGGGCGAGTTCGCCACGGTGCTGTACTGAGGATGGGGTTGGGATGATCGAGGCGAGCGCCACCGCGACACTGCCGGTCCCGCCCAAGAGGGCGTTCGCGGTGGTCAGCGACATCTCCAACGCCGACTGGCTGCCCGCCATTCGCGGGGTGCGCCACCTCGGTGGTCCGAAGCGCGGAGTGGGCGCGCGGTTCGAGGTGGAGGCCGGGATGGTGGGACGGCACCTGCGCGGCGTGCTCCTCGTCAAGGAGCTGGACGAGCCACGGAAGATGGTGCTGGTTCTCGAGGAGGGACTCGACCTCACCATCACGATCGAGGTGTCCCCGGCACGCGCCGGCAGCAGGCTGAAGGTGGAGGCGAGGTACTCGGTCGGGGGCGCTTTCGGAGGTGCTGTGGAGCGAGCCAGCCAGCCGGCGGCGCGCCGCGAGGTGGCCCGGGCGGTGGAGCAGCTGGCGGCACGGTTCGGGCGCGAGGACGCGGCCCCGGCGCGGCGCCGATGACCACGCGCTTCCCGGACGACACCGAGCTCGACGCGATCGCGGCGCAGGTGCGCTCGTTCACCCCGATGCCGGTGGCCGAGCTCGGCCGGCTCCTCGAGGAGGCACGCCAGTCGCCGAGCGGGCCGGCGACGGGCCGGCTGGTCGAGCAGCAGCTCGGCACCGTGCTGGAGGCGGTCCTGTCCCGTCGCGGCCAGGGCGTGGACCTCATGGACCTGTACCAGGAGGGTTCGATCGCCGCCACCGTCGCCGTCGGCGAGTTCGCCAACCGCGGCGGCGCCGCGACCGGGCTGCGCGCCTACGTGGTGCGCGTGGTCGACACCTTCCTCGACGACGTCGTCAAGCGCGAGGCGGCGCAGAAGCTGGCCGACGCCCTGCTCGTCGAGCAGGTCAAGCTCCTCGAGGCCGCCGAGGTGGTTCTGCGCAGGCGCCTCGAGCGGGAGCCGACGACTCTCGAGCTGGCCGCCGCGCTGGAGTGGTTGCCGGAGACCGTCGAGGTGGTCAGTGCCGCGCTGCACCAGGCGCGGACACCTACGACGCGGAGATCGTCGACTTCCTCGACGACATCGACGAAGGCGATGCCGGGGACACCGCGGACATCTGAACGATTGTCCGCCGAACGTCCGGGGACGGCGGCCTGAAGATCCACGCCCATGCGGACGGTGGGGTCGGGAGGGGGCGGCTCGGGCGGCGGTAGCGGGCGACCGGCCAGCGGGCGCGGACGGACAGTGCTGGTGATCGGTGACGACCTCGAGCTGGCGGTGGCGCTCCGCGAGCGCCTCGACCGCGCCTACGTGACGGTCTGCGATGTCCGCACCGCCGAGGCCGGGGCGGCGACGCGCGAGTGCCACCCCTGGCCCTGGATGGTGATCGGCGACCGCGCCTGCGACCCCGGGGCGGTCGTCGGACAGCTGGCGCGCACCCCGGCGCTGGTGCTGTGGCGCGGCGGAGCGACGGCGGGACTGCCGGCCCACGCCCGTTGCCTGGAACTCTTCTCCGAGCTGGCCGAGGCCGCCGAGGACGCGGTGGGCGCGGAGGTCGGCGGTGTCCGGCTCGCCCCCGGGGAAGGTCTCACCATGCCGGGCGGCGAGCACGCGGCCAGCCCGGCGCTGGAGGCGCTGGTCTCCAGCCACCCGCGCCCCCTGTTCGCCGCCGCACGTCACTTCCGGACAGTCGGCGCGATGCTCGAATCGCACCGGGTGCCGCTGCGTCTCGAACGGACCGCGGCGGGAGGAGTCCTTCTCGCCGCGGAGGCTGCCTGATGCGCGCGAATGCCGAGGTGCTCATCGTCGAGGACGACGCCGAGACGCTCGAGGAGCTGCGTGCGCACTTCTCGCGCAAGCGCTTCCATCCGCTGGCCACGCGCAGCGCGGCCCACGCCGTGGCCGCGCTCCGCAACAACGCCGCGTCGACTCGGCCGGTGCTGGCGGTGGTCGACTGGGACCTGTCCAAAGCGCCCGACCAGACGCTCAGCAGCGGTGACGTCCTCGCGCTGCTGGGGCGTGACCTGCCCGACTGCCTCACCATCGTCTACTCCGCCAACATCGACTCGTTCCGCGTCCGCAGTGAGATCCATCGCGCCCACCCGCGGGCCTGGCTGCATGACAAGCGCGACGGTGACGGCTCGCTCATCGAACGAGTTGAGCGCATCCTCGACCCGACGGTCGAGGACCTCCGTATCAAGGACGGCTCGGTGGTGCTCCACCTGCCCACCATGGCCGAGCACCACCACCGTGAGGCGGTGCGCCTGGTCGTCCACTACCCCGAGCTGGTCACGTTTCACTCCGACACCGCCACCAAGGCAGTGCGCAGGTTCGGGGACTGGCTCAACAAGAGGGAGTCGCGGGTGGCCGTGGTGAGCCACGGCAATCGCAAGTACCGCCTCGCCCCGCGCCCGTGAACGTCACCATCGGCGAGGTCGGCGAGCTGCCTCTCGCCGCCGCGCTGCTCGACGGGGACGAGGTGGTCGCCCGCACTCCGGAATGGCGTGGCGCCGCTCCCGGTGCGGTGACGTACCGGGTTCGTCAGTCGCGGCTGGTGGTGAGCACCGAGTCCACCCACCCGATGTGCGCCCCGGTGCTGGACTCCCTGCTCGACGAGATCGATCGCACCGCCACCGGGTTGCCTCGGCGCCAGGCCCTGCGCGTGGGCATGCTCGCCGCGTCTCTGCGGATCGTGGCGGGGCGAGGGCTGAGCACCGCGGGCACCAGCGCCGACGTGCTCGAGCACGCGTGCGCGGGCATAGCGTCGCGAACAGCGCTGCAGGTGACGGTGTCAGACGATGAGCCCTTCGCGGTTCTCGCGCCGGCTGTCGCGGCACTCGTGCTCGTGCAGCTCGCCACCAACGCGGAGCGCCACGACCGCGCCGAGTCGGTTGCGCTGCGTGCGGGTCGCCACTCCTTCGCCGTCGAGTGGCATGGGTCCCACGGCTCGCCCGGCGCGACCACTGCGAGGCGGCGGGCCGATCGGCAGCGCTGGGGGCTGGGGTTCGCGCGCATTGCGGCCGACTCGATCGGTGGCACGGTGTACCCGCCGTCGGCGCTCATGGACGGGGTGCGCACCGCATCCCTGGAGACGGGCCTCAATCAACTCTCACTGCCGCTCGCGCTGATCCGCGACGGCGCGGTCCACAAGGCAACCCGGGCGTGGGACGAAGAGACGGGCCTGCTGCCGGGGGGCGCCGTCCCGGCCGACGGTCGCGCCGCGCGCTCGGTCGCAGCGGCCACGTCGGCGCCGGGCGCGCTCGCCCGCGTCGATGGGTGGTGTGCTCGGACAGGCCGCGACGGCACCTGGGTGGCGATCCCACCGGACGCCGTGGTCGACCGCGCACGCGACGTGCTCGACGGCATGGTCCACGAGCGGGCGCTCTGGGATGGAGTACCGGAGCCGGCCGCGTCGAGGATCGTCGCCCTCGCCACCATCCTCGGATCGATGCTCGGAGCCGACCTGGTTCGCGTCCCCGGCGGCACGTGGAACGCGCGCGCTCCCGAGCTGGCTCGCGCATTCGGACTGCCCATGACGGTCCCTGTGTTCCGCGGCGCCGGCGCTGTCGACCCGCGGGTCGCCCTGTTCCTCGCCACCGAGTACGGTGAGGCGCTCGAGGCAGACGCTGACGAGCTCTACCTGCGCATCAGGGCCGACCGGCGCGACGACCCGCTGGTGCGCGTCTTCCTTGCCGCCGGGGACGACTCGCTCAAGCTGAGCTGAACGTCAGGGGCGCTCCGGCGCGGCGGGGCCGGCGGAGTGCTCGTCGCGCGGGCTCCACCATGGGTCGGGGTCGCCGGCGAAGCCGGGATCGCGATGGGTAGCGCGCACCACCGTCTTGATGTTGCCGCGGACGTTGAAGTCGCCGACCACCTCGCAGTAACGCGGCGCGAGCAGGTCGACGAGGTCGCTGAGGATGCCGTTGACGACGTCCTCGTGGAACACCCCGATGTTGCGGAAGGCGTTGATGTACATCTTCAGGGACCTGAGCTCGACACAACGCGGGCCCGGAATGTAGCGCACGTGGATGATCGCGAAGTCCGGGAACCCGCTGCGGGGACACAGGCAGGTGAACTCCGGCAGCGTGAACTGGATGGTGTAGTCGCGCTCGGCGCTGCGGTTGTCGAACGACTCGAGGAGCGCGCGCGGCGGCGCGTCGTCACTCATGCGGCCGCGCCCTGCACCAGGCCACTGCTGCGGCTCGGGGTGAGCACGTACCAGCGGCGCGCCGGCGCGAGCACGAGCACCGCGAGGCCGGTCATCCACGCCTTGCCCAGCACCTGGCCCCCCAGGAGAGAGAGTGATCCGAACGCGATGCTCAGGAACACCAGCGAGTCGACCACGCAACCCACCAGGTTGGCGGGCACCAGCGCCACGATCCAGCCGCGCCGGAGCAGCGGGGTGTAGACGAGGAAGTCGGCGAGCTCCGATGAGAAGAAGGCGAGGCCGCTGGCCAGGGCGAGAGCCGGCGAGACGGCCGCCGACACCAGCGCGCCTGCCGCGATGGCCGCCACCGAGACCCAGCGACCGAGGATGTTCTGCACCAGGTCGCGCAGGTGAAGGCGACCCCCACGAAGTACACCGCCGCCGGGGCGCGAAGGCCGAAGCCCGACGGGGACGAGGCCGAATCGCTGCACCGCCCAGTTGGCGGCAAAGATCACCGCGATGTACGCGGCCAGCGCGACGCAGGCCGGCGGAGGTGCGCAGAGAGGGAGCGGACACGGGCGCAAGGGTAGCCGCTGACGCGGCGCGGACTGGCTCAGCCGACTGGAACGGGGTCGAGGTGGGGCGGCGTCTCGATGGCCAGGTCACCGTTGCGCACCACGACGTGGGCACGGTCTCCGTCACGAAGGCGCCCCTCGAGGATCGCCATCGCCAGCGGGTCCTGCAGGCGGCGCTGAATGACCCGCTTCAGCGGGCGTGCGCCGTATGTCGGGTCGTACCCCTCCTCTGCGAGCACGTCGAGCGCGGCCTCGTCGACCTCGAGCGTGACCGCCCGAGCCGCCAGCCTGGCGCGGAGGTTCTGGAGCTGGATCTCGACGATCCTGCGCAGCTGCTCGCGGTCGAGCCTGGAGAAGACGATGACGTCGTCGACACGGTTGAGGAACTCGGGGCGGAAGTGCTGCGCGCAGCACCGCGAGCACCTCGTCGCGCACTCGCTCGTGCTGCGCCGCGTCAGCGGTCGGCGGCATCTCGGCGATGATGTGCGAGCCGAGGTTGCTGGTCATGATGACCACGGTGTTGCGGAAGTCCACGGTGCGGCCCTGGCCGTCGGTGAGGCGCCCGTCGTCGAGCAGCTGCAGCAGGATGTTGAAAACGTCCTGGTGCGCTTCTCGATCTCGTCGAGGAGCAGCACGCTGTAGGGACGCCGCCGCACCGCCTCGGTGAGCTGGCCACCCTCGTCGTAGCCGACGTAGCCGGGCGGCGCGCCGACGAGCCTCGACACGCTGTGACGCTCCATGTACTCGCTCATGTCGATGCGCACCATCGCCTGCTCGCTGTCGAACAGGAACCCGGCCAGCGCGCGGGCCAGCTCGGTCTTCCCCACGCCGGTGGGCCCGAGGAAGATGAAGGAGCCGATCGGCCGGCTGGGGTCGCTGAGCCCGGCACGGCCGCGGCGCACCGCAGCGGCGACAGCCGCCACGGCCTCGTCCTGCCCGACGACACGCTCGTGCAGTCGCTCCTCGATGTGGAGCAGCTTCTGCGTCTCGCCCTCGAGCATCCGGCTGACCGGGATTCCGGTCCAGCGTGCCCACCACCGCGGCGATGTCGTCCTCGTCGACCTCCTCCTTGAGCATCGGACGGTCGCCTTGGAGCTCGGCGAGCGCTGTTCCTCCGCCGCCAGCGCGCGTCTCCAGCTCGCGAGCGTCCCGTAGCGCAGCTCGGCGGCGCGGCCGAAGTCCGCGGCCAGCTCGGCGCGCTCAGCCTCGTGGCGCGCTCCTCGATCCGCTTCCTGACGTCGCGGATGGCGCCGATGCGCCCTTCTCCTGCTGCCAGCGCTCGCGCATCTGCTTGGCACGCTCCAGGAGGTTGGCGAGGTCGCGTTCGAGGTTGGTCAGCGCTCCTGCGACGCGGCGTCGGTCTCCTTGCGCAGGGCCTCGCGCTCGATCTCGAGCTGCCGATGTCGCGCTCGACCGTGTCCAGCTCGGCGGGCATCGAGTCGATCTCGATGCGCAGCTTCGAGGCCGCCTCGTCGATGAGGTCGATCGCCTTGTCGGGGAGGAAACGGTCGGAGATGTACCGGTCGCGACAGCATGGCGGCGGCGACGATCGCGGAGTCCTTGATGCGCACCCCGTGGTGCACCTCGTACCGTTCCTTCAGCCCGCGCAGGATGCTGATGGTGTCCTCGTCGCTGGGCTGGTCGACGACGATCGGCTGGAAACGGCGCTCCAGCGCGGCGTCCTTCTCGATGTGCTTGCGGTACTCGTCGAGGGTGGTGGCGCCGATGCAGCGCAGCTCACCGCGGGCCAGCGCGGGCTTGAGCATGTTGCCGGCGTCCATCGCGCCCTCCGCCGCGCCCGCTCCGACGAGCGTGTGCAGCTCGTCGATGAACAGGATGATCCGGCCGTCGGAGCCCGTCACCTCGGCGAGCACCGCCTTGAGCCTGTCCTCGAACTCGCCGCGGTACTTGGCGCCGGCGACCATGGCGCCGAGGTCGAGCGCCACGACGCGCCGGTCGCGCAGGCCCTCGGGCACGTCACCGGCGGCGATGCGCTGAGCGAGGCCCTCGGCGATCGCCGTCTTGCCGACTCCCGGCTCGCCGATCAGCACCGGGTTGTTCTTGGTGCGCCGGCTGAGCACCTGGATCACCCGCCGGATCTCCTGGTCGCGGCCGATGACCGGGTCGAGCTTCCCTGCGCGGGCGGCATCGGTGAGGTCGCGGCCGTACTTGTCGAGCGCCTCGTACTTGTCCTCCGGGTTCGGGTCGGTGACGCGCTGCGCGCCGCGCACGGCCGCCAGCGTGGCGTAGATCCGGTCGGGGGTGACCCCGGCGGTGCTGAGGAGCCGATATGCCTCGCCGCCCTTGCGCCCGCTCAGTGCGAGCAGGAGGTGCTCGGTGGAGACGTACTCGTCCTTGAGCCGCGACATCTCGTCGAACGCCGCCATGAGGACCTCGCGGAGCGCGTCACCGACGGCGGGCTCGCCGCCTCCGTACTGCTTGGGACGGGCCTCGAGCTCGGCCTCAAGCCGCGCGGCCAGGGGCTGCGGCGGCACCTCGAGGCGCTGCAGCAGCGACGGCACCAGGCCGTCATCCTGCCGGAGCAGGGCCAGCAGCAGGTGCTCGGGCTCCACGCGGGCGTGCTGCATCGCAGACGCCGCACTCTGGGCAGCCTGGAGGGCCTCCTGGGAACGTTCCGTGAGGCGATCGAGACGCATACCCATGTAGTACCTCGACAGACGATCGACAAACCTGTGTGGATCGCCGGCGCCGATGGCGGGGGCGCGGGCCGATCCTGACGTACCATGCGGCTCGTCGCGATGCCGTTCGTCCTCCGCCGCCCCAGCACCCTCGCGGTCCTCGTCGTCGTGGCGACCATCTGCGCCCTTGCGGTCGTCGGCGGACGTGGCGGACCGGCGGCCATCGTCCGCGCACGGGCTGCCGCGTTCAACACCGGCGCCGACCTCTCGCGGCCGGCGTGGTACGGCATGGCCGTGGTGCGCCAGCCGGTGCATTTCGCGACCACGGCGAGCCCGCTCCACCCCTCCCACCCTGACCACGCGCGCCGGCATCCTCGTCGACATCGATTCCGACACCATCCTGTGGCAGCAGGATCCGCACGCGCAGCTGCCGCCGGCCAGCACCGCCAAGATCCTCACCGCGCTGGTGGCGCTGGCGAACTTCGACCCCTCACGGTCAGTGACCGTCACCCCGGACGCCGTGCACCTGGCGTGGGACGAGAGCCGCATGGGCCTTGCCGCCGGGCAGACCCTCACCGTCCGTGAGCTGCTGACCGGCCTGCTCCTGGTCAGCGGCAACGACGCTGCCAACGCGATCGCGGATGACACCGTCGGCGCCGAGAGGTTCGTCGGCGCCATGAACGCGCAGGTGGCGGCTCTCGGGCTGCACGACTCGCACTTCACCACCGATGTGGGACTCGACGACCCTCAGCAGTACTCGTCGGCGTACGACCTGGCCGCCATCGCCACCGTCGCCGTCAACCGGTATCCGCTGTTCAGGGACATCGTGGCGATGCACACCGCGGACCTCACCGCCACCTCGGGTCACCCCGAGTTCTTCCTGCAGTCGATCAACCAGCTGCTGTCGATGTACCCGGCGGCGACGGGGATCAAGCCGGGCTGGACGGGGAATGCCGGCTACTGCGAGGTCGCCATGGCAGAGCGTGACGGGCACCGGCTGGTCTCGGTGCTCCTCAACGCTCCGTACAGCTACAGCCAGTCGCGCCGTCTGCTCGACTGGGGGTTCGTGCAGGAGGGGTTGCCCTCGACGCTGCCGACCCCGACCGCCACCGCCAAGCCGTCACCACATGGCTGAGGGAGCAGCGAGCGACAGCGGCAGCACACGCCTGACAGTGGTGGGCAGCGGCGACGCGTTCAGCGGCTGCGGCTGCAACGCGGCGTACCTCGTCGATGAGCGCGTGCTGGTCGACTGCGGCGCGCCGGTCCAGGCGCTGCTCCCGCGCGCCGGCCTGACTGTGACGTCGATCGACCTGGTGCTGATCACCCACTTCCACGCCGACCACACGTACATGCTGCCGATGCTGCTGGGTGCGCGTGCATTCGCCGGTGAGCTCCGTCCCGGGCTGACCATCGGCGGCCCGCCGGGGATCCGCGAGTACGTGCTCCGGCTGCTCAACACCGGCTACGGGCGTCACCTCGTGGAGCTCATCGGCGAACGGCTCGACCTGCGCTGGGCGGTGCTGCAGGACGGCTCCGACGCCGTCACCGCGGGCTACAGGGTCCGCGCCCACGCGGTGGTCCACAGCACCGGGCCTTCGCTCGCGTACACCGTGCAGCGCGATGGCGGCGCGGTCATCGGCTTCAGCGGCGACACCACGCTGTGTGCGGGACTGCGCCGTGCCATCGCGTCGGTGGACGTGATGGTGTGCGAGTGCACAGGCTGGGACGGCCCCACCGAGGGCGGCCACCTCTGGCGCGGCGAGCTCGAGGAGCTGATCGCCGAGTTCCCGCGCACCCGCTTCGTGCTGAGTCACCTGCGCAACCGCGGACCCGTGGCCGGGGCCATCCTCGCCCACGATCTGCTGTCGATCGACGTCCGTCCGACCGCTGCGTCCGCCGGGTCAGGGGACGGGCTCGGGCCCGGCCGCGCGGCGCCGGCTGAGGCGGGGCGCCAGTAGCGCCACCCGCCGCCACGCGCTCTTGAGACGCGCGTCGTCGGTTCGCGCGCCCGCTGGGGAATAGAAGGTGTGGTCGCTGATGGTGGCGATGTCATGCAGCCCCTCGGCGACGCGGCTCGGCCATGGGCTGCTCCCCGAGCCGGTGCCACGCGGTGAGCTGCGAGCGTCGACGGGGAGCGCGGCGCTGAGCCGGTCGACGTATTCAGCGAAGGTGAGCGTGCGGTCACGTGGCACTCCCAGCATTCGCCCGATGATGCCGACGCGCCTCCACACACCTTGAACGTCGCGTGGGCGCAGGAACCACGCTGCGAACAGGAGGATCAGCACCAGGATCGCACCGGCGAACCCCGCCAGCCCCATGACGACCGCGCGCGCGCCACTGGCGCGTCCCGCGTCCGCGCCGGCCGCCAGCCGGGGGTTGGGCGTCGAGGCTGCGGCGACCGGGGTGGGGGCCGCAGTGGTGCCGCCGGTGGGCACGGTGGTCACCCCCAGCGCCCCGCGGGTGAACGGCAGGTAGTCGCCGGCCGATGACGGCGGCGTGGGCTCGAACGGGATCCACCCGTAGCCCGCGAAGTACGCCTCGACCCAGGTGTGCGCGTCGTTGCTGCTGACGTTCCAGATGTCCTCTCCCGTGGTGCGCCGCGTCGCCGCGTTGGGAGCTGTGCCCGGCCCGTAGCCGTTGACCAGCCGCGACGGGATGCCGAGCGCGCGCAGCATCGCGCCCATCGACGCCGCGTAGTACTGGCAGTAGCCGGTGTGCGTGACGGTCAGGAAGTACGTGACCGGCCACATCTTGTTGGGATCCGGCGGCGGCGGCGGCGTGAGCGTGTAGTGGAACAGCTTCGGGTTGCGCAGATTGGACTCGATGATGGCGGCCTTGTCGTAGGGGTTGGTCGCGGTGCTGGTCCACTGAAGCGCGAGCGCGCGAATCGCCGCGGCGCCCCGGGTGCCGTCGTCGGTGAGGTCGAGGAAGTCACGTGTGATGAGCGCCGGGTATGTCGTGCGCGCGCCGCGCAGCTGGTCGGCGGTGGCGGTCGACTGGGTCGCGGTCGTCTTGACCGACGTGCCGACCACCTGGCGCAGCGACGAGACGCTGTCGACGGTGAGCAGCTGGCCGTTCACCTCCGAGCCGGCGAGGCCGTTGACCCGCGTGGTCAGGCTGGTCGCGTCGGGCTCGCCGGCGAAGGGCAGGATGTTGTTGTCAGAGGTGTCGTCGATCACGCTCACCGTGACCGACACGGGGGCCTGCTGCGCGCCCACGCCGCCGTCCGCCACGCGTGCGGTCGCGGGGGATGAGCCCCGGGTCGGCGATCTCCTCCGTGTCGTCGCCGTTGTTGTTGGCGCTCTGCGCGGGGAGGAAGTTGCCCGTGTCGAACACGCTGTCCGTCTCCATGCGCAGGTACACGCCGGTCGCGAGGCTGGAGGTGTAGGTCAGCACCGGTGTGTCCGAGAGCGACAGCGAGCCCCCGGGGATGGTCGCCGAGTTGAAGCGCACCGTGGCGCCGTTCGACCCGGTGCCGGAGCCGTGGCCGCCCTGGCCGGAGCCGGACCCACCCCCGAAGAGCCGGCCGGAGATGTCGGTGCTGCTGAGCGGAGGGATCACCAGCGCCAGGACCACGATGAACGCGCCGCCGATCACGGCGGCGGTGGCGAAGCGACCGCCGGTGCCTGGCAGCACGCTCACCCGGCGCCGGCGCCAGCTGTCGTTCAACCCGTCGAGGTGCACTGCCGCGATCACCATCAGCGCCGTCGCGGCGGCGACCGCGGCCGGGACCGTCACCGCGGCCGCCGACGGCGCGTTGATGACAGCGCCTCCGCCGGAGTTCGGGCACCCGAGGGCGACCTTCCCCAGCATCGCGATCTCGAGGCTGCTCGAGCGGGAAACGACACGGCATGGAGATTCTGGTCCATGCTGGCGTGCAGCGTTCCGGAGTAGAGCGGCCACATGCACCAATGGGATCGGACGGAAAGGATCGGTGATAGGGCTCGACGACAGGTCCACCTCCGCGAGCGCGCGTTCGACTGAGGCGCCTTCCTGCGCAAGCCAGTGCAGGGTCGGCAAAAGCGCAAAGCCGCGTATCAATGGAATCGCGCCCGGCATCGCCCCTATCGCACCCTGTTCCCCAATGATCCCGTCAAGCCGCACCCATATTTTGGCGTCAAATGCCAAGCCGGCGTTCCAGCTTATGCGTGAGTACGCGAGAAAGGAAATGGGCAGGAAGAGAGCTGGGCATGTCAAAATCAGGGTTCTATTGTGGCGGCTGTGTCTCTGATCGGCGTTTCAAGGCCGATCCGGTCGATCTGTCAGCTTTCGTGGACGCCAACGGCTTCATCGACTTGCAACCTTTAACCTGCGCGCCGCCCCTGGAGGAAAAGTGGCGGCGGCCGATCCCGTAGCGTCGGCCGCGGTTCAGGAGGCACACGAGCTTCAGCCTGCCGTCTGCTCGTTAGAATTATGACATTGCAGAAATGAGACATTCCACTATGCGACAACGTATCGAGCCGCGTTCTTTCGGATACGCCCCCGCATCCTTCGCCGACAGTCGGCAAATTTGGCTCAACATGAAGACGATTCGTGGCGCGATAGAATACAAGTTCTGAAGCGCTTCCAGATCCGCTCGGGGTACGGGCCGGTGCAAATGCGATCGCCGGCACGCTGTCGGGGAATGGCAAGCCGGTGGCGCAACGGTCGTTGCCCCATACCCAGCCGTTCCTGTGGGCCTGGGACGAGACCTTCGAAGTCAGCCTCGACACTGGTGCTGGAGCGAACCTTCGACGAAGGGCACGACGAGCTCGTGCTGGTCAAGGACATCCCGATGTACAGCCAGTGCGAGCACCACCTGGTGCCCTTTCACGGCATGGCGCATGTCGGCTACATCCCGAACGCGGTCGGCCGGGTCACTGGGCTGTCCAAGCTCGCCCGGCTCGTCGACCTCTACGCGAGGCGCCCGCAGGTGCAGGAGCGGCTCACCTCGCAGGTCGCCGACGCGCTGGTCCGCCGGCTGCAACCGCGGGGGGCCATCGTAGTGATCGAGGCTCAGCACCTGTGCATGGCGATGCGGGGCGTCCGCAAGCCCGGAGCGACCACCACGACGTCGGCTGTGCGGGGGTTGTTCAAGACCAGCGCCTCCTCCCGCAGCGAGGTGCTGGATCTGATGCGGAGGGTGATAGTGCACCCGGCGCTGCCCGTTCCCGGTCGCTGTGTGGTGTCTCGGGCCACCGGGCTGCTGCCCCACGTCGCGCCGAGTGGATGATCTGGCGCGCTCCCGCGGGCTCGCCCACCTACCGCCTGCCTTCATGTGACCGATAAGAGTGCATCTTCGGGGGCCGTCGGGCGTGGCGCCGCTTGTTAGCTCGTTTTCACGGCGTGGATTTCTTGATGGCTCTCATCGTGTTCACGTGGCCTTGGCCTGCTGCGGGG
>CAVQVY010000004.1:0-6849 GCA_963717185.1 Candidatus Dormiibacterota bacterium | reverse complement strand
CGCCTCGACATCGTGGACGTGGTCGGCGGCTACGTCACCCTGCAGCGCGCCGGTCGCGGCCATCGCGCGCTCTGCCCGTTTCACTCGGAGAAGACGCCCTCGTTCAACGTCAGCCAGGACAAGCAGGCGTGGTACTGCTTCGGCTGCCAGGAGGGCGGCGACATGTTCACCTTCGTGGAGAAGGTGGAGCACACCGACTTCCGCGGCAGCCTCGAGATGCTCGCCGAGAAGGCCGGTGTCGAGCTGGAGGCGGAGGCCGAGAGCGGACCGCGGCGGGGTGCCGCGCGGCGGCGCAAGCGCACCCTGGAGCTCAACGCACGGGCCGCCGCCTTCTTCGAGCACGTGCTCTGGTCGTCGCCGGCGGGGGAGGACGGGCGCTCGCTCCTGGCCGATCGGGGCGTCGACGAGGGCCGCGCCAGGACGTTCGGGATCGGCTTCGCGCCGGCGGGCGGGGGCGGCGAGGATGCGCTGTCGCGGTATCTCCGGGATCGCGCCGCCGCGACCGCTGAGGAGATCGTCGACGCCGGCGTGGCTCACCACGCGCGGGGCGGGCGGCTCCGCGACCGCTTCCGGCACCGTCTCGTGTTCCCCATCCGCGACGAGCGCGGTGAGGTCATCGCGTTCGGAGCGCGGGCGCTCGGCGACGACGTGCCCAAGTACCTCAACTCGCCGGAGACCTCCGTCTACCACAAGGGAAGCGCGCTCTTCGGCATCGACCTCGCGCGCGCCGCGATGCATGAGCGCCGCGTGGCGGTCATCGTCGAGGGCTACTTCGACGTCATGGCAGCGCACCTGGCGGGGGTGGCCAACGTGGTCGCCAGCAGCGGCACCGCGCTGACGCGCGAGCAGGCCAAGGTGCTGTCGCGCCACGCGGACAGCGTGGTGCTGTGCTTCGACGCGCGACGAGGCGGGGCGCGCGGCCGCGTCGAGGGCCGTCGACGTGGTCGCCGCCGAGGGCCTCCCGGCCCGGATCTGCGTGCTCCCCGACGGTTGCAAGGACCCCGACGAGCTGGTGCGCCGCGACCCTGCGGCGTTCGCCGCAGCTGTCGCCGAGGCGCCCCCGGAGTGGCAGGTGCTGCTCGACCGCGCCCTGGGCAGCGACGAGGGAGGGAGCATCGACGCCCGCCGGGCCGCCGCCGAGCGCGCCGTCGCCCTGCTGGCGCGGATCCCGGAGGCGGCTGCGCGGGAGCTGTACGTCCAGCAGGCGGCGCGGCGCCTCGACCTGACGGCCGCGACCGTGGCGGCGGACGTGGCCACGGCGTTGCGCGGAGCCACTGCAGGCAGACCGCTGCGGGTCAGCGCCACGCCGCCGCCGGTGACAGACGAGGCCGCTGTGGCCGCGGCATCCCCGCCTCTGACAGCGGCAGCGGCGTGGGACGGCTACCTGGCAACGCTGTGCGTGCACCGCCCGGAGATCGCCGCCCGGCTCACCGGCGAGTTCGGACTTGACGTGGCCGCCATCGGCCACCCGCTGGCCAGGCGCATGGTGGAGATCGCGCTGGCAACGCCGGTGGGAGAGCCCTTCCCTCTGTCGACGCTGGCACCTCACGAGCGGGACTTCGCCGCCGCGCTGCTCGTCCGAACGGTGCCAGAGCTCCTCCCCGAGAGCCGCACCGGCGACCTCGACACCGCCATCACCGACAGCCTCCGAAGGGTCACCGAGGCTCAGCTCGGCGCGGAGATCACCGATGTGCGCCGGCGCATGGCGTCCGCCAAGGAGCGCGGGGACGAGACCGAGGTGGCCCAGCTCGCCTCTCGCCTCCGCGAGCTTGCCACCGCCTCACCGCACCTGCGCCGCACCGCCGCCAGCCGCTGACCCTTCCGCGGCGCTCCTGCGTAGCAAATCGGCGATGTTTGCGTTGCACCTGCATGAGGAATGTTCAATTCGCTGTGGTGAACAACGTGGTCAGGAGGGAGGGGTGGACATGAGCGTTGCACCCCCGACCGAGCTGCTGACCTCGGCGGCGGAGCAGCTCGTCGTCAAGGGCAAGGAGCAGGGCTTCCTCACCCCGGACGACGTGCTGGCGTCGTTCCCCGACATCGAGGCCGAGCCCGACCAGCTGCAGCGGATCTTCAACGCCTTCGTCGACATGGGCATCGCCGTCAGCGACGGCGACCGCGACTTCGAGACCGTCGACGAGATCGACGACGACACCATCGCCAAGGCGGAGGCAGCCGACTCCGTCTCGTTCGACGACCCGGTGCGCATGTACCTGCGCGAGATCGGGCGCGTCGACCTGCTCAAGGCGGAGCAGGAGGTGCACTACGCCAAGCTCATCGAGCAGGGCGACATGGCGGCCAAGGACGCCCTCACCGAGGCCAACCTCAGACTGGTGGTGTCCATCGCCAAGAAGTACATGGGTCGCGGGATGTCGTTCCTCGACCTCATCCAGGAGGGCAACCTCGGACTGATCCGGGCGGTCGAGAAGTTCGACTACCACCGCGGCTTCAAGTTCTCGACGTACGCGACCTGGTGGATCCGCCAGGCGATCACGCGTGCGGTGGCCGACCAGGCACGCACCATCCGCGTGCCGGTGCACATGGTCGAGGCGATCAACAAGCAGCTGCGCGTGTCGCGACGGCTGTTCCAGGAGCTCGGTCGCGAACCGACTGACGACGAGATCGCGGATGAGCTCGGGATCACGGGCGAGCGCGTGCGCGAGATCCGCAAGATCTCGCGTGACCCGGTGTCGCTGGAGACTCCCGTCGGTGACGAGGACGACACCGAGCTCGGCGACTTCGTCGAGGACAAGGAGGCGACGACGCCATCCGACGCCGCCGCGCTGGCGGTGCTGCACACGGAGATGGAGGACATCCTCGACACGCTCTCACCACGCGAGCGCCGCGTGCTGCAGCTGCGCTTCGGCCTGGCGGACGGCCATCAGCGGCACTCTCGAAGAGGTGGGCAAGCGGTTCGGCGTCACGCGTGAGCGCGTGCGGCAGATCGAGGCAAAGGCCTGCGCAAGCTGCGCCATCCATCCCGCAGCCGCCGGCTTCGCGACTTTCTCGAATAGCGCTCTTCGCGTTCGCACGAACGTCCGCTCCGTATACTGCGCACGTACGTGGACGACCGACCCCACTCGAGAACCACTCACTCATTCCGGGTTAGCTCAGCGGTAGAGCAGGCGGCTGTTAACCGCAAGGTCACTGGTTCGAATCCAGTACCCGGAGCCACCAGCACATTCGAAGGGGACGACACACCATGGCCGACAACCCAGCACACAACGCAGCAGGGCCAAAGACAGATCCAGACGCCGCCGCTGCCGCGTCCGACGCACAGACGCGAGCACGGTCGATGAGGTCGCTGCGGTCGACGCCGCCCCGCGAGCTTCGCGGACCACGGCGGCCAACGACGCCGATGTCGAGCTGGTGGGCCGATGCCAGCCACGCGCACGCGCACCAGCGCGAGGCTGCGCCGGTGGCCGTCCTCGCCGGCGCGACGGTCGGCGAGCTCGCACGGGAGCTGCAGCACCGGAGTCGCCGGGCACGTTCGGCCGACCCCGGCCGCCACCCCGGCCACCTCCGCACCGGGACGGTCTGCCGGTCTGGTCGTTCCGCGAGCGTCCGGGCCGCGGCGGCCTCGAGACCGCGCCGCCCGTGCCTGTGGATCGCAACCAGGTCGAGCTTCCGTTCGCCCGGCCCGAGGCAGCGGCGCCGGCGGAGCCGGCCGCGCGCCCGCAGCCGATGTTCGGGCCCGTGGGCCGGCAGCGGTCTGCCGCGGCCGTTTCCCTGCTCTCGGTGGTGACGCTGGGTATCTACGCGCTGGCGTGGCACCACCGCGTCAACCGCGAGCTGGAGGAGTTCGATCCCAAGCTTCACTCGCGGCCCGCGGCGCAGCACGCTGCGGTGATGGTGCCCTGGCTGACCGGCCTGCCGGCGACCCTGGCCGGGCGACGTGTCATCACGGCCCCGCTCTCGATCCACCTGCCCTTCGACTCCACGTGGCCGCCGGCAGGCCTACGCGCTGCTGGCCGGGCTGGCCGCCGTCCCTACCTCACGTTGTTGCTGCCCTTCAGCGCTGTTGCCGTGGTCATGACCCTGGAGCGCCTGCGCTGCGTCGAGGAGCACGTCGGGACCACCACCGACCGGCAGGTGCGGGCCGGTGGGCACGTCGTGCTCCTGCTCATCCCGCTGGTTGGGGGCCGCCCTGCTCGGCGATCGAGCAGCGCCGCCTCAACGCCATCTGGGCATGCCGTGGCCACCCCGGGGGGCCCCTCCGCCGAGCAGCCTCGACCCGCCGCCCCCGCCACCGCCGCCGCCACCCCCGGCGTGGACCGGCCGCTCCGCGCGGCCCCGTCCCGGAGTGGGAGAGCGCCACGCTGAGGACGGCGGCGGAGCGCGCTGCAGACGCCCGCTTTCGTCGACCGCATGGACGTCGCCGACGACGCCGCCGGCCGGGTGGCGATCTTCAGCGTCGAGCCGGGTCCCGCAGGCGCCAGGCTGCCGGCGCGGCGCCCCGGCTCCTCCCAGGCCAGGGACTTCGCCGGGTGTCCGACCGGGTTGGCGCCTGGCTCGACGGCAGCTACGCCGGGGTGGCGATCGCCGCCGCCCTGGTCGTGGTGCTGGTGCTGGGACTGGCGCGACCCGCCACTGACGCGCGCGCGCGTCACCTACACATTTATGTGTGTTACACTCGCGCTGTGTGAGCTCAGGAGCGGCGCGACCGCGGGCGATGAACCCCGCGGCGCGCCCACCGACGCCGAGCTGATCGCCCGCGTGCTCGGCGGTTCCGGCCCTCGGCGGCGATGGCCGAGTGTGCGGCGCGGGTCGCCAGCGCTGCCACTCGTGGGAGCGCCGTGTGCTCGGGCCGCCGGGCTGGTGCGCGAGCACGGCGTCGCCCCCGGCCGCGCCGTCCGCCTCGCGGCGCATGTGGGAGCTGGCCGAGCGTTGGTTCCCCGATGAGCGGCCGGCGATTACCTCACCACGTGAGGCGGTTCTCTCCTCGGCGGCCTGCGCTCAGCCGGGCGCGAACAGGTCTGGGTGCTGATGCTCGATGCCCGCCACCGGCCCATCTCCTGCGAGACCGTCGCGGTCGGCAGCATCAACAGCTCGCGGCTGGCCCCGCGCGACGTGCTCGCGCCGGCGCTCCGCTCCGGCGCCGCGGCCCTGGTGGTGGCCCACAACCATCCCTCCGGCGACCCCGCGCCGTCCCGTGCCGACCGCGTGGTGACCGAGGCACTGCGCAGCGCCGCGGCGCTGATCGGCATCCCCATGCTCGACCACATCATCGTCGCCGCCCGCGGCCATCACTCGTTCCGCGAGGTCGAGGGCTGGGACGTGGTCGCCGCCGCCTGAGCGGCACTCAGGCGAAGGCGTCCTCGCCGGTGATCGCCTTGCCGAGGATGAGCGTGTGCACCTCCTCGGTGCCCTCGTAGGTCAGCACCGACTCGAGGTTGTTCATGTGCCGCACCACCGGGTATTCCAGGGTGATGCCGTTGGCCCCGAGGATGGTGCGAGCCTCGCGGGCGATGTCGAGCGCGGCGCGGACGTTGGCCCGCTTGGCGAGCGACACCTGCACCGGGTGCAGGCGGCCCTGGTCCTTGAGGGTGCCGAGGCGGTGCGCCACCAGCCGACCCTGGACCAAAGACGTTGCCATGGTGGCCAGCTTGGCCTGGGTGAGCTGGAAGCCCCCGATCGGCCGGTCGAACATCCTCCGCGTCCTGCTGTAGTCGACCGCGGACACGAAGCAGGCACGTGCCGCACCCATGGCGCCCCACGCGATCCCGTAGCGCGCCTCGTTGAGACACGACAGCGGGCCCCGCATCCCGGAGACCCCGGGCAACACCGCGCTCTCCGGGACCTCGACCGCGTCGAGGCGGAGCTCGCTGGTGACCGACGCGCGCAGGGAGAGCTTGCGGTGGATGTCCGTCGCGGTGAACCCGGGCGTGCCGCGCTCACCAGGTACCCGCGCACGCCGTCGTCGGTCTTCGCCCAGATGACCGCGACGTCGGCGAGCGACCCGTTGGTGATCCACATCTTGCTGCCGTTGATGACCCATCCATCGCCCTTGCGCGTGGCCGTGGTCCGCATCGCGGTGGGGTCGCTGCCGGCGTCGGCCTCGCGTCAGCCCGAAGCAGCCGATCATCGATCCCGCCGCCATCTCTGGCAGAAACTTCTGCTTCTGCTCCTCGCTTCCATACGCATGGATCGGGAACATCGCCAGCGAACCCTGCACCGACACGAACGAGCGCAGCCCGCTGTCACCGCTTTTCCTCTCCATCCGTTCTGTCCCGATTTTTGGGCAGTGATCATCAATCTCTTGAAGAACTCGAGAAGACTTTCACCAACATATTCCCCCTCGACTCCTCGGCAAACCGGCCTCTCAACCCGCAAAATGGCTCTTGACCCAGAAATTTGCAAGGGTTATGTCCTAAAGCCGCAGCGCGAAGGCGGAGGAAACAACATCTACGGAAGTGCAATTCCATCATTCCTGAAATCATTGCCTGAATCGCACTGGAAATCGTACATCCTGATGGAAATTATTACACCCCCGCCAGTTCATAACATTATCCTGCGAAACGGAAACATTGAAAAAGGAGGCGTGATTTGTGAGTTGGGGATTTACGGTACCTGTCTATGGAATCACGAGTCAAAAGAGGTGCTGTTAAATGGACTGCTGGGTATTTACTCAGGACGAAGGGCGATCAGAGTGAAGAAGGAGGTGTAGCTGCTGGTTTCGGGGCTATGGACAGCTGTCTGTTGGTTTGACACGGCTCACAGCCATCACAAAACACTTCCAAACGGGCATTTTAGCTCAAATGCAGTTTGACTCATCTCTGTGAAGTATGTGCCAGGGCATTTCCAGACGTAACTGAACTAGTAGAGGACATAAAAAAAAAAAAAAAAAAA
>CAVQVY010000003.1:0-7529 GCA_963717185.1 Candidatus Dormiibacterota bacterium | reverse complement strand
GTGTTATGTACGTGTGCTCGACTCATACGTGTGTTGCTACGTACGCCCCATCAGCACGTTCTGGCGGACCGTCAGCCGCGCGAACAGGCCGTGCCGCTGCGGGACCTGCACGACACCGGCCCGCAGGATCGCCTCGGGCGGCTTCCCGGTCAGGTCGGTCCCGCCGATGACGACGGAGCCGCTGCGCGGCCTGAGGATCCCGCTGACCGTCTTCAGCACGGTCGATTTGCCGGCCCCGTTGGGGCCGACGATGCAGGTGATGCCGTGCTCCTCGACGTGCAGGTCGACGCCGCGCAGGATGTCGAGGCCACCGTACCCGGCCCACAGTCCTTCGATCGTGATCATGGTGCCGGCTCCGCGGCGGCGAGGACGGTCTCGTCGCCCAGACACCACCCGACCACCCCGAAGAAACCCGGCAGCAAGCCTGCGACCTGTGGACCCGCTACCGCCCCGGATACGCCGCCGACGGCGCCTGCGCTAGGCAGATCGCCCGCCAACTCGGCGTCACCCTCCCCGCCACCATCCTCGGCTGGGTCCGCGAAGCCGGCGTCGCCGAACCCCCGAAACAGCGCACCCGCACCCCGCAGGAACGCGCCGACGCCATCGACGACTACCAGGCCACCCGCGACCAGTACGGCTCGCTGACCGAAGCCCTCGACGCCGTAGGCGAACGCCACGGCATCGCACGATCAGCACTCCGCTCCTGGCTCGTCGCCGCCGGTTTGCTCGACCCGCCATCCCGCCGGTTCCTCAACGGGCAACGCACGAAAGCCCACAGCGGGGCGTAGGCGGCCCCGCAGGACCCGCGACACCCAACGACCCGAAAACCGCCACGGCGCCCACAGGAGCCCCCAGCCATGACCGAGACGACCGGAGCGAAGCCCCATCGCTCGCGCCGCATCGAACCCAACCCCGAAGAACGCGCCCTCGCCGACCAAATCGCCCACCGCGCCATGCAACTCCGCGACCAAGCCGACGACGAAGGCCTCTCCGTCCGCGAAGCCATCCAACTCGCACTCGTCCAGATGGGACTCACGTGATCTACCTGGTCGCCGCCCTCCTTGCATGCGGCATCCTCGCCGCCACCACCGAAACCATCTACCGCCGCCACCTCCGCCACTACCGCCGCAGCATCACAACCGACGCCGACACGCAGCAGCCCCCCACCACCGAAGGACACTGACATGAGCGAGAAGAAGACCCCCGACACCTGGTGCGACCAATACGGCCTCGAAGTCCGCGACCCCGACGGCTGGCGCCGCGACCACACCCCGTGGACCGAACCGATCACCCTCCCCGAATTCTGGCGCCGCTACGCCGGATCCACCGCCAAGATCCCGACCGGGGACGACTACGACCGCGCCGTCGCCGCCGTCAAGGCAGCCACGCGCGAGGACGAAGCCGCCCCCAGCAAGACCACCGGACCCGACCCCGTCATGTGCGTCGGCTGCTACCTCGAACACCGCGCCGGAACCCGCCACCTCGAACACGTCAACGACGCCACACTCATCGTCGGCGGCAACTCCACCTGCACCGACCACATCCAAATCGGACCGGCACCCGCCATCCCCGGCAGAACCGCATCCGGAATCATCATCGGCGAAGGAAACTGACATGATCCGCGCCTACGTCCACGACAGCTACACGAACTACAACATCGGCATCTCCATCCTCAACGAACAACCCACCGACGACGGAGGAGCACCCTTCCGACGCCTCCTACGCTTCAACGGCGACGACATGCTCCGCACCTGGGAAGAAATCGACTACAACCAGCCGATGCAACCCACCCTCACCCTCGGCCACGACGAAGCACACGCCCTAGTCGCAGCACTCACCAACCACTACCAAGGCGTCGACGACCAGCGCGCACTCCGCAAGGACTACGACCACGAACGCGGCCGCGTCGACAAACTGCTCGACGCCATCACCCGTATCGCACAACCGCACACCCCATCCTCAAGCGCCGAGGACACTGACCGCGCCCTAGACGCCTGACCTACACTCGAACCAGCAGCCCAATGAGACGCAGGAGGTGAGACGTGACCATCCCCAAGCGCGCCCTCACCACCCAGGTCGCCACCGCCGAACAAGACGCCAAGATCCTCGCGCTCAAACGGCAAGACCTCTCGTTCCAGGAAATCGCCGACCGGCTCGGCATCAGCAGGGCGACCGCGCACCGCGGCTTCCACCGCGCGCTGCCCCGCGTCACCGAACCGGAAGCCAGCGCCTACCGGGCCGAGCACCTGGCCCGGCTGGAACTGGTGCGGGAGGTCGCGCTGGGGATCCTCGAGACCCGGCACGTGACGATCTCGAACGGGCACGTCGTGTCTCCGGTCATCGGTGAGGACGAGGAGACCGGCAAGCCGATCTACGGGGAGCCGTACGAGGACGACGCCGCCGTGATCGCCGCCGCGAACCTGCTGCTGAAGGTCGACGACCAGGAGGCCAGCCTCCTCGGCATCAAGGCCAAGACCGAGGTCAACATGACCGGCAAGCTCACATACGAGGTACTCGGCCTCGAAGGAACCGACCCGGCATGAGTCCCAGCGCGACGCGTCTCGCCTTCACCTGCTATTCCTGGGGTGACGGCTCCCGCCTGGGCACGTGCGGGGTTTGGCTCAAGAATCGCAGCTGGTTCTTCGAGTGCGGACTGTGCGGCCATTTCGAATACGGCTTCCGCAGGATCGACGACGCGCAGACAGGATCATCGCGGCACAAGGTGCACACCCACGAATTCCGCAACCCAAAGCCGCCGCTCGGAACTGTCCGCACATGACCGTCGGCACGGTGGTCCGGTTCGAGGCGCGTGGCGCGGTCGCCGAAGCGTTCAAGTCCCGCGCCGGCGAGCTACTGCTCTCCGGCGCGGCGGGCACCGGCAAGTCCGTCGGCGCCCTCATGAAGATCCACCTGAACATGCTGCAGTACCCGCGCGCCCGCTCGCTCGTCGCCCGCAAGACGCACGCCTCGCTGACCGCATCCACGTTGGTCACATTCCGGCAGAACGTCGCCGCGGAAGCCATCGACTCGGGCATCGTCAGGTACTACGGCGGCTCCGGAGCCGAGCCCGCCGCCTACCGGTACTCGAACGGCTCGGCGATCGTCGTCGGCGGCCTCGACCGGCCCTCACGGCTGCTGTCGACCGAGTACGACTTCGCGTTCGTCGACGAAGCCACCGAGACCGTGCCCGAGGACATCGACACCATCGTGACCCGCCTGCGGCACGGCCGTACCCCGTACCAGCAGCTCGTCATGTGCACCAACCCCGGGGGCCCCACTCACCACCTGAAGGCGCGCGCCGACGGCGGCCGCTGCCAGATGCTCTACTCGCGGCACGAGGACAACCCGCGGATGTTCCGCGACGGGGCGTGGACCGAGTACGGGCTCACCTACCTGGCGCGGCTCGAGACCCTGACCGGCGTCCGCTACCAGCGGATGCGACACGGGCTCTGGGTGGCCGCCGAAGGCCTCGTCTACTCCGACTGGTCCCCGGCGGTCCACCTCGTCGACCGGCTACCGCCCGGCAGTGAGCAATGGCAGCGGATCTGGGCCATCGACTTCGGGTTCAGCAACCCCTTCGTCATCCTCTGCTTCGCCGTCGACCCAGACGGGCGCCTGTGGCTCTACCGGCAGGTCTACATGTCCCACCGCCTGGTCGAAGACCACGCCAAGAAGATGAAGGCGCTCGTCTGCCCCAACGGCGAATGGCGCGAGCCGCGTCCACGGTGGATCGTCGCCGACCACGACGCCGAAGACCGCGCGACCTGGGAGCGGCACTTCGGCATGGCGACCGTCCCGGCGAAGAAGTCGGTTTCGGACGGCATCCAGGCGATGCAGGTCCGGTTGCGCCCGGCCGGCGACGGCAAGCCGCGGTTCTTCGTGGTGCGCGGCTGCCTGACGGAGCGGGATCCGCTGCTCGTCGAGGCGAAGAAGCCGACGTGCTTCGAGGACGAGATCGCCGAGTACGTGTGGCCGCAGGATGTGAAGCCGGACAAGCGGGAGGCCCCGGTGAAGGAGAACGACCACGCGATGGACGATGCCCGCTACGTGTGCGCCGAGCTGGATTTGGGTGGCCGCCCGCGGGTGCGGGTCCTGGGCTGATCTACGGCCGCGCGCTGGACGTAGACGGTGCGGGCGCCGGGTGGTTGAACGTGTCGGCCACAGCCTGGTTGAACAGTCCGGCGATGAGTATCCCGGAGGCGAGGCCGTAGAGGCTCATCCGCAGCCAGTACGGGGCCCCAGTGGGTCAGGTAGCGGCGGCAGCGGGTGAGGCGGGTCACGGGCCTACGGTGGCACGCGACAGGCTCGACGGGGCCCCGGATACGCATCAGGCCACGTTCCAGCCGGGGACGTCCGGCAGCGGGTCGCAGTCGCCGGTGTGCCCGGCTTCGAGGCCGCATTGGAATTCTTCGTCGACGTCCACGTAGGTGCCGATCTGCTGGCAGCGGGGGCGGTCCCATTCGTCGGTCGCTTCGAGGTGGCGGGTGAAGACGTGGGTGGTGGTGTTGGGCATGGTAGTTCCTTCCGGTCGGCGGGGGTGGGGGTTAGGCGGCGAGCGCGAGCTGCGGGGTGGTCGGGATCAGGTGCGCGGTGCGGGCGTAGGCGCGGAGTCCGGCCACGAGGTCGGCCACGGCGGTGTAGCGCATGACCCGCCACAGCCGCCCGTGCAGGATCACGAGGCCCCGGCTGTCGGGCTCGGCGCGGTGGGCCTTGCGGTAGACCTCGGCGACCTTGCGCCCGGCTGCGGACTCGAACTCTTCGATGTCGTCCACATCCATGTCGAGGGTGAACAGGTAGTCGCGGACGAGCAGGTGGCCGGTGTTGGCGGCGGCGATGCGGGCGCGCTGGTGGTGGCTGATGAGGGGGATGCGGTAGGTGCGGGAGGTGGCGCGTGCGAGCTGGCGGGCTGCGCTGCGGCGTCCGGCCCGGCCGGTGGGCTGACGGCCGGTCACGCCCGCTCGCTGCCGGTCCGTCACCGGGCACAGCAGCCGGGCCACGGTGCTGGGGGCGATGGCCCAGCGGCGGCCAGCCTTGGTTGCGGCGAGCAGGCCCTTGCGGCACCAGGCGGCGACCGTGTGCGCGGTGACGTGGATGCTGGCGGCGGCTTCGGCGGTGGTGATCGTCGTGGTCATCGGAGGCTCCCTGATCGGTTGCTGTACTTACAGCGTACCGCCGTGTAAGTACACGCGCAAGCGGATTGGCTCGCGCGATGTACTTACGTGTGGGACACTCGAACCGTGACCAAACAACCAGCCGGCCGCACCCCCGTGCGCAACCTCCGCGTCCCTGACGACGTGTGGGATACCGCCCTGGCCAACGCTCGCGCCGAGGGCAAGAAGCTCACCGAGGTGATCGTGGCGTACCTCAAGCGCTACAACGCGGCAGCAGCACGCCGAAGCGAGAAGGAGCCGGACGATGACTGAGCAGGGCTACATCCACCCCACATCCGGCCGCGAGTACCACGAGGAAGACCCGGCGGTGTACTTCATGAAGCTCGCCCACGCCCTCAGGCGCCAATGCGAGGACTTCATCTACCACTACGACGGGCGCCTCAAGGACACCGACTACCTGCAGCAGCACGGGGTGTGGCCGTCCGACCCGGATCGGATCGCACGGTCCATGGGGCACACGATCGCCGCTCTCGACAAGGCGTACACGGCGGTCACTGTCGACAAGACGATGCACGAGTACGGGCTCGGCAAGCGCGACGAGGAGTGGGAGCGGAAGTACGGGAAGGTGGAGGGATCACCCGATGACTGACGCCGCCACGCTGCCCCCGTGGCTCTCGCAGCCGCTCCCCAACGAACCGTTCTCCCCGACCCACCGCCGCATCCTCAACGCCTACTGCGCCGAACTCGACATCGACGCCGAGCACGCGCAGTACTCGTGGATGACCATGATGGAGGCGGTCCGCTGGTGGAACTCCGGCGCACCCGAGCTGTACAAGGGGCCGACGGCCGCGTCTGAAGCGCTCGCCAACCTCAACACTTTCGGCGGCTGGGAGGACGACGAGGGCGCCGACGAATACCGGCACGAGCTCGCGCAGCAGGACCATCGGGAACGGCTCGCCCGCGTGATGCCTGACCCGGCGCGGCCTGGGTGGCGTGCGCCGCGCTCGAAGCACGCGCCAGCGATCGACGAGCGACCAGCCGAGGGAGATGACGATGACTAGGCCGACAGCGCTCGTCGTCACCGTCGACACCACCGACTACTACCGGGGCTACGACGTGGCGATCAACGGCGTGCAGGTCGCCCACCGGCCGTACGACGGCAGCTGCGCCGAGGAAGTCGAACGGGAAGTCGTCGAAGCGCTCGGGGCGGTCCTACGCCGGGAAACAGGCTGGGCACGAGAGGCCGACGATGGCTGACGAAGGGGTTCGCTACATCCTCCAACTCGTCGGCGACCGGCAGCAGCTCGACTGCGCGGAGCACGGCAAGATCGGCGACTGGCCAGCTGAAGACGACTGGAACCCGGGAACCGCAGACGCGATCGAGACGGCGATCCGGCATCATCAGGCCGACGAGCACCAGCAGCCCGTGAGTGGAGGGACGGACGGTGACTGATCTCGCCGCGCAGATCCGCGCGAAACTCGACGCATTCGCGCACCCCGAGACCGACACCGAACGATGGATCCGCAAGAACCCGGACACCGCAGACGGCGTCGGCTTCCCCATCGACGCATACGAGACGGAACTCGCCGCAGGGCGCCGTGCGCACGCCGCCCTGTTCGCTGTCCTGGACGCGACCGACCCCGCGACGCTCCCGCCCAACGGCTGCGGCGGGGACGGCTGCCTCGCCCTGTGGGTACGACACGTGGTCGCCGAGAAGCTTGGGATCGAGGCAGACGATGGCTGACGATGCGTCCCCGTTCCGGCCGGTGAAGTTGCCTCCGTTCCCGGACAGCGGTCTGATCCCTGGCGCGTCGGCCGAGGACGTCATGGGGCTCGTGGTCACCCCGCCGATCCTCGGACAGCTCGCGTCGCACGAGACGGTCACGCAGGCCCGACAGGCGGAAGAGAACATGTGGATGTACGGGACACCCACCGCACCCGAACCGCGTGGCACCTTCGGGCAACCCGTCGCAAGCGGCGGATTCCTGATCCCACCCGGCGCCTTCGACGGCCTCATCGACAGCGTGGTTAACGCGCGGCCGGTGTTGGCAGCCGAGAAGGTGGTCGCCTACGCGGAGTTCCCGAAGGAGCTCCTCGACGACATGGTGACGATCCGCTGGCGCCCAGAGACCCCCGAGGAGCGTGCCGCAGCCGAAGCCCGGCGTGCCGCATGGAAGGCCGAGAGCAACCGCAAGCACGCCGCAGCAGTCGCCGAATGGCAGCAGGTCTGCGAGCAGCACGCCGACTCGCCGCAGCTACTCGCGGTCCTCGACATCCACCAGCCCACCACCGACGGGAGCCTGGAGTGCCAGCACCCGTACTTCGGGTACGAGTCGGACCCGGAGGACTGGCCGTGCAGCACCTACGAAGCGATCAGGGACGCGGCATGAGCAGCAGCCCTCACGCGCCGACCATTC
>CAVQVY010000002.1:0-4070 GCA_963717185.1 Candidatus Dormiibacterota bacterium | reverse complement strand
GCGCTGCGCCGCCCAGTACACCTCCTGCATGCGCGGCCGGCTGAGCAAGCGCGGACAGCTCCGGTGTCGGCGTGAAGGTCCCGGCGAGGCGCTGGGCGAGGGCCTGGCTCCCGCCGTCGAGGATCCGGGTGAGGCCACCGGCGTAGACGGTCCACGGGTCGCCCTTGTAACCTCGACTACGTGCGCCGCGACGCCTACATGTGCGGGATCTCGCTGGGCCCGGTGGACGTGCAGCGGCTCATCCACTACTCCTTCATCGCCGGCGACACCATGGTGCTGCACATGCACGCCTCCGGCGCGCTGCAGATGTTCCTCGCCTCGCGCCTGTACATGTACACGCAGGTCTATCACCACCGGACCGGCCGCCGGTTCGACCTCTCGATGCACGAGATCTTCGCGGACACCATCGGCCAGCCTGCCCGGCAACCCGCTCGAGAACCGCGACGAGTACCTGCAGCTCAACGACTGGGCGGTGCTCGAGGCAGCGCAGCGCTGGATGCGCGCCCCGGAAGGCAGCGAACAGCGGCGTCTCGGCGAGGCATGGGACAGGCTGCTGCGCCGCGACCTGCACTGGCACCTCGCATACGAGACCATCGCGCATCGCGGCGTGGACCTCTCCACACTGCAGCAGCGCCTGCTCGAGGCTGTGCCCGACGTCGCCGCGCGGGCGCGCGTCCAAGTGGACGTGGTCTCGGCCAAGATCGCCCCGGAGAACCCCATGGCCGACCACGGGTTCGTCGCCATGTACGACCCCATCAACGGCACCGTGGAGCGCACCCACACCGCCGAGATGATCGCCCGCCTGCCCCAGCACAACCAGCTGGTCCGTGTCTTCACAGACGACGTCGGCGCCATCCCGGCGCTGCACCGCGCCATCCAGGAAGTGCTGGGCTAGCCGCTCACGACGAGCTGCGGTACGCGCGCGCGGTCAGCGCTGCGACCACCACGCACACCGCCGCGGCCACGGCGAACGTGCCGGTGGCCACCGAGTCGGCGCCCGAGGTGCCGCCGTGCACAGTCGACGTGTACACCGCGCCGGTGACGGCGAGCCCGATGATCACGCCCGCGTTGCGAGCGGTCGAGAGGAAGGCGGCCGCGCTGCCGAGCGCGTCGCGGGGCGCGACCCGGATCGCGGCTGACGTGTTCGGCGATGAGAAGAACCCGTTGCCCAGGCCGAGCACGAGCAGGCCGGCGAGCAGCAGCCACCACGCGTCGACGTGCGCGGCGATCGCAGCGAACCCGAAGCCGGCGGCGGCGAGTTCCATGCCGGCGGCGGTCGCGCGGCGGGTGTGTCCCGCGTCACTGAGCCGGCCGCCGCGCCGCGACGTGGCGCCGATCCCGACCGCGATCGGCACGAAGGCGAGGCCCGCGACGATCGGCGCGGTGCCGTGCGCCTGCTCGAGCCAGTACGGCAGCACGGCAAAGCACGACATCAGGGTGCCGGTGCTGAGCAGGGTCGCCGTGGTCGCCGCGGCAAAGCGCGGGTTGCGAAGCAGCCTGCCGTCGATCACCGGCCGCCGCGCGATCAGCTCGGTGGGGACCAGCAGGAGGAGGCTGATCCACGCCACCGAGAACCACACCGCGGGGCCGGCGTTGCCGACCACCGGGCCGCCGATCGACGCGATGCCGGCGCCGATGCCCAGCAGGAGGGTCGCGGTCAGGATGGAGCCGGCGACGTCGAGGCGCACGGGGCGGCGCTGGTCGCTGCGAGGCACGAACCGCACCGCCAGGCCGGCGCCGATGGCGGCCATCGGCAGTCCTGCCCAGAAGATCGCCTGCCAGCCGCCGATGGCCACCAGGATCCCCCCGAGCGGCGGACCCGCCAGCCCGGCGACCGCCTGGGTGATCACCAGCACCGCCACCGACCGCCCGGTCCGCCCGCGGGGAGCGCACTCGGCGATCAGCGAGAGGCTGCCCGCGGTCAGCACCCCGCCACCGACGGCCTGGACGGCGCGCGCTGTCAGCAGGATGCCGAACGTTGGGGCCAGCGCCGCCATCAGCGATCCCAGCCCGAAGACGCCGAAGCCCACCAGGTACACGCGGCGCCTGCCGAAGCGATCACCGAGGCGGCCCAGCGTCGGCAGCGTCGCCGTGATCGCGACCAGGTACACGCTCAGCACCTCCTGGCCGGCGCTGAGGGGGACCGCGAAGTGGTGGACCAGCGGGTCGAGGCCGACGGCGACGATGGTGGCGTCGGCCATGCTGATGAAGGCGCCGACGGCGAGCGCGATGAGCAACCACCGCGTGGGCGCCGCGCCGCGACCCTCGCCGGCTTGCACCGCGACGACGGCCGAGCCAACCTCCAGCCCGGGCGGCGTCACCGCTGCAGGTGGAGCCGCCCGCGACGTCGCCACGGCCGCTACGGGCGCAGAGGGATGCGCGGGCCCGACGGCATCACCGGCCCGGCCGCACTGGCGAAGTTCTCCTGGCTGACCCGGCCCGCGATGTGGGCGGCGACCTCACGGAACACGCCGCCGACGGTGCTGTCAGGCGCCGCAGCCATGAGTGGCTGACCGTCGCCGCCGCCCAGCCGGATGCGCGGGTCGAGCGGGATGGCGCCGAGGAAGGGCACGTCGTACCTCTGCGCCAGCGCGTCCCCCGCCGGCGCCGAAGATGTCGGTGGTCTCACCGCAGTGCGAGCACACGAACCCGCTCATGTTCTCGACGATCCCGAGCACGGGCACCTTGACCTGCGCGAACATCTCGATGCCGCGGCTGACGTCCGCCAGGGAGACGTCCTGCGGCGTGGTCACGATGACGGCGCCGGTCATCGGCACGCTCTGCGCGAGGCTCAGCTGCACGTCGCCAGTGCCCGGAGGGAGATCGACCACCAGGTAGTCGAGCTCGCCCCACTCCACCTCGTAGAGGAACTCGCGCAGCCCCTTGGCGAGCATCGGTCCACGCCAGATCACCGGCTGGCCCGGCTTGAGGATGGTGCCGAACGACATCACCTTGATGCCGTACGCGCTCAGCGGGCTGATGCGGTTCGAGGCACCCGGCTCGGGCTGCGCGGTGATCCCCATCATGATCGGCACGTTGGGCCCGTAGACGTCGGCGTCCAGCAGGCCGACCCGCGCACCGGTGAGGCTCAGTGCGATGGCGGTGTTGACACTGACCGTGGTCTTGCCCACGCCGCCCTTGCCGGCGCTCACCGCCAGCACGTTGCGCACCCCGGGGATCTCCTGCCTCCCGGGCAGCCCGCGCGTCGAGGTGACATTGGCGTCCCACGTGATCTCGATGGACTCGATGCCGGGGACGGTGCCGATCACCGCGGCCTCGAGAGACCCGCGGATCTGGTCCTTGAGCGGGCATGCCGGCGTGGTCAGGACCACGCGCATGTGGACGACGGGGCCATCGACCCGGAGGTCGCGAAGCATGCCGAGCTCGAGCATCGGCCGGCGGAGTTCGGGATCGACGACGGTGGCGAGCGCCTGCTCGAGCGCAGTCGGCGGCGAGGCGTCACTCATTCCGTTCGAGTATGGCAGAGGCCAAAGAACGCCTGACCCGCGCCCCACGCGGCTTCGCCGCGCGGGGACCCCTGTGTCTTCACAGAGGGGCGATGCGCCCCTCTCGCCGCGTCGGCCGAGCCGCCGCAGCTCACTCCCCACTCGGCGCGATGAATCGCGCCGGCTCGCTCCGCTCGCGTTTCCTCCGACTTCTCCGTCAACGCAGGCGACTTCATGTCGCCGGAGTAGACACCTTTGCTGGGGGGTGCCCGAGGGGGGATCCTGATCCCCCCTCGCCTTCTCCCCCTCGCTCCTAGAATTGCGCGTCATGCTGAGCCGCGACGCCATCCGTGACCTGGAAAGGCAGGTGGGCACGTCGCACGTCTACACGCGTCCCGCCGACCTGGCCGCCTACGGCTACGACGCCTACGGCGCCTCAGGGATGCGCCGGCTCGCTGAGGCGATCGTGTTCCCCGCGTCGACGGAGGAGGTGTCCGGCGTCGTCGCCGTCTGCGCCGCGCACCGCGTCGCCGTCACCCCTCGCGGCGCGGGCACCGGCTACGCAGGCGGGGCATCGGCCGACGGCGGCGTGATCCTCAACCTGTGCCGCATGACCGCGGTGAA
>CAVQVY010000001.1:0-20609 GCA_963717185.1 Candidatus Dormiibacterota bacterium | reverse complement strand
TATGCATCTGGTCTGGTGGCCTTGGTCGAGGACGTGGTGGTTGAGGTCACCGACCTCGACTTCCCGGAGGCCGCCGAGGTCGACGCGCGGCTCATCAAGCTTGCCGTGGCTCGCTCGGGGTGCTGCTGACCAGCGACGACAACCTCAACCGGATCGCTCGCATCGCGGGCGTGCGCGTCCTCAACCTCAACGACCTCGCCAACGCCTTGAAGCCGATCCTCAGCGCCGGCGAGGAGATCTCCATCGCGGTGGTGCGCGAGGGCAAGGAGCTGCACCAGGGCGTCGGCTACCTCGACGACGGCACCATGGTGGTGGTGGAGAACGCCAAGGCGCGCCTCGGCGACACAGTGCGGGCGACGGTGACCTCGGTGCTCCAGACCTCCGCGGGCCGGATGATCTTCGCCACCACGGATGGACCGGACACCTCCCAGAGAACCGGGCGCGCGGTGCGGTCGCGGGCGGCACCGCGCTGACCGCCGTCCTCATCATCCCCGCGTCGGGGCGGGGCCGGAGGATGGGGAGGACAAGCTCTTCGCGGACGTCGCCGGCCGTCCCCTGATCGCGCTCACCCTCGCCGCAGCGGCCGCGTCGGGTGCCTTCGAACGCGTGGTGATCGCCGCCCCGCAGGCGCGCCACGAGCTGGTCGCCGCCCTCGCCCGGCGAGGCAGGTTTCGCCGACGTGGTCCTGACCACCGGTGGGCCGCGACGGCAGGACAGCGTCCGCCTCGCCCTGGACCGCGTCGGCGAGGCGGCCGTCGTCGCGGTGCACGACGCTGCCCGCCCGCTGTGCGCGCCCCAGCTCTTCGTCGACTGCGTCGCCGTCGCGCGCGAGCACGGCGCGGCCACGGTCGCGATGCCTGTGGTCGACAGCATCAAGCGAGGGTCTGGCGGGGTCATCGTGAAGTCGCTCGACCGGCACGACCTCTACGCCATCCAGACGCCGCAGGCGTTTCGCCGCGAGCTGCTGGTGGAAGGCCACCGCCACGCGGCTGTCAACGCGCTGATCGTCGATGACGACGCCGCTCTCGTGGAGGCGCTGGGGACCGCGGTCCACATCGTTCCCGGCAACCCTGACAATTTCAAGGTGACCCATCCGCGCGACCTGGTCCTGCTGCGCGCCTTGGTGGCCGATCGCCCGTGAGTCTGCGCATCGGCCATGGCATGGACGCGCATCGCCTGGTGGCGGGGCGGCCGTTGATGCTGGGCTGCGTCACCATCCCCACGACCGCGGGCTCGCCGGCCATTCCGACGGTGACGTCGTGGTGCACGCGCTCTGCGACGCCCTGCTGGGTGCGGCAGGACAGGGCGACATGGGCCGGCATTTCCCATCCAGCGACGAACGCTGGCGCGAGTACCCCGGGGACGGAGTTCCTGCACGAGGTGTCGGGCCTGCTCGCGGCGCAGGGCATGCGGCTGGTGTCGGCCCAGGTCGTGGTCATCGCGGAGGAGCCCCGGCTCGCCCCCTACCTCGAGGCGATGAGCGAGGCGTGTGCCGCGGCGCTCGGTGCGCCGCGGAGCGCCTTGCAGGTCACCGCCACCAGCAGCGACGGGCTCGGCTTCGCCGGGCGGGGCGAGGGCATCGGCGCCTCGGCGGTCGTCCTGCTCGACCGCGGCATCTGAGCGGCGGCCGCTCGCGCGTCCAGGCTGCTACCATCGCCCACAGCGGAATGAATTACGCTGAGAGCGAACAGACACCAAGCCACGCCCGCGCCGGGGCGCTTCGCCGCGTCCAGGGGCCGTGCTTCGGCGCCATCGCGAGCTGGCCGGCCGGTCTCTCGCCGATGTGGCTGCGGCGGCCCATTGCTCGCCGGCGCACCTCTCCGAGGTGGAGCGAGGCCGCAAGGACGTCAGCGCCGAGCGGCTGGTCGGGGTCGCGGCAGCCCTGGATGTCCCGCTCCACCTCCTCTACGCGGACTTCGCAGCGGAGCTGACCCCCCAGACCGTCACCGACGCGAGGGCGGCCGGGCACGATCCCCGCGCCCAGCTGCAGCTCGCGGCCGCCGCACTGAACGCGGACGCGCTGCGCACCGTGGCCCAGTTCAGCACCTACCTGGCCAGCTCAGCGGCCCTGCCGGTGCGGCGCCGCATCGGGTTCGCGGTCCCCTCACGGGACGACACCCCGTGACCGTGGTCCCCACCGTCGTCGAGTCCACCGCGCGCGGCGAGCGCTCCTACGACATCTACTCTCGCCTGCTCCGCGATCGGATCATCTTCCTCGGCGACCAGATCACCGACGACGTCGCCAACCTGGTGACGGCGCAGCTGCTGTTCCTGGAGAGCGAGGACCCCGGCAAGCCGATCCACCTCTACATCAACTCGCCCGGCGGCAGCGTCACGTCAGCGATGTCGATGTACGACGCCGTGCAGTACGTCAGCGCACCGGTGTCGACCATCTGCCTCGGCATCGCCGCCAGCGGCGGCTCACTGCTGCTGGCCGGCGGGAGTGCGGGACGGCGCCTGGCGCTGCCCAACTCGCTGATCATGATCCACCAGCCGTGGGCCTCCGGCCTGCAGGGGAAGGCGACCGAGCTCGAGGTGCACGCGCGTGAGATCCTCCGGCAGCGCGACCTGATCGTGGAGATCTACGCCCGTCACAGCGGCCGGAGCCCGGAGCAGGTCGCACGCGACATCGAGCGCGACAACTTCATGACCGCCGAGCAGGCGCTGCAGTGGGGGCTCATCGACCAGATCATCAGCCGGCGCGAGCAGGTGGGCGCAGCCTCGGTGTGAGCCGCCGGCGCCGATAGACTGTCGCGCCATGGTGATGCGCCTGCACGACACCTTGACGCGGAGCGTGCGTGAGGTGAAGCCGCTCGACGACGGGCACGTGCGTCTCTACACGTGCGGGCCCACCGTCTACGCGCGTGCCCACGTCGGCAACTTCCGCACCTTCCTGTTCGAGGACGTGCTGCGGCGCTGGCTGGAGCGGCGCTTTGCGCGCGTCACCCATGTCATGAACCTCACCGACGTCGAGGACAAGATCATCGCCAACGCCGTCGCCGCCGGCCACGACCTCGCCACCGAGACCGCCCCATGGGTCGAGGCGTTCTTCGAGGACGTCGACACCCTCAACATCCGCCGCGCGCACCACTACCCGCGGGCCACCGAGTACATCGAGGAGATGGTCACGCTCATCGAGCGGCTCGACACGTCCGGGGTCACGTACCGCAGCGACGGCAGCGTGTACTTCCGCATCACCGCGTTCCCAAGGTATGGACGCCTCTCGGGGCTCCACGCCGAAGGGCTCGTCGCCGGCGCCGGCGGCCGGGTGGACGCCGACGAGTACGACAAGGAGGACGTCCGCGACTTCGCGCTGTGGAAGGCGGTGGGGGCCGACGACATCGGCTGGGAGACGCGGCTCGGCCGCGGGCGGCCCGGCTGGCACATCGAATGCTCTGCCATGAGCATGACCCTGCTCGGCGAGTCCTTCGACATCCACTGCGGCGGCGTCGACAACATCTTCCCGCACCACGAGAACGAGATCGCCCAGAGCGAGGCGGCGACGGGGAAGCCCTTCGTCGGACCTGGGTGCACGGCGAGCACCTGCGCATCGAGGGCGAGAAGATGGCCAAGTCGCTGGGCAACTTCGCCACCGTGAGTGAGCTGGTCGACAGCGGGGCGCGACCGTCGGCGTTGCGATACCTGCTGATTGCCGCGGCGCACTACCGGAAGGCGGTCAACTACAGCGACGAGTCACTCCATGCCGCCCGCGAGTCGGTCGATCGATTCGCGGACTTCAGCGAGCGGGTGCGGGCGCTGACGCCGGGACCCGGTCGCGGCGCGGTCGATCCCCGGGTCGCGGCTGCGCGCGCGGCGTTCGAGGCGGCCATGGACGACGACCTCAACCTGCCGGGAGCGATGGGAGCGGTGTTCACCATGATCCGCTCGCTCAACCGCGAGCTCGACGCGAGCACGATCGACATCGACACGCGCGCGAGCCTCGTGTCATTGATCGACGACGTCGACGACGTGCTCGGCGTGCTCGGCCTCGTGGCCCGCGAGCGGGGAGGGGGCGCGCTGAGCGGAGCCGAACAGGCTCTGCTGGACGCCCGCGACGCGGCCCGCGCCGCGCGCGAATGGGGTGAGTCGGACCGGCTGCGCGACGAGCTTGCCCGCCTGGGCATCGCCGTCGAGGACACGCCCGCCGGGCAGCGCTGGCGCCGGTCCTGAGCGCCGGCGGGACCAGGCCCGCACGGCGATCCCGCCGATCTGACAAAGTCGACTGCGGTCACTCCGCTGCAAGGTTGACAGTCGATGATCGCCCGACGAGGGTGATCCGGGGTTTGGGCTTCGGAGGCCCTGAAAACATGGCCAAAAGGAGGACACAGTCGTGAACGGACCGTTCGGCCCGGGTGGGTCGGGCGCCGCGGCGCTCAACGCGATCAGGTTCCCTGGCGGCCGTGGGGTGGACACCGGTGTCTCGGTGCTCGCCATCGTCCTGCGCTTCACCGTCTGGGTCCTGCTGATCCTCGCCGCCGTGTGGGTGATCCGCGAGATCCTGGCCGCGATTCGCACTCGCAGGGCTGCGGCGCCGCCGCAGCCCAGCGCCGCGGTCACCGAGCTGGAGTTGCTCTACGTCCGCGGCGAGGTGAGCCGCGCCGACTACCTCACACGTCGTGCCGACCTGACCGGGGTTCCGCAGACCGCGCCGCCACCGACCTGACGCAGGGCGGTCTGTCGCCCGCCGCCGCGGGCTGGGAGCCCCTGTTCCCGCAGTCTCTGACAGCGCGACCGTGGGTTGCGTACATGACAGTTGCGATGTCGCAAAAGGTGGCCGCGGGAAGCTGCTTGTCTGTTCACCACAGCGCACGTGAGCGCCGTATACTGCGGCCGCCGGGAGTGCCCGGCTCCCGTCACGAAGAGGAGGGCCCCACTTGCCTGCAGTTGCTGGACGTAATTTCTCGAACGGAGACGCCGCCATCGGCGTCGGCCTGATTGTTTCCCTGATCGCCGTCTTCCTGCCCTGGTACAGCGTGAGCGCCAACTGCGGTGGGATCGTCGGCTGCGCGGGGTTCAACTACTCGGCCTCCGTCGGCGCCCTGAGCTACTGGTCTGGCTGGCTGTTCTTCCTCGCGCTTCTCGCCGGCCTCGTGCTCTTCGTGCTTCGCACCTTTGTCCCGACAGTCAGCGTGCCCGCACTCCCGCAGACCGACGCGGTGCTGTACACGATCATCGGCGTCTTCATGGCGGTCATGGCCATCCTCTGGCTGCTGCTCGGCAGTGGCACCACGGTCTCGGGCCCCGGTTACAGCGCAGGGCCGAGCTTTGGTCTCTTCGTCGGCCTGATCTTTGCAATCGTCGTCGCGGTCGGCGGCTACCTCAAGAGGAGCGACGCGCAGCCCGTCGCCCGCGCCTACAGCTCCCCCGGCACCGGGCCGACCTACGGCGGCGGCGCCCCACCCCCGCCACCCTCCGCGTAGACAGCTGACCCGGCGCTCCGCCCGCCTTCGGTGAGGGCGGGCGGAGCACGGCCAGCGGCGCCCACGAGTCGCTGGCGACAATGTCACGGATGCGCCGCTGATCGATGACACGGCGGTTCGCGTCGACCCGGCTGCCGACAATCGCGCAATGGCGTCGAAGGTCTGTTGTCCCAGCTGCTGGACTTGGTCCGAGCTCGGCAAACGAACCACGTGTCAACGCTGTGGCACCGAGCTCATCCTGCCCGACGGACGCACTCTCGAGGTCGCCCAGAGCGATCCGCCACCGCCTCCACCACCCCCGGGCGCCTTCGGCTATGCACCGGCCGTCGCCGCACCCTCAGGCTTCGTCGGCTCCGCGTTCCACAGCGTGGCCCCTGCGCCGGGGAGGGACTGGGTGGCGATCTGTCGCTGGATCACCATCGGGTACGGGCTGCTGGTGGTGCTCGGCCTGGTCTTCGTCGGCCTGCTGGTGCAGCACATCAGTGTCCCGATCACAGATCCCAGCACCGGCATCAGCACCGTGGAGACCTTCAACATCGGCCCGGCGTTCGCCATCGCCGCGATCATCGTGGGCGCGCTCTTCGCGCTCTTCGCCTTCCTCACCAAGTACCCGGTGGCGCGGGTCATCTTCCTGCTCCTCGACGGCCTCTCGGTGCTCAGCGCCGTGTCGGGACTCGGTGGCCGGACCCAGGGGTTCGGCATCCTCGGCGTGCTGACCCTTGCCGTGGACCTGGCGTACGGCGGCGCGCTGGTCATGTCGCTGCTGCCCCGTCCCCAGCCGGTGTACGGCTGACCTCTCGGACCGGGTGCCGGCCGGCCGAGGGCCACCGGGCGCCGGCGCGCGGGTGCTCGGCGATACTCGCCGCGTGGACATCCTCTACGGTCGCAACCCTGTGCTCGAGGCGCTGCGATCAGGGAGGCAGGCGCGCAAGCTGGTGATCGCCGTCGGGGTCGCGCCCGAGGGGCGGCTCGAGGAGATCATCGGGCTGGCCGGCGAACGAGGCATCCCGGTCGAGGAGACGTCGCGCAAGCGGCTCGACGACATCGCGCACACCGAGCACCACCAGGGTGTCGCCGGGTACTTCCACGGCCGGCCGCCGGCATCGCTCGACGACCTGCTGGCGAACGCGCATGTCCCCCAGCTCCTCGTCGTGCTCGACGGGATCCAGGACCCGCAGAACCTCGGAGCCATCACCAGGACCGCGGACGCGGTGGGCGCGGACGGTGTCGTCCTTCCCCGCCATCGCGCGTCCGGCGTCACCGCGGCGGCCGCCAAGGCGTCTGCAGGCGCGACCGAGCATGTTCCGGTCGCGGTTGTCACCAACCTGGCCCAGGCGCTGGAGCAGCTCAAGGCGGCCGGGCTGTGGGTGGTCGGGCTGGCGGCGGACGCCGAGCTGCGCTACGACGCCTTCGACTACACCGCGCCGGTGGCGGTGGTCATCGGCGCGGAGGGGGAGGGGATGCGCTCACTGACCAGGCGTCACTGTGATGCGGTGGTGTCGCTGCCGCTGGCCGGACGGGTCTCCTCCCTCAACGCCGGGGCCGCGGCGGCGGTGCTCCTCTACGAGGTGGCGCGCCAGCGCGGGTTCGCACGCCGTGACCGATGACCATGCGTGAGCTGATCGTCGACGGGTACAACATCATCCACGCGTGGCCCGAGCTGTCGCCGCTGATCAGGTCAGGCAGGGTGGAGGAGGCGCGCCACACGCCTGATCACCATGCTCGCCGAGTACTCGGCCGCCACAGGTGAGCGCGTTACGGTTGTGTTCGACGCGCACGGTCGCGCTCGCGACGACGGAACGGGGGAGAAGCTCGACGGGGTCACGGTGGTGTTCGGCAGCAGCGCGCAGACCGCCGACCATGTCATCGAGCGCCGGGTCGCGATCGCCTCCAGCAAGGGCGACGCGCGCACGGTCACCGTCGCCACCGGTGACCGCCTGCAGCGGGACATGGTCATGGCGATGGGAGCGGCGGTGATCGGGGCCGAGGCATTGCGGCAGGTGGTGCGCCAGGCCCATGCGGAGACCGACGAACACAGCTCACGGCGGCGGCGCGAGGCCGGCTTCGCCAACAGGCTGGAGCATCGCATCGATCCAACGGTGAGAAGCCAGCTCGACCGGCTCCGTCGACCCTCGGCAACGAACGGCGACGCCGACGGCGGGAGCGACGGCGCTGCGACGACCGAGCCACCACGGTGATACCAGCGCTGTAACCCCCGAGGCCGGTCCGACGTTGCTCTCACACACACAACGACGGAAGGGAGATCGGCGGTGATGAAGCATCTTGTCTTGCTCAGTGGAGCAGGCGCCCTGCTCGCGATGGCGGCGTGCGGTTCGACGGCGCCCGCTTCGCCGAGTGCCACCTCGACAGCGGCGAGGTCCGCGGCGACGCCGGTGACGGCGGCGCAGAGCGTCCTGGTCTTCACGCGCTCTCACGGCTCGCCCAGCTCGTCCATCGTCACCACCTTCAGGCGGTTGGACGGCACGGCCATCAACACGATCACCAGCAGCAACTCCGACAGCACGTTCGACCTGTCCGTCTCGAACAACAACAACTACATCGGGTACTCGCAGGCGCTGCTGTCCAGCGACGAGCTCTACCCGCCCAGCGGCGGTGTGACGGTGACCAAGTGGGCGGTCATCGGCAAGGACGGCACCAGCCACCCGCTGCCGAGCTCCCTCACCCAATTCCTCAACCAGGTGGCGCCGACGGGAGACACACCGCGAATCCTCGCCGGCGTCTTCCTTGTCGGCGGCGACACGCTGTTCGCAGGGGTCAGCTCGTCGTCCGGGTCCGTCGACTATGACCGGGTCGACCTCGCCAGTGGCGAGGTGACGACACTGTTCACCGCCAACCAGACGTCGACCGCACAGTTCTACGCCTTCCTTCCTGAGAACATCACCCCGTCGGGTTCGGACATCTCCTTCCTGGCCGCAAACGCGACCGTCATGAACCACACGGTGCAGGGCCTCGCGGTGGTGACGTACAACGTCGCCACCGGTGCCATCGCAGTCCACCAGCTCCCCGACGCGATCGCCGCCGCGGTGGTCCCGTCGAGGGCTGCGACCGCCTGGGCGCCCGCAACCTTCGTCTCGCCCGACGGTGGCCTGGTCATCTACCAGTCAACCGCGACCGCCAATGGGGCGCAGGTCTTCACCACCCACGTCTACCACGTCGTCGACGGGCGGGATGTGACCGTTCCCGCCCGCGCCGGCATCGCTTTCACCGGGGGAGCCAACTCGGTCTTCTTCTCCCCTGACAATGGCTACGCAGCGTTGCTCGGTGGGGGTGCGTCTGGCGGCCAGAAGATGGTCGTGGTGTCCACCGCGACTGGCACAACCGTCAAGACAGTTGGCGTCTCTGACCCAAGCAGAGAGAACGTCACGCCGATGGGCTGGACCTCAGGTGGCGCGTTGGTGTACGTCACCATCGCCGCGACACTGCCGGGGTCGTTCAACCCGGAGAACGGGGTGACCCATTCCCTTGACCCGGTGACGGGTCAGGTCCACGACTACCCGGCCAACTTCGGCGAGCTGATCGCGGTGCTCTATTGAGCCGGCGCCAGCACCTCGGGTTCACCACCCGCTCGCCGGTCCCCGCCCATGAGGAGCGCTGCCGCGACCAGCCCGGCGCAGCTGACCAGGGCGAGCGCCAACCACACGATCCAACCGCCCGGCGCCGTCCACTGGCTCTTCTGAAAGAACAGCAGGGCACCGGTGGACCCGACCGCGTACCGTCGCGAGTTCTGGTAGAAGGCCAGAAACTGCACGAGCGCAACCGCTGACGCCGCCCCCAGCACCGCCAGGTTGGCGGCACGGGTGATCGAGGTCCGCCGCGCCACGATCACCCCGGCCAGCATCGGGACGCTGACGGCAACGGGAAGCAGCCACCTGCCCTGGACGCCGACGCCGGCGGGTGCGGCCACGGTGGGGTACACCAGCGGTGTGAGCAGGAGGTTCAGCGCGACCAGCCAGCCGAGTGTCCACCGCTCACGCGTCGACCCGAGGAACATCGCCAGGGTGAGGAGTGACCAGACCAGGCCTCCCCAGATGATGTAGCTCGGCCCAACCTGCGCGGTGTCGAGCCAGCCGAAGATGCCGACCTCCTCCTGCAGGATCCCCGGCACCGTGTCGAAGGAGTGGATGAACCCGAGGGCCATGGTGTGCAGGTCGAGGACGGGTCGTGGCTGGAAAGCGAACTGCCAGCCCAGCGACGCCGCGCACGCGACGACGAGCACGGCCACAGCCGGCACGGACCAGCGCGGGTTGCGCCGTGCGGTGGACCACGCGCGCCGCCAGCCGATGAGGCTCAACGTCACCAGGGCGAAGATCGCGATCCACGCCGGCCCGAGCGCCCGGCTGCTCGCCAGCACCGCCCCACCGACTGCCAGCGTCCCCCAGGCAAGCCGTCGGCGGGACCCCTGGTATGCGAGGTGGAGCACAGCGCCACTGACCGCGACGCCGCCGGCGACCTCGCTGCTGCTCGCGGACATGGTTGCCGAGGTGAAGACGACCATCGGGGTCAGGCTGGCGAGGATTCCCACGAGCATGGCTCGACGAGGGGCGATCTCGAAGCAGAGCAGGGCGCCGAGCCCAATCAACAGAAGCGCCATCGCCCCGAAGGCGAGGCGGCCGATCACATAGGCCTGGAAAGGCGTGGCCGCCAGGTGCATGGCCAGGCCCGGGAGGACGTACACGAAGGGCTGGTACGTCCCCAGGTACGTGTACGCGGTCGAACCGTTCCCCCACTTCGAGTTCACGGTGGCGGACGCAGCGACGCAGGTGGCCGGCTTCTGGGTGAACGCTGTGCACCCGGACTTGTCCGGCTGGAGCTGGGCGGGGATGGTGACGCGCCGGGTGAGCTGCGGGACGAAGCGCAGGGTGCTGAGCGCGTCGCGGACGGGTTCCGCGAACACCGGCTTCTCGCCCGGCGCCAGCGCGCTCCCGAGCCACTCCCCCTGGCCCACCGCCAGCGCCTTGATGTAGTGCGCGGGCTCATCCGGCGCCGCCCCGATGGGGTTGGTCACCGCCCAGCAGACGCCGAGCCCGGCGAGGCTCAGGAACAGGACAACCGGCCCCAGCCAGGCTCTACGCGCCACGGCGCTCCGGGGCACTCACAAGCGCGGAGTGTAGCCTCCGCCTGCGGCCTCGGCTCAGCGCACCTCGTTGATGCGCACCATGTTGCCCGCCGGGTCGCGGAAGGCGCAGTCGCGGACCCCGTACGGCTGCTCGGCCGGCTCCTGGACGACCTCGGCGCCGCGGGCCTGCAGTCGTTCGAAAACGCCGTCGAGGTCGTGGGTGGACAGGACCACGTGGGCGAAGCTCCCCTTGGCCATCAGCTCGGCGATGGTGCGGCGTTCGCCGTCGAGGAGCGGGTGGCCGCCGCCCGGCGGCTCCAGGACGATGGAGGTGCCGGGCTGGCCGGCGGGGCCGATCGTGATCCAGCGCATCCCGGCGTAGGCGACGTCGTCGCGCACCTCGAATCCGAGGGTGTCGCGATAGAAGGCCAGGGATGCGTCGGGGTCGTCATGCGGGAGGAACGTCATGTGGATGGTGAGGTCGGCACTCACGGGTCCTGGATCAGCCCGAGCACGTTGCCGTCGGGGTCGGTGAACGTGGCCACGAGGCGGCCTGCTGCCACGTCGCGCGGGGCCTCCTTCACGGTGGCGCCCGCTGCGGTCACCTCGGCCAGCTTCGCCTCGATGTCCTCCACATGCCAGTAGGCGACTGGCGACGTCATGGCCTGAGGTCCACCGCCCGGCACCAGCCCGATCTGCTGGCCTTCGGCCTCGTAGCCGACGTAGTAGGGCGCGTCGGCCTGCGGCGGGACGCCGAGCAGCGCTGTGTACACGGGCTTGGCCTTCTCGAGGTCGGTCACCGGGTGCAGGACTGTCTTGATTCCCTGCGTGGACGAGCCGGTCATGGTCACTCCTTGCGTCGCGCTGGTGATGGCAACGGGGTCATGCTAGGTGCGGCTCGGGGCGTGGCGCTTCTTGATTCCTGACCGGTCTGGTCACTTGCTTGGCCACGCACGACGGCATCCCCTCTGTCGCGCGCGCTTCCTCGCGCCGGTAGGCGCTGGGCGGTATCCCGACCAGCTCGGTGAAGCGCGTGCTGAACGTGCCCAGCGACGAGCAGCCGACCGCGAAGCAGACCTCGGTGACACTGAGGTCGCCGCGACGCAGCAGCGCCATCGCGCGCTCGATCCGCCGCGTCATGACATAGCTGTACGGCGACTCTCCATACGCGAGCCGGAACTCGCGGCTGAGGCGCCCGGCCGACATGTGCGCACCGCGGGCGAGCGCCTCGACATCCAACGGCTGCGCGTACTCCCGGTCGATCCGGTCGCGCACGCGGCGCAGTCGAACGAGGTCGCGCAGGTGCTGCGCGGCGGCGGATGTGCTGGTCACGCACCTGATCGTGCCACGTCGCGTTCCGGCGGTGCAGAGCGTCAGTCAGCGGCTCGATTGACTTTTGCGTGCCTACGTTGATCTCATCTGGTAGCGAGGCGTAGAGTGCCTACTCTCGACCCGATCGATAGCTCGCGAGGTGTGCACCTTGGAGCCAGCAGTCCCGTGAGCAGGCCCCTACTGGCGTGCTGCTGCGGACGTTCATTCCTAAAATCGTGGACGCCCCATTTGTTTTCTGATCTCCCGACAAGCAGGCAGCGGGGCCGACGATGAAACGAACATATTGGGCCATCGTGGCCGCCGTGCCTGTTGTGGTCATCGTGCTCGCGCTCTCTGTTGTGCGCGACGTGTCAGCAACCCCGACGGTGACGTGCACAAGCAACGCAGGCATTATCCGCACGTGGACCGCGCCCGCAGCCACCGGCGCAGGCGCGGGTGCCATTTCTGCGGCATCCGCCAACAACGGAAGCAAGACGGCTTCGGTGCCGACGATCAACCAACAGGAGCCGGTCCTCGGTGCCATCCGGGATGGCGTGGACCCTGTTAGCGCCGCGCGCCAATTCGGCACGGTCGGCCTTCCGGGTGATGCGAGTGTGGCGGTGCGGGCCGCCGCAGTTGACCCCGCGACCTATGGCTGGCATTGTTGGCCGCCTGGCTGATTGGCGGGTACACTGGCGCAGCGCTGGCCGGCGTAGCTCAGTGGTAGAGCAGCTGTTTTGTAAACAGCTGGCCGTCGGTTCGAATCCGTCCGCCGGCTCCGCACAGCCTTGCAGCGTCGCAGTCAGTGGTGCACCACCTCGATGACCATGAACGCGAAGAACAGCGCGTTGGCGGCGATGACCAGCACGTGGAACAGCTCGTGGTAGCCGAACCACGCCGGTACCAGCGCAGGCCGGCGCAGCGCGTACGCCAGGGCGCCGGCTGAGTAAAGAACGCCGGCTCCCACCAGCAGCATCAGGCCGCCGACGCCCACCGCCGCGGCGATGACCGGCATCGCCACCACCGATATCCAGCCGAGCAGCACGTACAGGCCGGCGAGCAGTCCACGCGGCATGGCCACCGGCGTGAACGAGACGGCGATGCCGGCGACGGCGAGCACCCACACACTGGTGACGATCGAGACGCCCCAGGCCCTGCCGGTGAGCGTGAGCATGACCGGCGTGTAGGTGGCCGCGACCAGCACGAAGATGTTGGCGTGGTCGAGACGGCGCAGCGCGGCGCGACGGCGTGGCGGCCAGGTCACCACGTGGTACACGCCGCTGACAGCGAAGAGCCACACCGAAGCTGCGCCGTACAGCGCGAGCCCCGCCTGGCGAGCCGGATGCCCGGTCGCGAGGACCACCAGCACCACGGTCCCGATGAGCCACGGCACCGCGGCGACGAGGTGGGACCAGCCGCGCAGCCGGGGCCGCCTGGCCGTGGTCGTCTCGATGGCGTGCACGAGGACCTCTTGTACCGGAACCGCCACACGCCACGACCTGGCCTCGCCGGCCGTCGACGCCCGATCCGGGCACGTGTACGATCCACCCACCGTTGACCGAGGGGGCACGTCGATGAGGCGGGGGAGTCTGCGGCGCCGGCTGGCGCGTGTCGTGGTGGGCTGTGCGGTCGCGGCGGTCCTGCTGATCGTCAGCACGACGGTCGCCGCCGCGGACTGCGGCGACACGTCGGCGGCCGTCGTCCAAGGGCAGTGGCAGTACATCGCCACCGTCAGCTTCACCAACTCGCCGGCCCAGCACTTCGGGCAGTACGCCGGCGTGCACCCGGCGGAGGCGGTGGCGTTCTTCTCCACATGCCTCGGAGGGACGAACTGCTTCATGACGGTGGGGTCCGCGACCAGCCCCTCGCAGCCTCTCGAGGGCACGGACCAGAGCCTCTACAGCGACGGCTCGACCACGCTCGCCCAGTCCGGCAGCGATTACAGCGCGGTCGTCCCCAGTGGCGGGTTCGGCGGCCCCAACCTGCCCCCGTGCCGGCCGCCGTCGCTCGCCTACCACCTCACCGTCCACGTCGCGGCAGCGGTCAAGGACGGCAGCGGCACCTGGCATGCGACGTACCTCACGGGCAACGAGCAGAGCGTCGCGTGGTGGACCTGCAACGGCAGCGTCGGCGTCGCCAGCAGCGAGGAGCGCGTCGACTTCGTGGCGGTCCCCGCCGGCAGCGCCTTCCCGGCGAGCGTGGCGGCGCTGTGCACCCCGGCCGTTGCTCACCCGGTGGTCGCGGCGTCCCCGGCCTCGACCCCGCAGAACCCGCAGCAGTCGACCATCTCGACCGCGCTGACGCCCCCCGCCTCCGCCTTCCAGTCGCTGGGACACGCCGTGGGCAACGCCTTGATCACGCTCGGGATCGTGCTGTTCATCACCTTCCCGGCGACGCTCTTCAACAAGACGTTCGAGGAGAACTACGACGACATCCGCGACATCGCCAAGCGCCGTTTCGGCTGGCTGGGCAGGCTGTCCCGCCGGGTGGCAGCCGGCGACAGCGCGCGCGCGACGCGACGGTCTTCGGCGCCGTGGTGCTGGTCGGCTCCGCCCTGGGCGGCCTCAACGATCCCCACTTCGGGTTCAACCGGGCCTCGCTGTTCACGTACAGCGCGGTCATCATCGCGGTGCTCTTCGGGGTCGGTGTCAGCACGCTGGTCGGCTACGTGTACCGGCGGGCGCGGCGCCTGGGAACGACTGCGCGGCTCCACGCCCTTCCCGCCGGGCTGGTGGTCGCAGCGGCGTGCGTGCTGGTGTCGCGGCTCACCCAGTTCCAGCCGGGGTACCTCTACGGGATCATCTGCGGTGTGGCCTTCGCGGCCACCCTCGAGCGCGGCCAGAACGGCCGCCTCGTCGCCGTCAGCTCGGCGGTGACCCTGGTGCTCGCCGTGGTCGCCTGGTTCATCTGGGTGCTCCGTGAAGCACAGCGCGGCGCTCGCGGGCGCGTCGCCGCTGGTGGTCATCGCCGGCAACTTCCTCGCCGCGGTGTTCGTCGGTGGCCTGGTCGGCAGCGTCCTCAACCTGGTGCCCTTGCGCTTCCTGCCCGGTGGAACGCTGGCGCAGTGGAACCGCGTGGTGTGGGGCAGCTTCTTCGGGCTGGCGGTGTTCGGCCTGCTGCAGGTCATGCTCCGGCCCGAGTTCTCGTCCGTGCACACGGGGACCAGCGCGGTGGTCACGGCAGCCGTGCTGTTCGTGCTGTTCGGGGGCGCGTCGGTGGCCACCCACCTGTACTTCGGCAGGCGGCGCCGCCGCCGTGCGCAGGTCCCCGTCCCGGCCTGACTCCACCGGCGTCGAAGTCGCGCACGCTATCGTGTGCGGCCGTGTCCTGCACCTCGTCGGCTGTCGCCCCGCGGGTCGAGCCGTGCTGACCGTCGACTTCGCCCGGCTGCGGCTGCGCCCCGGGACGCGGGTGCTCGACATCGGCTGCGGCAACGGCCGCCACGCATTCGAGGCGCTCCGGCGAGGCGCCGAGGTGGTGGCCACGGACCTCGATGGTGCCGCCCTGGCCGAGGTGGCGAAGATGGGGGAGGCGATGAGGTTGGCGGGCGAGGTGCCTGCCGGGGGCAGCCTGCCACGGTGCGCGCCGACGCGCGCCGCCGCTGCCGTTCGCGGACGGCGACTTCGACGTGGTCATCGCCGCCGAGGTGCTCGAGCACATCGACGAGGATTGCGCCGCCATCGGCGAGCTCTCCGCGTCCTCCGCCCGGGTGGCCTGCTCGCGGTGACGGTGCCGCGCTGGTGGCCCGAGCGCGTCTGCTGGGCGCTGTCGCGCGAGTACCACGAGGTCCCCGGCGGCCACGTCCGCATCTACCGCCGCCGCCAGCTCGCCGCGCGGCTGCGCGGGTCCGGCCTCGTGCTGGCCCCGCCTCACCACCACGCCCACGCGCTCCACTCACCGTACTGGTGGCTTCGATGTGCGCTGGGCATGTCGCGCGAGGAGGCTGTGGTGGCGCGCCTGTATCACCGTTTCCTGGTCTACGACCTGATGCGCAAGCCGCGCTGGACGCGCAGCCTCGAGCGTGCGCTGAACCCGATGCTCGGCAAGAGTGTCGTCCTCTACGCGCAGCGGCCTGAGCCGCGTGACATCTCGCACCGCCGCATGATCGAGACCTCCCTAACTCGCGGCGACGTCAGTGCCACCGTCGACGCCATCGCGCAAGTCCAGCGCCCCGACGGGAGCATCCCGTGGTACGAGCGCGGCCAGGCCGACCCGTGGAACCACGTCGAGGCGGCGATGGCGCTCGACGTCGGCGGTCGCCATGTCGAGGCGTGGCGCGCCTACCGCTGGCTCGTCGACCTGCAGCGCCCGGACGGCGCATGGCATGCCGCGTACCGTGATGGCACCGTCATCGACGCGACGCTCGACACCAACCTCTGCGCGTACATCGCCACCGGCTTGTGGCTGCACCTCCTCTGCGGCGCTCCGGACACCGAGGTGCGCACCGGCTTTGCCTGCGTGGAACGTGCGCTCGCCTTCGTGCTCTCGATGCAGGGCGACGACGGGGCGGTGTGGTGGGCGTGCGACGCCAGGGGCCGCCCGTGGCGACGCGGCCTGGTGACCGGTTCCTCCTCGATCCACCTCAGCCTGGCGTGCGCAACGAGCGCTTGCCGGCGCGCTCGGCGTGCCCCACCCCGAGTGGGAGGACGCACGCCGACGCGTGGGCGATGCACTGCGGGGCAGCCCGCGCAGCTTCAAGGACAAGCGGCGCTGGGCCATGGACTGGTACTACCCCGTTCTGTGCGGGGTGGTCTCCGGCGCTGATGCGCTCGACCGCCTCGCCTCACGGTGGGACGAGTTCGTGGTCGCGGAGAAGGGCGTTCGCTGCACGTCGGACCGCCCCTGGATCACCGCCGCGGAGACCTGTGAGCTGGCGCTGGCGCTGGTGCGCTGCGGCGACCACGCCCGTGCCGCACAGCTGCTCGACTGGGCGCAGCACCTGCGCGGCGATGACGCGGCGTACTGGACCGGCGCCAACTTCACCGACGGCTGCATCTTCCCGCCGGATGAGCAGCCCACCTGGACCGCGGCCGCGGTCGTGCTCGCGGACAACGCCATCAGCGGTGGCGTGGTCGCATCGCTCCTCGACGCGACCCGTTAGCGGCGCAGCACGCGCAGACTGCCCTCCGCAGCCACGTCGCGGAACCCGTCGCTGAGCGCACGCCTGTACACGTGGAAGGGTGCCTGGCCACCGTCCGCCGGGTCGGGGAAGACGTCGTGGATCAGCAGCAGCCCCCCGGGCACCAGGTGCCCGTGGAAACCGTCGTAGTCGGCGTGGGCGGCCTCCTCGGAGTGGCCGCCGTCGATGAACAGCAGCGACAGTGGAGTCCGCCAGTGGCGCGCCACCGCGGCCGAGCCGCCGACGACGGCGATCACAACGGCCTCCAGCCCAGCCGCCTCGAGCGTATGGCGGAAGTGCGGCAGCGAGTCGACCCGACCGGTGGCGGGGTCGATCACCGCGTCGTCGCAGTACAGCTCGCCGGGCTGGTTCTCCTCGGAGCCGCGATGGTGATCGATGCTGAACAGCACTCCACCGTGCTCGCGGGCCGCCGTCCCCAGGTACACCGCGGACTTCCCGCAGTACCCGCCGACCTCGAGCATCGCCCCACGTGGTGCGGCGGCGAGCCCGGCGCGGTGGAGCATCAGTCCCTCTGCGTCGGGCATGAAGCCGCGGGCCGCGCGAGCCGTCTCCAGTCTGCGCGGCGCTCATCACCGCGCCGGGCAGGGTGGTGTGCGCCATCTCGACCATCGCGCCGACGATAGCGGGCAGCGACTAGCATCGCCCGGCGTGCCCGATCCCGCGACGCTGCGTGTCGCCCTGCTCAGCTACCGCGGCAACCCGTACTCGGGCGGGCAGGGCGTGTACGTCCGGCAGCTGTCGGCCGCCCTGGCCAGGCTGGGCCACCAGGTCACCGTGTTCTCCGGCCAGCCGTACCCGCACCTCGAGGAGGGCGTTCGCTTCGTCGCGGTTCCCAGCCTCGACCTCTACCGCGCCGACGACCCTTTCCGCGTCCCCCACCTGCGCGAGTTCCGCGACTGGATCGACGTCCTCGAGTACGCGTACCTGTGCACAGCCGCGTTCCCGGAGCCGCTCACCTTCAGCCTGCGGGTGCGCCGGCTGCTCGCGTCGCGCGCGCGCAGCTTCGACGTCGTCCACGACAACCAGTGCCTCGGCTGGGGGATCCCCGCCCTGTACAGGGCCGGCCTGCCGGTGGTCGCCAGCGTGCACCACGCGGTGGTGATCGACCGCGACCTCGAGCTGGCGCGGGAGAAACGGCTCCTGCGCCGGCTGTCCCTGGCCCGCTGGTACCACTTCCACCACATGCAGGACCAGGTGGCGCGCCGCATGCAACGGGTGATCACCGTGAGCGAGCAGTCGCGGCGCGACATCGTCGAGAGGATGGGGGTGGAGGCGTCGCGGGTGCGGGTCATCCCCATCGCCGTGGATGGCACGGTGTTCGCGCCCCAGCCGGCGACCGAGCGCATCCCGGGGCGGATATTCGCGGTGGCGAGCTCCGACGTCTCGCTCAAGGGCGTGGTCCACCTCCTCGACGCCGTTGCCGCGCTGCGCAGCCGGCGGCCACTGGAGCTGGTGGTCCTCGGTGAGGCGCGACCCAACGGCGCGGTCGCGGCGGCGATGCGGCGGCTCAGGCTCAGCGACACGGTGCGGTTCGTGCGCGGCATCGGCGAGGCCGAGGTGGCGCGCCACTACGCGCAGGCGGAGGTGGCGGTGGTTCCCTCGTTGTATGAGGGCTTCTCCATCCCGGCGCTGCAGGCGATGGCCTCCGGTGTGCCGCTGGTGGCGACCACCGCCGGGGCCCTTCCCGAGGTCGCCGGCCGCAGCGGCGAGACGGCTCTGCTCGTCCCGCCCGGTGACGCGGGCGCGCTGGCGGCGGCGATCGGCGCCCTGCTCGACGACCCGGACCTGCGACGCCGGCTCAGCGACGCGGCGCTGCGCCGTTCCCGCGAGCGCTTCAGCTGGGAGGCGACGGCGCGTGCCACCGCTGACGTGTACCGCGAGGTGGCGCGCAACCGCCTACCATGACGGACCCATGACCGACGAGAAGGATCCGCCACACCATCACAGCATCCGCGAGCGCATCGACGCCGCCGAGGCAGCAGCCGACGAGGTCGTCGCCGAGGAGAGCGGTCAGCTCGGCGGCGAGGTGAACGCTCTGGCCGTGCCTTTCGAGGAGATCGCGGCCGCGGTGAAGGCTGCGATCCATCCCCACGACCTCGCCGCGCACGAGGTCGTCACCCCGAACCCGTGGTCGACGAGGACCCCGAGGTGGAGGCGCCTGCCGACAGCTCGAGGTGACGCGGCCGTGAGCGCCATCGACGGCGTGGACATCGCGCTCGGCGCCGTGGTCGCCGTGATCACCCTGTACGACGTCTTCCAGTTGGTGGTCATGCCGCGGCCGGCTGTGGGGCGCGTGCAACTCTCCACCACGGTGATCGACGTCTGCTGGCGGGGCTGGCGGCGGGTTGCCGAGCGACCGCGCAAGCTGCAGATGCGCGAGGCCGCCCTGGCTGCCTTCGCGCCCCTGATGATCGTGCTGCTGCTCATCGTCTGGGCGTTCTTCCTGGTCCTCGGGTATGGGCTCATCTTCACCGGGCTCCACGACGGGCTGAGCCCGCAGCCCGGCTCGTTCGGCACCACCCTCTACCTGTCCGTGGGCACGATGCTCTCCTTCTCGGTCGACGGCATCCAGGCGACCGGCGTCGCCACACGTGTGCTCACGGGCATCGAGGCGGCGACCGGCTTCGGGCTGTTCGCGCTGGTCATCAGCCTGCTGTTCTCGCTGTTCAGCTCCTTCCAGCGACGCGAGACCGCCGTGGTCGCGCTCGACGCCCTCGCGGGCGCGCCGCCGTCCGGGGTGCAGATCCTCGAGCGTGTCGCGGCGGACACGATGCCGGAGCAGCTCACCGCCACGTTCGACGAGTGGCGCACCTGGACGGTCGAGGTTCTCGAGAGCCATCTCAGCTACCCGCTCCTCTTCTACTTCCGTTCCAGCCACGACAACGAGGCGTGGGCGAACAGCTTCGGCGCGGTCATGGACGCCGCGGTGCTCACCCTCAGCACCGTCGACGGCGTCCCCGAAGGGCACGCGCGGCTCATGTACAAGGTCGGCGTCCACCTCGTCGCCGACATGCGCCTGTACTTCCGCCACCGCGACGGCGAGGACTGGCCGGGCGTGGAGCGTGAGGAGTGGGACGAGGCGTGCGGCCGCCTGCGCCGGGCGGGGTTCACGCTGCGCGATGCCGAGACGGCGTGGCAGGCCTTCGTGCGCTTGCGCTCCAGCTACGCGTCGTGGCTCAACGAGACGACCAAGTACATGGGCGTGCCGCCTGCGCCGTGGATCGGCGACCGCTCCTACCTGCCCCATCGCGAGCGCGGTCGCGGCGGTCGGCGCAAGACCGCGACCAAGTAGCCGCTCAGCCCCCCGGGACAACGGTGGTACGCTGCCCGCGGCCGCTTGCGCCGGCCGGGGAAGGAAGGGAGGTCCGCATGAGACTGCACGCGCGCCTGAAGCGCTGGTCCACCAGGGCGGTGATCGCGGTCGCGACCGTGTCCGCTATGACGCCGTTCACCGCACCGGTCACAGCGGTCCACGCCGCCGCGAGCACGTGCAGCGCGTGGATGGACCCGACGGAGGCACCTGCCGCTCGTGCGCAGGCACTGCTGGCGGCGATGACCCAGGCCGACAAGATCGCCCTCACCCAGGCCCCCAACCCGTACCAGCAGATCGGCTGGGCGCACTACGGCGTCGCCGGCTACATCCCCTCCCCGGACACCAACC